>NZ_JBFAZJ010000029.1:0-107028 GCF_040681715.1 Streptomyces sp. NPDC051582
AGGCGCTGTACGTGGGCGTGTCCTCGTACACGGCCGCCCAGACGGCTTCCGGGAGGGCGGGGGCTTCGCCGCGGACGGCGCCGGACCGCGCTCAGACCTCGTAGACCGCGCCCGCGTACGCCAGGTCCACCGGGCCGTCGTAGATCGCGCGGGCGTCGGCCAGGTTCTGGCGGGCGTCCGTCCACGGCGGCACGTGCGTCAGGACGAGGCGGCCGACCCGGCCGCCGTGCGCGAACTCCCCGGCCTCGCGGCCGTTGAGGTGGAGGCCCGGGACGTCCTCCTTGCCGTGCGTGAAGGAGGCCTCGCACAGGAACAGGTCCGTGCGCTCGGCCAGCATCCCCAGCTCGGGACAGACCCCGGTGTCGCCGGAATACGTGAGGGAGCGGCCGCCGTGCTCGACGCGGATGCCGTAGGCCTCGACGGGGTGGCTGACCCGCTCGGTGCGGACCGTGAACGGGCCGATCTCGAAGCTGCCGGACTTCAGGGTCCGGAAGTCGAAGACCTCGCTCATCGAGCGCTCGTCGGGAACGTCCTCGTACGCGGTCGTCAGGCGCTTCTCGGTGCCTTCGGGGCCGTAGACGGGGATGGTGCCGCAGCGGCCGCCCTCGTGGCGGTAGAAGCGGGCGACGAAGTACGCGCACATGTCGATGCAGTGGTCCGCGTGCAGATGGCTCAGGAAGATCGCGTCGAGGTCGTAGAGACCGACGTGGCGCTGCAGCTCGCCCAGGGCGCCGTTGCCCATGTCGAGGAGCAGCCGGAAGCCGTCGGCCTCGACGAGGTAGCTCGAACAGGCCGATTCCGCGGACGGGAACGACCCCGAGCAGCCGACGACGGTGAGCTTCATGGAGCGAGAACCTCCGGGGACGGTCCGTGGACGGAATGCGGGCCGTGCGTGGGTCGAGCGTAAGGCGCGAAACGTCAGGTCGCTCCTCCGCGGCAGGCCGTTGTGGGGGGAATCACCTGTGCTGTCACCCGGGGGAGCGACGGTGGGCACGGACGTGCCGGTGCACAGCCGGTGCACTGCCGTGCCGGGGGGTGGGGGCGCGGCTACCTTCGGAATATGGACACGTCCTGGTGGCCCGCCGCGGCCGCGGTGGTGGCCGTGGTGCTGGTGGTGCTGATCGCGGGGCGGCGGCCGGGGCGCGCCCGGCGGGCCGCGGCGCCGCACGGGCCGGGCGCGGCTCCGCAGCCGCGGGCCGGTGAGCTGTGGTCCCTCGCGGACGGGCGGCTGTGCCTGGTGCTGGCGGTGGCCTCCGTACGGGCCCACCGGGCGCGGGTCGCGTGGATCACCGGGAAGTACGACGACCGGCGGGCCGGGGTGATCCCGCTGCCGCCGGGGACGGTGGGGGCGCAGGGCCGGGCGGGCTTCCTGGAGGCGGACCGGCCGGCCGAGGTGTCGGTGTGGGAGTTCGCCGGCCGGCTGGGGGTACTGGATCCTGCGGTGTGGGACGAGGTCAAGGGACTCGGAGGTGGCGGCCGGTGATTCGGGTGCGGCGCGTTTACGATCCGCCGGAGCCGGGGGCGGACGGCGTACGGGTCCTCGTGGACCGGCTGTGGCCGAGGGGCCTGGCGAAGGCGGCGGCCGCGGTGGACGAGTGGCCGAAGGCGGTGACCCCGTCCGGGGAACTGCGGAAGTGGTTCCACGGCGGCGGGGGCTCCGCGCAGGAGTTCCGGGTCCGGTACGAGGCGGAGCTGGCGGAGCCGGCCGCCGCGGCCGAGCTGGAGCGGCTGCGCGGCCTGGCCGAAGCGGGGCCGGTCACCCTCCTGACCGCGGTCAGGGACCCCGCGTCGAGCCACGCCGCCGTGCTCGCGGAGCTGCTGGCGGGTTGAGGCACCGGCCCGCGGGGCGGGGCGGGGCCGGGTCGCGGGGCGGGGCCGGGTGGTCCGGGCCGTTGCGCGGCGCCTTCTCCCCGCCCGCGGACGCCCGCCCCTTCCGCGTTTCCGGGCCGGGCCCGGCCCGCCCCGCCCGGACCGGGCCCTCGGGCGCCGGGCCGGCCGGAAGAACACCCGGGAGCGAGCCCCCGGACCCCGTTGCGGGGCTACGCCCAGAGCTGGCCCTGGAGGGTCTCGATGGCCTCTTCCGTCGTCTTCGCCGTGTAGACGCCCGTCGAGAGGTACTTCCAGCCCCCGTCGGCCACGACGAAGACGATGTCCGCGCTCTCGCCCGCCAGGGCCGCCTTGCGGCCCACGCCGATCGCCGCGTGCAGGGCGGCGCCGGTGGAGACGCCCGCGAAGATGCCCTCCTGCTGGAGGAGTTCGCGGGTGCGCGTCACCGCGTCCGCCGAGCCCACCGAGAAGCGGGTCGTCAGGACCGAGGCGTCGTACAGCTCCGGGACGAAGCCCTCGTCGAGGTTGCGCAGGCCGTAGACCAGGTCGTCGTACCGCGGCTCCGCAGCGACGATCTTGATGCCGTCGACGTGCTCGCGCAAGTAGCGGCCCACGCCCATCAGGGTGCCGGTCGTGCCCAGGCCCGCCACGAAGTGGGTGATCGAGGGCAGGTCCCGCAGGATCTCGGGGCCCGTCGTCGCGTAGTGCGCGCCCGCGTTGTCGGGGTTGCCGTACTGGTAGAGCATCACCCAGTCGGGGTGCTCGGCCGCCAGCTCCTTGGCCACCCGCACCGCGGTGTTCGATCCGCCCGCCGCCGGCGACGAGATGATCTCGGCTCCCCACATGGCCAGCAGGTCACGCCGCTCCTGCGAGGTGTTCTCCGGCATGACGCACACGATCCGGTAGCCCTTGAGCTTGGCCGCCATCGCCAGCGAGATGCCGGTGTTGCCGGACGTGGGCTCCAAGATCGTGCAGCCGGGGGTGAGCCGGCCGTCCTTCTCGGCCTGCTCGACCATGTGGAGCGCGGGGCGGTCCTTGATCGAGCCGGTCGGGTTCCGGTCCTCCAGCTTGGCCCAGATGCGGACGTCGTCCGAGGGCGACAGCCGGGGCAGCCGGACGAGCGGCGTGTTGCCGACCGCGGCCAGCGGGGAGTCGTAGCGCATCAGACGGAGCCGCCGGCGACCGCCGGGAGGATGGTGACGCTGTCGCCGTCCTTGAGGGCGGTGGAGATGCCGTCCAGGAAGCGGACGTCCTCGTCGTTGAGGTAGACGTTCACGAAGCGGCGCAGCTTGCCGCCGTCGACGATGCGCTCCTCAATGCCCTTGTGGCGCGTCTCCAGGTCCGCGAAGAGCTCGGACAGCGTCGTGCCCTCACCGTTGACGGCCTTCTCGCCGTCGGTGTAGGTGCGGAGGATGGTGGGGATGCGGACCTCGATGGCCATGGCAGGCTCCAGTTGTGAAGTAAGGCGTAAGTGCGTGAAGGGCGCGCGGCGCGAATGGCCCCCGCGCGGGGGCCTGTGGTGCTCAGGCGGCAGGACAGATGCTGCTGGCGAGACGGCACAGGTCGACGTGCAGCCGCGCCACGAGCAGCAGCCTGCCGGGCGTCTCGATGCTCACGTCGTGGGGAACCATGCGGTCATGTTAACGATTCCCGGTCCCCCGTTTGGAGTGTGATCCCGCATCGTGGACGCAAAGCGCTCACATCGTGGTCAGTAGCCCTCCACGACCCGCACTTCCTCCTCCGTGATGACGCCCTCGACGATCCGGTACGAGCGGAACTGGAACTCCCCGAGACCGTCGGTGTCCGCCGTGGAGACCAGGACGTAGTGCGCGCCGGGCTCGTTCGCGTACGTGACGTCCGTACGGGAGGGGTAGGCCTCGGTCGCGGTGTGCGAGTGGTAGACGATCACGGGCTCCTCGTCCCGGTCGTCGAGCTCGCGGTAGAGCTTGAGCAGATCCTTCGAGTCGAACTCGTAGAACGTGGGCGAGCGGGCCGCGTTGAGCATCGGGATGAACCGCTCGGGGCGGTCGGTGCCGGCCGGTCCGGCCACGACGCCGCAGGCCTCGTCGGGGTGGTCCTTGCGGGCGTGCTCGACGATCTGGTCGTACAGCGCCTGGGTGAGGGTCAGCATGGTCGACAGGATAAGCAGACGGGCCCTCCCGTACCGAGGTGTGGTACGGGAGGGCCCGGATGCTGGACAGGACCGGTCGGGCGGCGGGCTCGGTCAGGCGACGGGCTCGGCGGCCTTGTCGGCTCCGCCGGCCTTGTTGAAGGCGGCTCCGGCCGGGTTGCGCTTCTTGAGCACCAGGTACGAGACGCCCAGGATCAGGCCCCACAGCGGCGCGCAGTACAGCGAGACGCGGGAGTCCTTGTCGATGCCCATCATCACGATGACCATGCCGATGAACAGCAGGGCGAACCAGCTGGTCCACGGGGCGCCGGGGGCCCGGAAGGAGGACTGCGGCAGCTCGCCGCGGTCGGCCTTGGCGCGGTAGCGGATCTGGCAGACCAGGATCATGATCCAGGCCCACATGCCGGAGATGGTGGCGAAGGAGACGACGTAGTCGAAGGCCTTGCCCGGGGCGACGTAGTTGATCCAGACGCCCACCAGCATCAGCGCGGCGGAGAAGGTGGTGCCCACGAGCGGGGTGCCGCTCTTGGTGAGCTTGGTGAAGAACTTCGGGCCCTGGCCGTTGAGCGCGAGGTCGCGCAGCATGCGGCCGGTGGAGTACATGCCCGAGTTGCAGGAGGACAGGGCTGCGGTCAGCACGACGAAGTTGACGATCGCGGCGCCGACGCCGAGGCCCATCTTCTCGAAGGCCAGCACGAACGGGCTCTCGCCCGCCTTGAAGTTGGACCACGGGATGACCGACATGATCATGATGAGCGCGCCGACGTAGAAGACGGCGATGCGCCACGGCACGGTGTTGATGGCCTTGGGCAGGGTCTTCTCGGGGTCCTTGGACTCGCCGGCGGTGACGCCGACCAGCTCGACCGCCAGGAAGGCGAACATGACGATCTGGAGCGTCATCAGCGTCTCGCCGATGCCGTTCGGGAAGAAGCCGCGGTCGCTCCAGAGGTTGGAGACGGAGGCCGTGGCGGCGGCGTCGGAGAAGCCGACGGTGAGGATGCCGGCGCAGATCAGGATCATGCCGACGATGGCGGTGACCTTGACCATGGAGAACCAGAACTCCAGCTCACCGAAGAGCTTCACGGAGATCAGGTTGGCGGTGTAGAGGATGACCGTGAAGATCAGCGCGTAGGCCCACTGCGGGAAGCTGTCGTGGGTCCAGTACGACATGTACTTGGCCGCCGCGGTCACCTCGGTGATGCCGGTGACCACCCAGAAGAGCCAGTACGTCCAGCCTGTCGCGTACCCCCAGAAGGGGCCGAGGAACTCTCGGGCGTAGTCCGAGAAGGAGCCCGAGACCGGGCGGTACATCAGCAGCTCGCCGAGGGCGCGCATGATGAAGAAGATGACCAGGCCCGCGATGGCGTAGGCCAGGATCAGGCTGGGGCCGGCCTTCGAGATCGCCTTGCCGGCGCCCAGGAAGAGGCCGGTGCCGATGGCTCCGCCGATCGCGATCATCTGGATCTGGCGGGCTCCGAGTGCGCGGTGGTAACCCTCGCCACCCTCGGCCGCGGCGCCCTCGCCGGGCGTCTTGTCGTGCTGCTCGACCTGCACAGAGGTCATGTCTTGGTGCGCCTTTCTCCACGCCGACCCGCGCCTGCGAAGGCAGCGGATCGGGTCCTCGATCCCCCCGGATACGGATGGAGTTGCACCCGGCGGTCAGCCGGTTCAAGCGGGCCGGGGACATGGGTGGCGCCCCGCGGCGGTCGTGAAGATTTATCACGGGCTTATGGGTGGCCGGGGCGTGGGGAAGTGATCTGAGCCACAAGAAATTCGGGACACAAGTCCTGAAACGACTCAGATCACCGCATCGCGGTGATCTGATCGTTATCCGGATTTGAGCGTCCGCTGAGCGAACACCCTTCGTGTCGGCGGAGTTCTCAGAGCGTTTCGATGAGCGTCTCCTGGAGGCCGCCGAGCCACAGGTACGCCATCACCATCGGCTTGCGCGGATCGTCGTCCGGCAGCCGGAAGAGCATGGCGCTCTCGTCGTCCTCGGTGATGTCGAGCCGCGCGGCGATCGTCAGGCGCAGATCGTTGAGCGCGCCCAGCCAGCGCAGCCGGAGCTCTCCGGTGAGCTCCAGCACCGCCGCGTCGTCCTCGCCGGGCGTGAGCCCGTCCAGGCTCCGCACGACGGCCAGCGCGTCCTCCCGCTTGCGGCTGCGCAGGTCGTTCTCGGTGAACCGGCGGAACTCCGCCGACCGGGCGGCCAGCTCGGCCGGGTCCACCTTCCGGTCCTCGGGGCCGGGGCCGCCGTAAGCGTCGGGGAACAGCCGCATCAGCGCGGGGTCGGACGGCCGCTCGACGGGCTTTTGGCTGCTCTCGGCGAACAGCACGGCCAGCGGGTCGGCGTCCTCGTCGGGCTCGGGCGCGCCCGGGCCGATGAGCTCCAGCAGCTGCACGGCCAGCGAGCGCAGGATGGAGACCTCGATCTCGTCCAGCGCGATGGCGGCGCCGCCGCCCTTCAGGGCTTCGAACATTCCGGCGGAGCGCCCCATCAGATGCGGTCCTGGGAGAGGGTCGCCCACAGGCCGTAGCCGTGCATGGCCTGCACGTCGCGCTCCATTTCCTCACGGGTGCCGCTGGACACGATCGCCCGGCCCTTCTCGTGGACGTCGAGCATCAGCTTGTGCGCCTTGTCCTTCGAATAGCCGAAGTACGCCTGGAACACGTACGTCACGTAGCTCATGAGGTTGACCGGGTCGTTGTGCACCAGGGTCACCCAGGGGACGTCGGGTTCGGGGACCGCGAAGGTCTCTTCGGCCGACTCGGTGCGTTCGATCTCAATGGGAGCAACACTCACTTGTCCCATGCTGCCACTGCGACCGGCCCGTCGCACAAACGGGTCCCGAGATCTCGTCACTTTGACGAAATGTGCGCTAGCATCCGAGGCATGAACCCTGCGGACCTGGGCCTGCCGGTGGACGTGCCGTCGACAGCGCTCTTCACTGATCATTACGAGCTCACGATGCTGCAGGCCGCCCTGGCGAACGGCACCGCCGACCGCCGGTCGGTCTTCGAGGTCTTCACCCGGCGGCTGCCCGAGGGGCGCCGCTACGGAGTGGTGGCGGGCACCGGCCGCGTCCTGGACGCGGTGGAGAACTTCCGCTTCGACACCGCCGTGCTGGAGTTCCTGCGCGAGCGGGCCGTCGTCGACATGCGGACCCTGGACTGGCTGTCCTCCTACCGCTTCTCGGGCGACATCTGGGGCTACCCGGAGGGCGAGGTCTACTTCCCCGGCTCGCCGGTCCTGCGCGTCGAGGGCAGTTTCGCCGAGTGCGTGCTGCTGGAGACCGTGATCCTGTCGATCCTGAACCACGACTCGGCGATCGCCGCCGCCGCCTCCCGGATGGCCTCGGCGGCCGGCGGGCGGCCCCTGATCGAGATGGGCGCGCGGCGCACGCACGAACTGGCCGCGGTGGCCGCCTCGCGGGCCGCGTACGTCGGCGGCTTCACCTCCACCTCGGACCTGGCGGCCGGCTTCCGGTACGGGATCCCGACGGTCGGGACCTCGGCGCACGCCTTCACGCTGGTGCACGACACCGAGCGGGACGCCTTCCAGGCCCAAGTGGCCTCGCTGGGCAGCGGGACCACCCTGCTGGTGGACACCTACGACGTGGCCGAGGCCGTGCGGACGGCCGTCGAGGTCGCCGGCACGGGGCTGGGAGCGGTCCGGATCGACTCCGGCGACCTGCTGCTGGTCGCCCACCGGGTGCGCCAGCAGCTCGACGAGCTGGGGGCGACGGCGACGAAGATCGTGGTCACCTCGGACCTGGACGAGTACGCGATCGCCTCGCTGGCGGCGGCTCCGGTGGACGCGTACGGCGTCGGCACGCAGCTGGTGACGGGCAGCGGGCACCCGACGTGCTCGATGGTCTACAAACTGGTGGCGCGGGCCGCCTCGGCGGACCCGAAGGCCCCGCTGGCAGCGGTGGCGAAGAAGTCCTCGGGCGGCAAGACCTCGATCGGCGGCCGCAAGTGGGCGGCGCGGCGCAGGGACGCCGAGGGGGTCGCGGAGGCCGAGGTGGTCGGCACCGGCGCGGTCCCGGCGGCGCTCGCGGACGAGCAGCTCCTCGTCCAGCTGGTGAAGGCGGGCGAGGTGGTGGCGCGGGAGTCCCTGGAGGCCGCGCGCGACCGGCATCGCGAGGCCCTCGCGAGCCTGCCGCTCTCCGCGTCGCAGCTCTCGCGCGGCGAGGCCGTGATCCCGACCGAGTACGCGTAGCCCCGCGCGGGGACCCGGGGACCTGGGGTGCCGGGACCGGGGGTGCCGCCCCCGGTTTCGGGAAGGGGCGGGGTGGGGGAAGAGCCCGCGCAGCGGCAAACACGACAACCGAAGGACACGCGACATGCACCGCGCACTGATCGTCGTCGACGTACAGAACGACTTCTGCGAAGGCGGCAGCCTCGCGGTCACCGGCGGGGCCGACGTCGCCGCCGCCATCACCGAGCTGATCGGCCAGGCCACGGCCGGCTACCGGCACGTGGTCGCCACCCGCGACCACCACGTCGACCCCGGGCCGCACTTCGCGCACCCCCCGGCCGAGCCGGACTTCGAGACCTCCTGGCCGGTGCACTGCGTCGCGGGCACCGAGGGCGTCGGATTCCACCCGAACTTCGCCCCGGCGGTCGCCTCGGGCGCCGTGGCCGCCGTCTTCGACAAGGGCGCGCACGAGGCCGCGTACAGCGGTTTCGAGGGCGCCGACGAGAACGGAGTCGGGCTCGCGCGCTGGCTGCGCGACCGCGAGGTCACCGAGGTCGACGTCGTCGGGATCGCCACCGACCACTGCGTACGGGCCACGGCCCTCGACGCCGCCCGCGAGGGCTTCGCCACCCGCGTGCTGCTGGACCTGACGGCCGCCGTGGCCCCTCACACGGCCTCCCGGGCGGTGGAGGAGCTCCGCTCGGCCGGCGTGAAGCTGATCGGCGAGAGCCCCCGCCAGGCGCCCTAGCGGGTGTCCTAGTGCCCCAGCAGGGCGCGGATCGGGTGCCAGAGCTCCTGCGCCCGGTCCGGTGCCCCGCGCCAGAGCAGGCCGTCCGGGTGGTGCAGGACGGCCGTGACCTCGTCGGGGGTCGGCGGCTGTGCGTTGCCGCGCAGGTACACCGCCCGCATGCCGAGGTTCCGCAGCCTGGTCAGGGCGCGGGCACGGTTCGCGGCGTGCACCAGGACGCGGACGTTCCCGCCCTCGCCGCAGGGCCGCGGCAGCGTGAGCGCGACCACCACGCTGCCGCCTGGCAATCTGACGAAACCTCCACCGGGCATGATCTTCAGCTCCCCCGTCAATAAGAAAAACTGGCACCCGCATCTAAACGCGAACGGCCGCCGCCCGCTAGGGGGCGACGGCCGATCATGCTTTGACCTGCGGGTTTGCCGAATTACTTGGCGGCGGCCCCGACCTCGATCGTCATCTGGAGACCGTCGTAGGTCTCCTTCGCGATCTTGATCTTGGTGTTGGTGTCAGCGACCTTCACCGAACCGGTCGGGTTCTCGTCGTAGAAGTACTTGCCCTTGTGGTCGTCGAAGACCATGTTCGCGGGCTTCGGCTTCAGGAACAGCGACTCACCGTTCTTGTGCAGGGTGAACGCGTCCGTCGAGTACGCGCTGAAGGTCGCGTCGTACGGCTGGATCTTGTTGCGCAGCAGGGTGCCGTCCGACCACTTCATCGGCTTGGCGTTGGCGTCGATCGGGAGGATCAGACCCGAGCCCGGGTGCTGGCTGGTGTTGTTGTCCTTCTGGGACTTGTCCCAGAGCCAGATCAGCAGGCCGTCCTGGTACGGGTAGTGCTCGACCCAGCCCGGCTTCGAGTCGGCCCAGCCGAAGTTGTACGGGCCCACCTTGAGGGTGGAGTCGTACGAGACGTAGCGGCGGTTCTCCGCGATGTAGTACTGCGGGTACTCCTTGGTGAACCCGGAGCCCTGGCGGGAGAAGCCCTTGGCGGTCCAGCCGTTGTCGCCGTTCTCGGCGCCGTCGGTGAACAGGGTCTGGCCGTCCGCGGTGATCGCGAGGGCGTCGGCGGTGAAGCCCTTGCCGCCCGCGCCGCCGTCCGTCTGGTAGCGGAAGCGGAGGTCGACCTTCTTGCCGGCGTAGGCGTCGAGCGGGAACTTCAGGTCCTGCCAGCCGCCGGAGACGTCGGTCAGACCGGCGTTGCCCGCGGCGTCGGCCGGGATGGCCTTGCCGTTGGCCGTGCCGTTCAGGACGGTCCAGGTGGCGCCGCCGTCGGTGGACACCTCGGTGTAGAGGTAGTCGTAGTCCTTCTCGATGTCCCACCAGCCCTTGAGGCCCAGTGCGGCGGAGGACTTGCCGGTCAGGTCGACCGTGCGGGTGAGGGTGTTCTTGAGGTCGTCACCCATGTTGCTCCACCACTGCGAGGAGCCCTCGGCGGGAGCGACGATGTCGGTCTTGACCTGCTTCTTCGGCAGCTCGACGACCAGCGCCTGCTTGTCCTTGGTGTTGTACTCCGACACGCCCAGCTTGTGGGTGGACTTCGTCGCGGCCTTGGCCTGGTCGTAGTTCAGCCAGCCCAGCTGCAGCTTGTCCCAGGCGGTCATGTCGCCCGGCATGTCGCCTATGGAGTCCTTGCCCTCGCCGAGCCAGGAGCCGGCCGACATCAGGGACCAGAAACCGACCGAGTTCTCGCCGCCACCGGAGGTGTCGTAGAGGTCCGGCAGACCGAG
This sequence comes from Streptomyces sp. NPDC051582, assembly GCF_040681715.1. Taxonomy (NCBI): domain Bacteria; kingdom Bacillati; phylum Actinomycetota; class Actinomycetes; order Kitasatosporales; family Streptomycetaceae; genus Streptomyces; species Streptomyces sp. NPDC051582. The sequence continues at coordinate 10,631 of NZ_JBFAZJ010000029.1, forward strand.
GTCGTGGCCGTACTCGTGCGCGAAGACGCCGAGGCCGCCGTTCTCCGGCTGCATCGTGTAGTCGCCGACCCAGATGCCGGTGCTGCCGATCTGGGTGCCGCCGGCCTTGTTGTTCGCCGGGCCGGTCTTGCCCGCGTCGGTGCCGTAGGCGTACCAGCGGTGCGCCCACAGGGCGTTGGTGCCCTGCACGCCGCCGCCGGCCGACTCGTCCTCGCCCGCGTGGACGATCTGGAAGTGGTCGATGTAGCCGTCGGGCTCGTTGAAGTTGCCGTCGCCGTCGAAGTCGTTGCGGTCCCACTGGTCGTACTGCGCCAGCGTGGCCTTGATCTCGGCGTCGGTCTTGCCGGCCTTCTTCTGGCCGTCGACCCAGGCGTTGACACCGTCGCGGACGGTGTCCCACACGTTGGCGCAGTTGGTCTGGCCGCAGTAGTTGGAGCCGTAGCGGGCCTCGTTGTTCGGGATCTTGACCCAGTCGGCGACCTGGCCGTCGACCGAGTAGCGACCCGAGGAGGTCTTCTCGTAGTAGGTCTTCAGCGAGTCCTTGCCCTTGCCGGTACCGAAGTACAGGTCCTGGAAGTAGTCGCGGCTGAAGTCCTTGCGCCAGGCGGTGCTGTTGTTGTCCTTGCGGTCCGGCTGCGCGATGGTGTTGTGCAGCGGACCGGGGGTGCCGCCGTACTTCGGGACCGCCGGCTTGGGGCCGTCGGGGCCGTCCGGGTCGAACATGGTCGTGTTGTCGACCTGGTCGCCGAACTCGACGAGGATCGTGAAGATCTTGTCGGTCTTCTCACGGCCGAGCTCGACGTACTTCTTGTCGTCGAGCTTGACGACCTTGGAAGCGCCCCGCTGCTCCACGGCCTTCTTGCCGGACAGCACCTGGTCCAGCGCGGCTTCGCGGGCCTGCGCCTGCTGGTCGCTGAACGGGCCCTTCAGGTTGTGCTGGACCGCCTCCTTGGAGGCGGCGGTCGGGTCCTGCCGGTTCGAGGCGGGCGCGGTCGACGGCGCCTCGGAAGCCTGTGCAGTGACGAGGAAGGCGCCGGAGGCCGCGGTGGCGGCCAGAGTCACACCGACGGCTGCGGCGCGCAGCGCTCGTCTGCGAGCGGAATTGCTGGTCACTTGATGTCGTTCCCCTCCCGCGGCCGCGACACAGGTCGGAACATCTCCGTTGGAGTGGGGGGTTCCGCGCGGCGCGCGTCTCAAGTGACGACATTTGACCGGAGAGTCGAGGGAAAAGACAGACCTTGACTTGTTCCTTACAACTGCACTATGCGGTCAGGCAGTTCCGGTATACGGACGTTCCTCTGCCATATGGGACGAAGGCCGCGTACCGGCCCCCGGCGTGTGACGCGGAATGATCCCGTACGCCCCCCGTGCGCCGGGCACCGTGGGTTAGGTCACGCTTACTGGCGGTTCCGCTCGGGAATCCACCGACGTAGAGTCCCTTGACGCGCGACCTAGTTGAGCCGACTCCCCCTCCCCGCCTTGAGGACGGATACCGCCATGCCGCGTCCGACTGCCGCCCAGTTGTTCTACGGGTCCGCCACCGTCGTCGTGTCGACCATCGCCATGCTGCTGCTCTCGCAGACGAGCACGGGGCGCGGGATCGCCGTCATCGCCACCGCCGCACTGGCCCTCGGACTGCTCGTCGCGCTCACCGCGGCCAGCCCCCGCCGGCGCGGCCGGCACGCGGCTCCGGCCGGGACGGCCCGGGCCACGGCCCGTACCCCGCGCGTTTCCCCCGGTGTTACCGAAATCACGCCCGCGGGCGTCCTCGCGAGCTCGTCCGGCACCGCGCCCGAACCGGTCCCCGCGGACGCGACGGCGGCCGCCCGGGTGCCTGAGCCCCGGACGGCCGCCGTCGAACAGCCGGTCCACCACTGAGCCGTACGCCGCCTCGTCGCGGCGGGACCCGGGCCTGCTCTGCGCCGGTGTGCCGCGCCGCTATGCGGTGACCACCACGGTCTTGCCCACCTTGTCGTGCAGGCCCTGCTTGTACGGCTTGTCCACGAGGATCGACACGATCAGCACGATCTGCCACAGGCAGGGGCAGCAGATGAGCGCCGGCAGCCAGAGCATCGCGGCCCGGCCGAGCGCGGCGCCCGACTGCGGGACGCTGCCGTCGTTGAGCATCGCCACGCGCAGCCCGAGCGCCTTCTTGCCGAGCGTCCGGCCGTCCTTCCTCGTGAACCACCAGTCGTAGCCGACGAAGAACAGGATCGAGATCAGCGTCATCGCCAGGCCGCTGCCGCTGTACGACTTGGTGAAGACCTCGCTGACGTCCTCGCCCTTGTTCGTCTCGACCGTGTACCGGTTCGTGCCGAAGGCCAGCTGGATGAGGAACAGCGGGATGAGCACGATGATCACGTCGATGATGCGGGCGCCGAGCCGCTTGCCGAAGTCGGCCAGCGGGGGCATCCCGGCGAGCGGATCGGGCATGCCGTAGTCGCCGCTGCCGCCGTACGGGCCTCCGGGGGGCGGAGGCGGGGGCGGGGGCGGGTAACCGCCCGGGGGCGGGTAGCCGCCGCCTCCCGCGCCCGCACCGCCGTACGGACCGCCTGGCGGCGGGGGCGGCGGGCCGCCCGGGGGCCGGTCGTACGGCGAACCGCCCGACGGAGGCGTCGGTTCCTGGGGCTTCTTGAGGAACGGGTCGTCCTCGGGCGGCTGGCCCGGCGGCGGCTGATCGGTACTCATGGCCCGAGTCGAACCCGGCTCCGCGAACCCCGCAACGGGACGGCGTCCGTTCGGGGGAAGGAGCCCCGGGCGCCCCGCGGACCGGGCGTCAGCGGGCCACGTACGTCCTGGCCGCCCGGTCGTGCCAGCCCCGGCGGCGGGGGCGGTCCCCGAGGCACCAGAGGCTGCCGGGGAGCCCGAGGAACGCGTACACCAGCCAGCGGCGCAGGGCCGCGCCGAACGTGGGCGGGCGGAGGGTGGCGGCGGACAGGACCCGGATCCCCAGGAGCTTCTTGCCGGGGGTGCGGCCCCAGCGGGCGGTGGGGAGCGCCTCGTAGAAGACCCCGAAGAGGAGTACGGCGGCCAGGACGAGGCCGAGGTATCCGGCGATGGTGGTGTCGAACAGCCACACGGTGGTGGTCCGGCCGCTGCCCTTGGCCGCGTCGACCTTGGCTTCGAGATGTGCGGTGGCCGCGGGGAGCAGGGGCCGGGCGGTGCCCGCCGCGACCGCGGCGAGTACGAGTGTGTCCAGCACGCGGGCCACGGCCCGGCGTACGAGCCCGGCGGGCCGGGTGGCCCGCTCGGCCATCCGCTCGAACACGGCCCGGTCGGTGACGCGGGGGACGCCCCGCCCGTCCGCCGGCGCGGACCGGCCGGGAGCCGATCCGGCGTCGAGGCCGCGAGCCTCTTCGGCGGGGCTCCCGCCGGCCCGGCGGGAGCCCGCGGCGGGCTCGGGCGCGGGCTCGGACGCGGGCTCGGACGCGGGCTCGGACGCGGACGCGGAGCGGCGCGCTGCCGGGGCCTGCGCGGCCGGCGAGGCCTCGGGTGCGAACGGGTTCGCCGGGGCCCCTGGCCGGTGCCGGGTGCTCCGGTCGCGCCATGCCGGCGCCTCGGGCTCGGGGTGCGCCACCGGGTCCGCACCCGCCGGGCTCCCCGGCTCGTGGAGCGCCGCCCGGTCGTCCCGCGCCGGAGCCTGCGGCCACGCGGCGCGGCCGGCCGCGGCCCGCGGCTCGGCGCGGGCCGACGGCTCCCACCCCGCCGGGATCTGCGGCTCGGGTGCCGGTTCGCGGCGGAGGGGGGTCTGCGGCCAGGAGGAGGTGAGGCCGGACGGGCCGGCGCCGGTGCCGGGGGCTGCGGGCCACTCGGGCTCGACGGGAGCCGGGGCCGGGGCCGGAGCCGGGGCGGTGGCGGCCGGGGAGCGGGCCGACAGGATGCCCACGCTCTCCGCGGAGCCCCGTACGGCGGCCTGCGCCGGGAACCGCTCCGCGGTCGCGGAGGGCGTGCGGGCGAAGGACACCCCCGGCCCGCGCTCCGCCCGCTCGGCCGCCTCCAGCGGCTCGGGGCGCGGACCGCGGCCCGGCGAGACCTCCGCCGGTGCCGAACGGGCGGACGCGTGGCCCCCGTCGGGCTCCGGCTGCGCCGGGCCGCCCCAGGAGACCCGGTGGTCGCGGGGCCCGCCGAAGCCTGACTGGTGCAGGGGATCGGCCTGCCACGAAGCCGCCGGCACGGCGGACGCGAGCGGCCCCGCCAGCGCCTCGCCCATGCCGGTCTCGTCCAGGAACACCGGCCCCGTCTCGTCGGACCGGGCGGCGCGGAGGGCGGGAGCGGCGGGGTCGGCGGTGGGGGCGGCGGCAGCGGTGGGGGCGGCAGCGGGGCGGCTCGTACCGGGAACCCAGTTGAGGCCGTTCCAGTACCGGACGAACCCGGGGATGGACGGATCGGGGTAGTAGCCCTCGCGGGCAGCGTGCTCGCCGTCACCAGGGGAGGCCGTCAATGTCCCCAACTCCGATCGTGGCTTGAGGCTTGTGCAAGGGCAGGACCATAGCCAAGAACCGTGCCCCGACAGGTCCGGTAACGGGAGAATCCAAGCCTTTGAGCGAACGTCGCACCCTGCGACTGTTTTCGGACACCCGACAGGATCCGGCCAATCCTCGATCCGGTGCCCGAAGTCGCGTCATACCCGGGCACATCGGCGCTCTCTCGGGATGTGGGGCGCGAACCCGGCCCCGCGCAACGAACCGGAGACCCCGAAGTGAGGCCGCCATGCACCACCCCGTCGTCGAGCGCGAGCTGGAACTCAAGCTGGTCCTGTCCCCCGAGCGCAGCGTCGCCGTCCCGGCCCGGCTGGTCTACCTGACGGACGACCCGTACGCCGTGCACATCACCTTCCACACCGGCTCCAGCACCCCGGTCAACTGGACCTTCGCCCGCGAGCTGCTGGTCGAGGGGGTGTTCCGCCCGTGCGGCCACGGAGACGTCCGGATCTGGCCCACCAAGGTCGACAACAAGGCCGTCCTCTGCATGGCGCTGACCTCCCCCGACGGCGACGCCCTGCTGGAGGCCCCGGCCACCGCGGTCTCGGCGTGGCTGGAGCGCACGCTGCGCGCGGTCCCGCCCGGCACCGAGGCCGATCGGATGGGCCTGGACGCCGCGCTGGCGGAACTGCTCGCGCCGACCCCGGCCGACGACCTGTGGATGCGGGATCCGTGGCCGTCGGACGAGTCGGCGGACGGCGACCTGTGATGCGGATCCGCCACCTCGGGCTCGTACGCTCCATACCCGGCGTACGGTCAGAAGAGCTTGCCGGGGTTGAGCAGGCCGAGCGGGTCGAAGGCCTGCTTGACCGCGCGTTGCATCTCCATCCCCACCGGCCCCAGTTCGCGCGCGAGCCACTCCTTCTTCAGGACCCCGACCCCGTGCTCGCCGGTGATGGTCCCGCCGAGGGCCAGCCCCAGCGCCATGATCTCGTCGAAGGACTCGCGGGCCCGCCGCGTCTCGTCCTCGTCGGCCGGGTCGAAGCAGACCACCGGGTGCGTGTTGCCGTCGCCGGCGTGCGCGCAGACCCCGATGAGCAGGTCGTACGCACCGGCGATGGCGGCCGTCCCGTCCAGCATCTCGGCGAGCCGCGAGCGCGGTACGCAGACGTCGTCGATCATCGTCGCCGGGCGCAGGGCGTCCAGGGCGGTCAGCGACATCCGGCGGGCCTGGAGGAGCAGTTCGGATTCGGCCTCGTCCTCGGCGGGGACGACGGCGGTGGCTCCGGCGGCCCGGCACAGCTCCCCGACGGCGGCGAGGTCCCCGGGCGCGTGCGGGGTGTCGAAAGCGGCCAGCAGCAGGGCCTCGGTGGTCTCGGGCAGGCCCATCTTGCCGAGCGCGTTGACGGCACGGACGGTCGTACGGTCCATCAGCTCCAGCAGCGAGGGCGTGAGTCCGGCCTCCATGACGGCGCAGACGGCCGCGCAGGCGGCCTCGGCCGAGGGGAACTCGGCGGCCAGCGCGAGCTGGCGGGGCGGCGCGGGGCGCAGGGCGAGCACCGCCTGGACGACGACGCCGAGGCTGCCCTCGGAGCCGACGAAGAGCCGGGTGAGGTCGTATCCGGCGACCCCCTTGGCGGTACGGCGGCCCGTGCGCAGCAGCCGTCCGTCGGCGAGGACCACGTCGAGGCCGAGCACGTACTCGGCGGTGACCCCGTACTTGACGCAGCACAGGCCGCCCGACGCGGTGCCGATGTTGCCGCCGATCGTGCACTGCTCCCAGCTGGAGGGGTCGGGCGGGTAGAACAGGCCCTGCTCGGCGACGGCCCGTGAGAGCACCGCGTTCACGACGCCCGGTTCGACGACGGCGGTGCGGTCGACGGTGTTGATCTCCAGGATCCGGTCCATCTTGACCAGGGAGAGCAGGATGCAGCCGTCGGAGGCGTTGGCGGCGCCCGACAGGCCGGTGCGGGCGCCCTGCGGGACGACGGGGACCCGCAGGGCGGTGGCGGTGCGCAGCACGTGCTGCACCTGTTCGACGGTGCGGGGCAGGGCCACGACCGCCGGGGTGCCGGCGGCGCAGAAGGTGGCCATGTCGGTGGCGTAGGAGGCGGTCACCTCGGGGTCGGTGAGGAGGGCCTCGGCCGGGAGCCCCTCCAGGAGGCTCGCGTACAGACGCGGGGAGAGATCGTCTTCGCCGGCGCCGTCCTTGACATCCATGACATCCATGAGTCCAGCGTGGCACCGGGGGCCATCGGTGTGAACACGGCCGCGACGGGCTTCGGACACCTCGGCGAACTCTTCATATTGACGCACAGTGACCCCATGGACCGTGCCACCCGTACCGCGCGCATCTCCCGTATCGCCCGTACTGCGCGTGCCGCGCGTGCCGCTCGCGCCGCCCGCATCGACGAGGAAGCGCAGCAGCCCGCGCCGCCCGTGACCTTCACCGGGCGCAAGACGCTCGTGGCGGCCGGGGTCGCGGTGGTGCTGATCGCCGGGGCCCTGGTGATCCGGCCGGCCCGCCAGGACGACGACGCCCGCCCTCCGGGGCCCACCGAACGGGCCGCGTCGGCGGTCGGCATGGGTGCGCCGGCGGCGGCGGTGGACCTGACGGCCCTGGTCGCGGACCGGGAGAAGTGGGTCGCCGGGCACCAGAAGGACGACGCGTCCTGGGCGGTGCTCGGGGCGGCCTATCTGGAGCAGGCGCGGCGGACGACGGAGCCGGCCTGGTACCCGAAGGCCGAGAAGGCGCTGAAGCGGTCGCTGGAGCTGCGCCCTGCCGAGAAGGGCAACTTCGACGCGATGACGGGCATGGGCACGCTGGCCAACGCCCGGGGCGATTTCGGGACCGGCAAGAAGTGGGGCGAGCTCGTCCGGGCGCAGGCGCCGAACCGGTGGACGGCGTACCCGGTGCTGGTGGACGCGTACACGGGCCTGGGCGACTACAAGGCCGCGGAGCGGTCGATGGAGCGACTGCTGGACGTGCGTCCGGGGCTGGCGGCGTTCATCCGGGCCTCGCAGGTCTACCGGGACCGCGGCTGGCGCGAGGACGCGACGATGGCGATGGAGCACGCCGGGGGCGCGGCGAAGGCCCCGGCGGAGAAGGCGTACGTGCTGTTCCGGCTCGGGGAGCTGTCCTGGGAACGGGGCGACGCGGCGGAGGCGCTGCGCCAGTACGAGGGGGCGCTGCGCGCGGATCCGGCACAGGCCCAGGCACTGGGCGGCCGGGCCAGGGCGCTGGCGGGGCTCGGCCGGGGCGGGGAGGCGGTGCGGGACTACCGGATGGCGCTGGGCCGGGCGCAGGTGCCGAGGCTGGCGCTGGAGCTGGGCGAGCTGCTGGACGCGCTGGGGCGCCGGGACGAGGCGAAGGTCCCGTACGACATGCTGCGTACGGCCGCGGCGCGGGGCGCCGAGGACGGGGTGAACGATGCGGTGGTCCTCGGCCTGTTCGAGGCGGACCACGGGGATCCGGCTGCGGCCGTGCGGCGGCTGACGCAGGAGTGGGCGCGGCACAAGAGCATGGAGGTCGCGGACGCACTGGCGTGGGCGCTGCACAGGACGGGCGACGACACGGCCGCGCTGGAGTACGCGAAGAAGTCGACGGAGCGGGGTATGCGCAGCGCGGAGTTCTCGTTCCACCGGGCGATGATCGAGCGGAGCCTGGGCGATGAGGCCGGGGCCCGGCGCTACCTCCAGGAGGCGCTGCGGACGAACCCGCGGTTCTCGCCGGCCCGGGTCCCGCAGGCGAAGCAGGCGCTGGCCTCGATCGGCCAGCCGCCGGCGGGCGGCCCGGAGAACATGCAGCCGACGAAGCCGTGGGTGGCCCCGGAGCTCCCGAAGGCGGCCAAGCCGAAGCCGTCACCCAGGCCCGGCGCGGCCGGCTCCTGACGGCGCCGCGGCCGGCAAAAGGGACAGGGCCCCCGGACGCCGAAGGCGGCGCCGGGGGCCCTGGGGCCGTCAGGCCCGGAGTGCCGGAGGCTGTGGGCCTGTGGGCCTGTGGGCCTGTGGGCCTGTGGGCGCGGCCTACAGGTTGCCGCGCTTCTCCTGCTCGCGCTCGATGGCCTCGAACAGCGCCTTGAAGTTGCCCTTGCCGAAGCCCATCGAGCCGTGTCGCTCGATGATCTCGAAGAACACCGTCGGACGGTCCTGGACGGGCTTGGTGAAGATCTGCAGCAGGTAGCCGTCCTCGTCGCGGTCGACGAGGATCTTCAGCTCGCGCAGGGTCTCCACCGGCACGCGGGTCTCGCCCGCCCACTCGCCCAGCGTGTCGTAGTACGAGTCCGGGGTGTCCAGGAAGGCGACGCCCGCCGCCCGCATCGACCGGACGGTCGCCACGATGTCGTTCGAGGCGAGCGCGATGTGCTGGACGCCGGCCCCGCCGTAGAACTCCAGGTACTCGTCGATCTGCGACTTCTTCTTCGCGATCGCCGGCTCGTTGATCGGGAACTTCACCTTCAGGGTGCCGTCCGCGACCACCTTCGACATCAGCGCCGAGTACTCGGTCGCGATGTCGTCGCCCACGAACTCCTTCATGTTCGTGAAGCCCATGACCTTGTTGTAGAACGCGACCCACTCGTTCATCCGGCCGAGCTCGACGTTGCCCACGCAGTGGTCGATGGCCTGGAACGTGCGCTTGGCCGGGCCCTCGACCAGCGGGTCGGCGGCGACGTAGCCCGGCAGGTAGGGGCCGGTGTAGTCCTTGCGCTCCACCAGGGTGTGGCGGGTCTGCCCGTAGGTGGCGATGGCGGCGAGCACCACGGTGCCGTGCTCGTCCTTCACCTCGTACGGCTCGTCGAGGCCGCGCGCGCCGTGCTCCACGGCGTACGCGTACGCGGCGCGTGCGTCCGGGACCTCGATCGCGAGGTCGACCACGCCGTCGCCGTGCTCGGCGACGTGCTCGGCGAGGAAGCGGCCGTGGTCCGTCGTCGCCTTGATGACCGAGGTCAGGACGAAGCGCGCGGCGCCGTTGGTGAGGACGTAGCTGGCCGTCTCGCGGACGCCGTTCTCCGGTCCGCAGTAGGCGACGAGCTTCATGCCGAACGCGGTGGAGTAGTAGTGCGCGGCCTGCTTGGCGTTGCCCACGGCGAAGACGACCGCGTCCATGCCCTTCACCGGGAAGGGGTCGGCCTCACGCGAGGTGTGCGAGGTGAGAGGAGTGGTTTCGAGGTTCGCCAGAGACTCAGTCATGAGCGCAGAGTCCCGCCCATCCACAAGCTGCGCAATAGTTTCCTATTTGGCTGTACAGACTGCCCAGTCGAGGCGGAGGATGGCTGAGAGATCTGTGCAGTATGACCACCCCCGCGCCCGGGAGGCAGCCATGGGAATCGACGAACTCGACGGCAGGCTGATCGTCCTCCTCGCACGCGAGCCCCGGATCGGGGTCCTGGAGGCCTCGCGCCGGCTCGGCGTGGCCCGCGGCACCGTGCAGGCCCGGCTCGACCGGCTCCAGTCGAACGGGGTCATCCGCGGATTCGGCCCCCAGGTGGATCCGGCGGCGCTCGGCTACCCGGTGACCGCGTTCGCGACGCTGGAGATCAAACAGGGCCAGGGGGCCGACGTACGGGCGCACCTGAACGGCGTACCGGAGGTGCTGGAGCTGCACACCACGACCGGGCACGGGGACATGTTGTGCCGGCTCGTGGCCCGCTCCAACGCCGATCTCCAGCGGGTGATCGACCGGGTCGTCGGCTTCGAGGGGATCGTGCGCGCCTCGACGGCCATCGTGATGGAGAACCCGGTGCCACTGCGGGTGATCCCGCTGGTGGAGCAGGCGGCGCAGGAGGGCTGAGCGCCCGCGCGGTGAGGCGTGGCGCGGTTCCAAAGGACACGTTGCAAAGAAACCCTTGCATCGATTGCTTTGCAACTCTACGGTCGTGCCATGCCCGAAGAGCCGCAAACCCCGCAGCCACAGCTCCGCACGCTCGACGCCCGCTCGCTGCGCGGCCTCGCCCACCCGCTGCGCATCCGCATGCTGGCCACGCTGCGCCACGACGGCCCCGCCACGGCCTCCCAACTGGCGCAGCGCCTCGGCGAGTCCAGCGGCGCCACCAGCTACCACCTGCGCCAGCTCGCCGCGCACGGCTTCGTCGAGGACGCGCCGGAGCACGGCAAGGGCCGCGAGCGCTGGTGGCGGGCCGCCCACGAAGGCACCCGGTTCGACGAGGAGCTGCTGTACGACGAGGACCCGGCCACGCGCGGCGCGGCCGACCTCTTCCTGCACGAGATCGCGACGATCCACACGCAGGAGATGAGCACCTGGCTCGGTACGGCTCACGGCTGGCCCCAGGAGTGGCGGCGCGCCTCGGACATCAGTGACTTCACCCTGCACCTGACGCCCGCGCAGAGCCTCGAACTCGTCCACAAGCTGCACGAGTTGATCGACGGTTACCGCGACCTGCCGCCCGAGGAGGGCACCAGGGCGGTCCGCTTCCACACGCACGCGCTTCCGCGCGCCGACGACTAGGCCGGGCGGTCCGGCGCGCCCCGCCCGCCCTCCCCTCCGCCACCACCCCGAAGAAGGAGTCCTGCCGTGCACGCCTTCACGCCCGCCGAGGCCCACCCCGAGGCGCACACCGCGCGGGCCGCCCCCGCCCCGCACATCCCGTACATCCCGTACGCCCCGTCCGCCCCTTACATCCCGTACGCCGCATGAGCCGGCGGCCCTTCGCGGCAGTACTGGCCGCCAACACGATCTCCATAGCCGGGAGTTCCGTCACCCTCATCGGCGTCCCCTGGTTCGTGCTCCAGACCACGGGCAGCGCCGGCCGGGCCGGGGTCGTCGCGTTCTGCGCCACCCTGCCCGTCGTCGTGGCCGCGCTCGTCGGCGGTCCCGTCATCGACCGGATCGGCCGCCGCCGGGTCTCGGCCCTCTCCGACCTCGTCTGCGCCGTCTCGGTCGGCGCGATCCCGCTCCTGCACTACGCGGGCGTGCTGGAGTTCTGGATGCTGTGCGCGCTGATGGCCGTCGGCGGCCTCGTCCACACGCCCGGCCTGACCGCCCGGGGCGTCCTCCTGCCGAGCCTCGCCGAGCACGCCGGCACCACCGTGGGGCGGGCGGCGAGTCTGTACGACGCGGTCTCGCGCGGAGCCCGGATGATCGGTGCCGCACTGGCCGGCGTACTGATCGCGCTGTTCGGAGCCGAGTCGGCCCTGCTGCTGGACGCGGCCACCTTCGCGGTCTCGGCCCTGCTGGTCAGCGCCTTCCTGCGCGGGGTCCCGGCCGCCGAGCCGCAGCCGGCCGCCGGGAAGGTCTCCTTCGCCGGGTACCGCGCGGAACTGGCCGAGGGCTGGAGCTTCCTGACCCGCACCCGGCTGCTGCTGGGCATCACCGTGATGGTGATGATGACCAACGGCCTGGACCAGGGCTGGTCCGCGGTCCTGCTGCCCGTGCACGGACGCGAGGCCCTCGGCGGCGCCACGGCCGTCGGCCTGCTGGTCTCCGTCTTCGGCGGCTTCGCGCTGCTGGGCGCCCTGCTCTACGGGGCGTGGGGCGAGCGGTTCCCGCGCCGGGCGGTGTTCACCGCCGCCTTCCTGCTGTGCGGCGCTCCCCGGTACGCCGCCGCCGCCTTCACCGACACCCCGCTGCCGCTCGCGCTGGCCATGGCGCTGTCCGGACTGGGCGCGGGCATGCTCAACCCGATCCTGACCACCGTGATCTACGAGCGGGTCCCGGACGAGCTGCGCAGCCGCGTCTCGGGCGTGACCACGGCGGGCTGCGAGCTGACCATGCCGCTGGGCGGACTCGCGGCGGGCATGCTGGTCGACGGGATCGGGGCGACCGGGGCACTGCTGCTGTTCGGCGGCACGTACCTGCTGGTCACGCTCTCTCCGCTGGTCTTCCCGGCCTGGCGGACGATGGAGCGCCCGGTGGAGACCGGCCGCGGACCGGCCCGTCCGGAGCCGGCGGACGAGCCCGGGCTCAGCAGGAAGGAACCGGCTCTCCCCGGGTCAGCGCACGCAGCGCCTGCACCGCGTCCGTCAGCGAACTGACGGGCACCAGCCGGAGCCCCTCGGGGAGTTCGGACCGCGCGTCCGAACACTCCGCCTCCGGTACGAGGAACACGCTCGCCCCGTCGCGCCGCGCGGCCTGGGTCTTCAGGGCCACCCCGCCGACGGCGCCGACCTTGCCGTCCGCGCTGATGGTGCCCGTACCGGCGATGGTGCGGCCGCCGGTGAGGTCGCCGCCGCTGCCGTCGCCGTCGAGCTTGTCGACGATGCCGAGGGAGAAGAGCAGGCCCGCGCTGGGGCCGCCCACGTCGGCGAGGTTCAGCTGGACCTTCACGTCCTTCGGGTCCTTGTGGAGGAAGCCGAGGGCGGCCTGGGTGGCCGTGGACTGCGACTCGGCCATTTGCTCCAGGTTGTGCGCCTCGATCTCCTTGTCGCTTCCGCCGGAGGGGTAGACCGCCTCCTTGGGCATGACCGCCCGGGTGGTGTCGAACCAGTCCTCGACGAGCTCGGGCAGGGTCACGGTGGTGGAGGGGCCGGTGGCCTGGATGGTGGTCATCCGCAGCTGGCCGGTGGTCTGCCGGGTCGGGGCGCCCGTCACGGAGATGACCGGCTTGCCGTCGCGGTCGCCGAGCACGTCGGCCGTGAGGCCCGGCTGGGCGATCACGAAGGGCAGCGGCGCGAAGGCCGCGGCGGCGAACAGGCCGAGCACGGGCACGGCGCAGACGGCCAGGGCGGCGGGACGCGGCAGACGTGTGAGGCGAGAGAGCACCCGGTCAATGTATCGGGCGCCCCCGCGGCCTCCGCCCCCCACCGTGCGGGACGCGGCCGGACGGGCTCCCGGGCCGCGGCCGGGCGGGCCTGCGTACGCGGCCGGGCGGGCAGGCGTACGTACGCGGCCGGACGGGCTCGCGCGTACGCGGCCGGGGCGCGCCCGGACATGCGTCGGGGCACGCCTCGGCGCGGCCCGTTCGGCCGCGGCCGGCGCACCCCTCGTACGGCGGGCTCAGCGCATCAGCGAAGGGCGTCGGCCACCTCTCGGGCCGCGTCCACCACGCGCGGGCCTACCCGCTCCGGCACGGCGTCGGCCAGCATCACGACGCCCACGCTGCCCTCCAGCCCGGTGATGCCCACGAGCGGGGCCGCCGCTCCGCTGGCGCCCGCTTCCAGCTCCCCGTGGGTCAGCGTGTACCCGGGCTCGGTGAGCGTGCCCTGACGGGCGCCCAGAATGGCCCGCCCGGCCGCCCCGCGGTCCAGCGGGTGGCGGAAGCCGGCCCGGTAGGCCACGTGGTAGTCGGTCCAGGTGGGCTCGACGACCGCCACGGCGAGCGCCTCGGTGCCGTCGACGAGGGTCAGGTGCGCGGTGGCGCCTATGTCCTCGGCGAGGGACCGCAGCGCGGGCAGGGCCGCCTCCCGTACCAGCGGGTGCACCTGCCGGCCGAGCCGCAGCACGCCGAGCCCGACGCGGGCCCGGCCGCCGAGGTCGCGCCGGACCAGGGCGTGCTGCTCAAGGGTGGCCAGCAGTCGGTAGACCACGGTGCGGTTGACACCGAGGCGGTTGGAGAGCTCGGTGACGGTCAGACCGTGGTCGGTGTCGGCGAGCAGTTTGAGGACTCTGAGTCCTCGGTCCAGAGTCTGGGAGGTTTCCGCGGTCACGACGCCTCTCCCTCTCTCGGTGAGCGGCGGTGACTCTCGGGGTGTATGCGGCGCCGGTCCCACGGCGACGCACGAGAGGCCGCCGGTAGCGGCCATGGCACCGGCTGCGCTCCCGCGGCGGCTCTGCCACGGGGCGTTCGATGCGGGGACATTAGCGAGCGGGTCCGCTCAGCGGAAGGGCTCGTCCAGAATCCGGGCGCCAACTACCCCTTTATGCCGGTAAACGATCGCCGAGGGAGTCGTTTCGTTACCTGGACCGACCGCCGGCGCCTGTGCGATCGGCCGACGCGGATCGTGGGCCGCGGGCCCCGGGCGGCGCCGGACCGGCCCCCGGACCGGACACGGAACGTGACGGCGCCCCCGTACGAAACTCCGCCCGGGGCACGCCCGTCAGTCCGTAGGAACGGTGGCCGGCCAAAGAGGAGGCGGTGGAGGGAGGAACGGGGTCACCGCATCCGGGTGGCCCACTCCTGCACCTTCTTGATCCGCTCCCGCAGCTGTCCGGCCGTCGCCTCCGCGCTCGGCGGTCCGCCGCACACGCGCCGCAGCTCGGTGTGGATCACGCCGTGCGGCTTGCCGCTCTGGTGGACGTACGCGCCCACCATCGTGTTCAGCGACTTCCGCAGCTCCAGCAGCTCCTTGTGCGAGACCACCGGCCGCCGCTCGGCCGGCAGCTCCAGCAGGTCCGCCTCGGCGTCCGGCTTGCGGCGGCTGTGCGCGATCTGCCGGGACTGCCGCTTCTGGAGCAGCATCTGCACCTGGTCCGGCTCCAGCAGGCCCGGGATGCCGAGGTAGTCCTGCTCCTCCTCGCTGCCCGGGTGCGCCTGCATGCCGAACTCGGCCCCGTCGTAGAGCACCCGGTCGAAGACGGCGTCGGACTCCAGCGCCTCGAAGGACATCTGCTCGTCCTCGCCGGTGTCCTCGTCCTCCTGCCGGTTCGCCTCGTCCATCTCCTTCTCGGACTCGGCGTACGGGTCCTCCTCGCCCTTCTTCTTGGGCTTGTCGAGGACGTGGTCGCGTTCGACCTCCATCTCGTTGGCGAAGCCGAGGAGATAGGGAATGGTCGGGAGGAAGACGGAGGCCGTCTCGCCGCGCCTGCGCGAACGCACGAAGCGGCCGACGGCCTGCGCGAAGAAGAGCGGGGTCGAGATCGTCGTCGCGTACACGCCGACCGCGAGGCGCGGTACGTCGACGCCCTCGGACACCATGCGGACCGCGACCATCCAGCGGTCGTCGTTCGCGCTGAAGGTGTCGATGTTCTTCGAGGCGCCGGTGTCGTCGGAGAGGACGAGGGTGGCCTTGGTACCGGTGATCTCGCGGATCAGCTTGGCGTACGCGCGCGCCGACTCCTGGTCGGAGGCGATCACGAGCCCGCCCGCGTCCGGGATGCCCTTGCGGACCTCGGTCAGTCGCCGGTCGGCGGCGCGCAGCACGTTCGGCATCCAGTCGCCCCGTGCGTCCAGCGCGGTGCGCCAGGCCTGGGAGATGGCGTCCTTGGTCATCGGCTCGCCGAGGCGGGCGGCGATCTCGTCGCCCGCCTTGGTGCGCCAGCGCATGTTGCCGCTGTAGGACAGGAAGATCACGGGCCGGACGACGCCGTCGCCCAGCGCGTTCCCGTACCCGTAGGTGTAGTCGGCGGAGGACCGCCGGATCCCGTCGTTCCCCTCCTCGTACGTGACGAAGGGAATGGGGTTGGTGTCGGACCGGAAGGGCGTGCCGGTCAGCGCGAGCCGCCGGGTCGCCGGGTCGAAGGCCTCCAGGCAGGCCTCGCCCCAGGACTTCGAGTCACCGGCGTGGTGGATCTCGTCGAGGATGACGAGGGTCTTGCGCTGCTCGCAGCGGTTGCGGTGCAGCATCGGCCGCACGCCCACACCCGCGTACGTGACGGCGACCCCGTGGTAGTCCTTGCTCAGCGGCCCGGCGGAGTACTCCGGGTCCAGCCGGATGCCTATCCGGGCGGCGGCCTCGGCCCACTGCTTCTTCAGGTGCTCGGTGGGCGCGACGACGGTCACCTGCTGCACGACGTGGTGGTGCAGCAGCCAGGACGCGAGCGTCAGCGCGAAGGTCGTCTTGCCCGCGCCGGGCGTCGCGACCGCGAGGAAGTCGCGGGGCTGGGTCTCGATGTACCGGTCCAGCGCACCCTGCTGCCATGCGCGCAGCTTGCTGGCGGTACCCCAGGGGGCACGGCCGGGGAAGGCGGGTGAGAGGTGGTGGGAGGCGGTAGTAGTCACGGTCTCCGGTTCGGGCTCTCGGCGGCGGTCGTACGTAGGACAACCGGGCCACCCTACCGGGGCCGGCCGGCCCCTCGGGGAGGGACAGGCCCGTGACCTCGGCGGGTGCGGCGAGCGTCACATCCGACGCAACCGCTCGGCGATGCGGGGCACATCGGCCTCGGTGCCGGCGGCGACGTCGATGACCAGGTCGTAGGCGGCGTCCTGGTCCACGCCTGCGAGGTCGATGCCGTTCACGGCGAGGAAGGTCGCGGCGGCGAGCCAGGCCGTCCGCTTGTTCCCGTCGACGAAGGGGTGGTTGATCGCGATCGCGTGCAGGAGCGCGGCGGCCTGCTCGTACGGGTCCGCGTACGCGGGAGTCCCGAACATCCGCGCGCGGGGCCGGTGCACGGCGGACTCCAGCAGCCCGGGGGCACGCAGCTCGACGCCCTGCTCCGGGCAGGCGTACCGCGCAAGATCCAGCACCTCGGCGAGGGTCAGATGCCGCACACCGCCGGCCCCACTCGCGCTGCCGGGGCGGGGGCCGGGGCCGGGTCCGGGGCCGGAGCCGGGTCCGGGGCCGGGTCCGGTCCGAGGGTCGGGGTCGGGGTCGGGGCCGGGGCCGGTCCCCGGGTCGGGGTCGGGGCCGGTCCCCGGGTCGGGGCCGGGGCCGTAGGCACTCGCGCCGCCGCTCACTGGCCGAGCCGCCTCAGCAGCGCCTCGTGCCGCTGCGCCAGGCGTGCGGCCTCGTCCCCGACCCGCGCCCGCTCGTCCCGCAGGTACCGGCGCACGGCCTCGCGCGCGACGTCCTCCGGGGTGCGCCCACTCGCATCGGCAAGATCGGCGAGCTGGGCCCGGTCACCACCGTCGAGCCGAATGATCAAGTTCTCCATCCGGGCAGCGTACGTACCGGCGCCCCCGCCCCTCACCGTGTTTTCGGACCCCCGGCAGCCCGGCCCGGCCTCGGGCCGGATCCCGGACCGCTCACGCCCGCGCAGGCGTCGGTTCCGCCGGGCCGGACCCGTACAGCCGGGTCGCGACCCACGCCCCCACCAGCGCCACGCACGCCATCGGCAGGAAGACCACGACGAACGCCGCCGGGTGCGAGCCCGCGCCCGCCCCCTCGGCGGCGACGGCGTGCGCGGCCCCCACCGCTCCCCCGCCCAGCGCGGCGAACGCCGCGCCCCCCGCCGCGAGCAGCACCACGTTGGCCAGCGCGTCCGAGATCTGCAGCGCGGCGGAATTGCTCCCCGCCTCCTCCGGCGCCGAAAGTTCCAGCAGCAGCACGCTCGTGGAAGCGGTCACCAGCCCCATCCCCAGGCACCCGACCGCCCAGGCGATCGCCAGCGTCCACACCGGCACGGACTCGATCAGGACCGCCGGCGCGGCCGCGATCGCGAAGGCCACCAGCACCATCCCGGCCACCATCAGCCGCTCCCGGTACGGCGCCATCCGCGGCTTCGACTGCAGCCACGAGCCCCCCGCCCAGGTCGCCCCGCCCGCCGCCAGCGAGAACCCGGCCAGCGTCGGGCTCAGCCCCCGCTGGGTCACCAGCATCAGCGGCACGAAGCTCTCCGCCGAGATGAACGACCCGGCCGCCACCCCGCGCAGCAGCACCACCGAAGGCAGCCCGCGCCGGGCCAGGTACGTACCGCGCGGCAGCAGCCCCCGTACGGCCGGCACCAGCAGTCCCACGCCCGCGGCGGCTGGCAGCAGCGAGAGCCACCGCAGGTCCTGCGCGGCGTACTGCAACAGCGCCGCCCCCGCGGAGATCCCGAACGCCAGCCGGATCCGCCTCCCGTCGAAGGCGGCGGTCGGCGCGCCCGGATCCACCGGCCCGGACGCGGTGCGCCGTATCGCGGGCAGGGCCACCACCAGCGGTACGACGACCAGCACGGGTATCCCGAGGAACACCCAGCGCCAGCCGAGGTGCTCGGTCACGGCCCCGGAGGCCAGCGGCCCGACGATGGACGGCACCACCCAGCTCGCCGCGAAGGCGGCCATGATCGCGGGCCGCAGCCGCTCCGGGTAGGCCCGGCTCACGACGACGTACAGCGCGACGATGACCAGCCCGCCCCCGAACCCCTGCACGGCCCGCCCGAGCACGAAGATCCACATGATCCCGGCGGTCCCGGCGCACACCAGTCCGGCGGCGAAGGCGGCGATCCCGACGGTCAGGGGCCGCAACGGCCCCTCCCTGTCGGCCCACTGCCCTGACAGCACCATGCCGAAGAGGCTGGTGGTGAAGTAGGCGGAGAAACCGAAGGCGTAGAGCCCGATCCCGTCCAGCTCCCGCGCGGCGACGGGCATGGCCGTCCCGACGGCGGTCGCCTCGAAGGCGATCAGGAAGATGACGGAAATGATCCCGATGCTGAGCACCCGGTACGCGGAGCCCAGGATCCCGCCCTCCGACTCCGCAGGAACCGGCACACTGCGCTGCGACACACGGTCTTCAAGGGCACTCATCGCCCCAGAGTAAGCCCCACCCCTGGGCTACGCCCCTGTCAATTGGACCCATCCTCCATGGTCCCCAAGACCTAGGTCGTGTCGCCTTGTGAACGCGGCATGGCATTCACATTGCACCCCCCGCGCCCACCTTCCCCACCCCGACCGGCAGCCCGTACGGTCACATCCACAACCACCCCACAGCCGTGTGCCCGAGTGGCCCAGGGACTCGCCTGCAAAGCGAGGTACGCGGGTTCAATTCCCGCCACGGCTTCGACGAAGGCCGCCCATCACCCCTGGGCGGCCTTCCGCATGTCGTCCGGCAGCACTCGGCTCCCGGCGTACGTCACGTCACTGCTTCGGGAGGTCGGAAGCCCGCTCGGGGAGTCCTCCGTTGTTCTCGCACCCGAGCTCTTTGGCGATCGCGGCCGCGGCGGAATGAGCGAGGACCAGGTAGTCCTCACCCAGCACGGCATCTCCCCGGCTGCTTTCGTACCGGTCCGCGTACGAGGCCGTGATCCGCAGCGGGACGTCGCGTGTGGAGCCGACGCGGGTACTGGCGCAGTCGAAAGCCACGCCCCGCTCCTTGTCGGCGCGCGTCACACGGACACCCGTCCGGTCACTTCCGGCCACGCCGGCGTTCCGGCCGGCGGCAGCGAGGCTAATCTCTCCGACTCGCTTCCCCCGGCCCACGATTCCGGTGACGGTGCACGGGGGTGCGGTGAAATCCCCGGCCTTCGGCCCCGCCCGGTAGAACTCCTCCATGGCCTTGCCCATGGCCGTGACTCCGACGGTCTGCGCATCGTCGTTGACCAGTTGCGAGGACTGCAGGACGTCCGTAAGGGCCTCCCCGGCGGCAGCCGTGATCAGCCCGGGGCACGCCTGGTTGGGAGGAACCTCCGGAGCCTTCACGGAAGGCGACGTCTCGGGCCCCGGACCTGACGCGGTACACCCTGCGGCCAGGACTCCAACCACCGCGAGTGCCACGAAGCGAGCAGTGGAAGCCATCACTTCGAGCTGTCCACCAAGTCGCGGCCGACCGAGTGAGCGACCGCCGATTCCTTGGACGCCACGCCCGCGAGCGTATCGATCTCCTTCTCGGACAGACCCGATCCGACGGCTGCGTGCAGCACGGCCTTACTGGCGGCATCGCTCGTCCGGCCCTCGGCCTCTGCGTACATCTTTGCCACAGCCTCTTGGGTGTGGCCGGTGTTCTCCTTGCCCTTCTCTTTGGCATCCTCGACGAAGAGATCGGTGACGTCCTCCTGGACCCACTCCACGACGTCACCCGCGACCGGCACCATTTCGAGGTATTTGCCACCGACAGCCGAAATACCGCGGTTGATCCACTTGGCACCGTCCTCGACGCCCTTCACGTACTCCTCGTTCGTGTGGGCGGTCTCGGCATGCATGTTCTGGGCGCGGGCTTCCGTCAGCATGCCCGCGATCTGGCCACCGGGCTGCACGGCGTTCTCGACGGCCGCGTCCAGGAGGTCCTTGTCGCCGGGATGCTGGACCACATCGGTGATGAGGACCGCCGTGAACGCCTGGTTGGCATTCGTGATGGCTCCATAGGCATCCGGATCCTGGCCGACCGCACCGAGGAAACGCGACATGGTCGCCTTGTTGAACTCGGCCATGTCCCCCGTCACCTTGATCTGATTGCCGCCGTTCTCGGCGGACGCCTGGAGGTCCGGGATGTATTCCGCCGCCATGTTGCCGAAGTGGCCCGCCATGGGTCCGAGCCTCGGCTTCTTGTCCTCGTCTTCCGGGTCCTGCGCCACCAGGGACGGATCGTCGCCGATCTTTTCGACGACGCGTTCCATGATCGCCGTCATGTCCTTGGTGTGCGGGACCGGCTTCGCGTCCTCGTCGCCCGGTACGCGGCCCGAGACGGCCGCTTCGAGGGCGCCGCCGAGTGCCTCCTGGGCCGGGCCCGCTTCGCCGTACGGGTGGCTCGGCGTCCGGTCGAAGGCGTCGGCCCAGGACTCCTTGTCCAGCATGTAGTCGACCATGCCCCGGGCCTTGCCGTGCTGGCCGGACACGACCTTGTCGGCCGTCGTGACGATGCCGTCGCCGTTGCTGTCCTGGCGGACCGGCTCGTTGAAGAAGGCCGTCGCCGCGTCCGGGTTGTGGGACATCGCGTCCATCAGACCCGTCAGCGGGTAGAAGCCGCGACTGCCGTCCTTGCCCTGGCTGAGCACCGTCTTCGGGTCGTACGGGGACCCGTGCTCCCAGGCCTTGGGGTTCTCGCGGTCGAAGGCGACCATGTCCCGGCCGACCGAAGTCAGGAAGTCCTTGTCGTACTTGCCTTCGTGGAGCAGCGCGCCCAGCGCCTGGTACCCGTAGATCCTGCTGGTCAGATCGCCGGTGACCTGCATCTCCTTGCGGCCGGCCTTCATCAGGCCGGTCGTCCACGCCGCGTCCAGGTGGTTCGGCGAACCCTTCTGCGTGGCGAGCCCCAGCATCGCGCCCATGTCGTTCTGGATGTTGCCGACCATCGCCAGGCGGTCCTTGCCGGCCTCACCGAGGGTCGAGGCGTCGATGGAAAGCTTCGCGTACGCCTCCAGCGTGCCGTCGGGGCCGAGCTTGCGGTAGAAGTCCGGGGCGAACTCCGCGTCGTTGCGGTTGTCGTCGAGCAGGTCCTCCAGCTCGCGCAGCGCCCCGGGATCGCGGGCCACACCGCCCGGCTCCTTGCTGAGCTTCCTCATCAGCTCGGCCGCCCGGTCGGCCTGCTCACCGTCGAGGGTGGTGTACTTCGGCGCGGTGAAGTCGTGGTCGTCCGAGACGTTCGCGCGCAGCGCGCGGGCCAGGGAGTCGTCGGCGTCCGCGCAGTCCTCCACGAGCCGGTCGACCCTCGCCTGCCAGGCTTTGCGGTTCTCCTCCTGCTTGCGCTTGAACTCGGGGTAGTCCGGGTCGTGCCGGGCCGCGTACTCGGTCTTCGGGTCCATCGGAACGGCCGAGACCTTGCCGACCGCGTCCACGCGGAACCCGGCGGCCGGGGCCTCCTCGTCGACGGCCTTCTTCAGTGCGTCCCGCGCCGTCTTGATGGTGGTGTGGCCATCGCTGAGCAGCTGATGGACGCCCTTGGCCTCCTTCGCCGCGTCCTCGAACTCCTTGGCCGTCTTGTCGACGAACGCCCGCCCGACGCCTGCGGTGACTCCGCTCCACTGCGCCTTGTCGGCCTTGGCCTTCATGCCGTTGCGAGCGGCCTCGGCCATCTCGTCCAGCTTGTCGGCCATGGCTTTCCAGTCCGTGGCCGCCGTCTGGAGCTTGTCCAGGGGCGCGTTCATCACGTTCTCGTACGTCAGCATGGAAGGCGCCGCCTACTTGAGGTACTTGTCGATCGCGGACGTGGTGAAGTCTGCGTGCAACTGCTGCTCTTCCTTGGCGTGGGAGGAGAGCGAGTAGTTGAGCCCGTTGGAGATGTTCGCGCAGGCGGCCACGAGGGTCTTCACCTGGCTCTCCCACATGGTGGCGACCTTCTGCAGCGCCGCCCCGCTCCCGAAGCTCTCCTTCGTGAGCGCGCCGGCGGCCTCGCCGGTGGCGGTGGCGGCGTGCTTGCCGTCGGTCAGGAGCCGGGTGTGCAGCTTGTAGGCCTCGGAGCCGATGGCGCCGATGTGGTCCTGATTGATCTCAAGGTCACCGCCGGCCGTGCCGCCGCCGGGGTCGGCGGGTACGTGGTTGAGGCGCATCGAGACGTTGGCCGCGGCGGTGGCGCGCGCGGTGGACCATTCCTCGTCGAACGACATCGCGTGCTTTTCTCCCTGTGTCACATCAACGTCTAACACGCTGAGCTGCGTCTGGGGTTACGGCTGTGGCGGAGAACGGGGTGAGCCGTCGTCCGGCTCGTTTCGTACGCGCCGTCAGTGGCTCCTGCGCCGCACGACGACGGCGGTGACCGCTCCGCCGATGAGAACACAGGCTCCCAGCCCGAGAGCGATCCAGGGAAGCGAGCTGCCGCTCTTCTTCTCCTCGGCCTGGGGCGCCGGCTTGGAGGAAGCCGAGTCGGAAGCCTTGCCGTCGCCGGAAGCCGCCGGGCTCTTGGCCGCATCCGCGGCAGCCAGGTCGGGCAGCGGGTACACGTCGGCCGGACCGGGGTCGCCGGGGTTGGGAACCGCGATCCGGGGCCGGACGATGCCGTAGCCGATGTGGTCGTTGCGCTGAGCGCCGTCGGTCGGCTTGCCGGCGGTGTTCAGGAGGACCCGCAGAACCTGGTTGTTGGTCCAGTCGGGATGCGCGGACCAGAGGAGGGCGGCGGAGGCGGAGGCGAGGGCGGTCGCGTCACTGGTGCCGTGGTTCTTACAAACGCCCGTGCTGCTCCCGCAGCCTGTAACGATGTCGATGCCAGGTGCAGACATGTCCACTTGAGGACCGTGCTGAGACTCCTTGGTCGGCTCACCCTTGGCGTCCACGGCACCAACAGCCACTACTCCGGGAGTAGCCGCCGGGTACATGACCCTGTTGTGTGTATCTCCGTTGTTGCCAGCGCCTGCGAAAATCAACTTCCCCTTGGAAAGGGCATACCGAACAGCCTCCGCCCGCTCCCGATCGTCCTCGGGCTGACTTGAACGAGCCTGGGAGATATTGATGATCCGGGCATCGGAGTCCGCCGCATATCGAATGGCAGCCACCCAAGACGGGGTCGTGTCGGCTTCTCCCATGTTGGGAACACGGATCGGAAGGATCTTGGCGCCAGGCGCCAATCCGTAGGCGCCGTCTCCACTTGAATGTTTTCCAGTGCCGGCGATGAGCGCGGCCATCGTGGTGCCGTGACCGTCATAGTCGGTGCGCTCGTCACCCTCAGCCTTGCCAGCCATAAGATCCTTGCCGGACAAGACTTGTCCCTCCAACTCCGGAATGCTCTTCACTCCGGTATCGATCACCGCGACGGTGATTCCTTTACCGGTGCTGATCTTCCAGATGTCTTCGGCTTTCATGGTGTCGAGATGCCACTGCTGCGAACGAATGGTCTCCGCATGGGCCGGGGTCGCGGCGACCCCGGCCAGCAGCAGACCCACCAGGGCCGAAGTCGCCTTGCGCATGTGCATCTCGTACAACGTCCGTTCTTCTCAGTCGATCACCGGCGGAGCAACACGATGGTTGCCCTGCCAGGTCTCTTCGTCCTCGACCAGGTAGTCCGGGCGCTCGCTGCCCTCGTCTTCGCGTCGCTTGCCGGCAGCACGCGTTCCCGCACCCGCGTGGCCCATGGCGCCGCCACCGTTGCGCACGAGACCTGAACCACCCTGGGTGAACGGCTGACCACCGGTGGCCAGGCGTCCGCCCGCCGCAGCCTGGCGACCGCCCACGATGCCGCCCGGCTCCGAGGCCAGCCGACGCGCCGGGGAACCACTCACGCCGCCGGCGGGAGCACCACCACCGCCGTGAGCACCGCCGCCCATCATGCCGCGGCCCGCGCCGGTCTGTGTGCCTTCGCTGCCGATGACCGTGCCACGCGGGATACCCGCGTTGGGCCCGCTCGTCGGCACGGCTCGGCCGCCCATGATGCCGGAATCCCGCGAGGGCAGGCCGGAGATCGGGCTGACCTTGCCGAGGCCGGTGCCACCCGGACCGAGGTTCGGCATCTGGCTGAAGCCGGGACCGAGGCCGGGACCCGTCTTGCCAGTGACCGACGGGAGCCCCAGCGGCGGGATGGGAACGACGGGACCAGGACCCGGACCCACAGGAAGGTTGGGGACCGGCGTACCCGTCGCCGGGGGCAAAGTCGTCGTGGGCGACGGCAAGGTCGCCACGTGGTCGAGGTCCACGTCCACGTCGCGGTCCGGAAACCCGGGCAGGGACGTGGGCACACTCGTCTGGGGCGGGGTACCGTCCGCCTTCGGCTGATGCCCCGGCACCAAACCCGACTCGTTCGAGGGCGTGCCAGGCGTCGACGTGTGCGAGGCACTGGATGTGCCAGTTTCCCCGCTGGACGAGCCTCCGGACCGCGTCAGCGTCTGCCCGCTGTCGACACCCGCCGGCAACAATGCTTCCGGCGGCGGCGGGAACGTCGGGATCTCCGCCTTGTTCATCTCACCGGACGACTGCTCGTACTTCTGCGCCAGATTGTTCATCCGCGTGACAGCGTCGTTGTGGTCCGCCGTCAGCTTGCCCTGCTCCTGCTGGGCGATCTGCTGCGCATCCGGATCGTTGTGGAACTTCCGGGCCGCTGCCAGATTCTCGGCGGCGCCCGTGTTGTAGGCAGGCATCTTCGACGCCTCGACCATCATCTGGACGGCGTCACCCATCCACTTGGACCCCGTCGCGCTGTACTCACTCAGCCGGAGCGTCGCGTTGCCCGCCCGCCCCACCCATTCCTGGAAGGCCGTGGCCGCTTCGCCCTCCCAGCCGGTGACCCGGTGGTTCTTGAGCTTCTCACCGATCTTCGCGATGTCCTCGGACGCCTTCTGCAGCCGGTCAGCCCGCTCCTTGACCGCCGTCGGATCCAGCGAAGCGATCATCGCCCGCAGCTGCTGGTGCGAATAGCCCTCGAAACTCGTCGCCATCAGTAGTTACCCCCCGTATCGCCATTGGTGCCGGCGTGCTTCGAAGCCGCCAGCTTGCGCTGCTCCTCCACATACGGGTCGCGCTTCGGGTCGTACTGCGCCTCTGCCGTCTTCGCGAGAGCCATCATCCGACGCTTGGTCTCTTCGTCCACACCGCCGTAGCCCTTGCCCGCCGACAAGATCGCGATCCCCAGGGCCTCGATCTGCCCCGCCAGGCCCTTCGAGAGCTTCTGCAGCTCCGTGATGACCGTGCCGTACGACTTGAAGAGCGCGTCCGCCTCAGGGAAGCCCGTGCCGAGCTTGCCCGCCGGCAGGGTGTCGTCCGCCAGCTTCTTGTGGTCGGCGTGCGATCCGGTGAGGTCGTCCAGCAGGTCCTTCACCATGGTCTGATAGTCCGTCAGCGTGTCGTACTCGACCTGCAGCGCTGCCGCTTTCGACTGCGCCGCGGCCTGCGCGCGGATCGAGTCCGCCAGGCCCGTCCCGAGGCCGCTCAGCCCCGCCAGCCCGTCCGGTGCCTTCTCCTCTGCCACGATGGCCTCCCCGACTCCCCGAAATCCCCGGGGTCACGGCGTTTCCGCCGTGGCCCCTCCCCGTTCGCACCCGTTCAATCGCGCACGTACTACGTCTTACCGATCACTCTAGCGACCGGTACCGACAGTCCCAACCTCGGGGTTGCAGGTGCAATGCGGGTCACACGGTCACGAGTTGGGCGCCGCGACCGCCGCCGACGGCCGGATCGGGAGCCTGTTCACCGGGCGGCCCGTGGCCGCCCGTACCGCCGAGGCTACCGCCGCCGGGGTCGTCACCACAGGGATCGCGCTCGCCGCCTTCGCCCCGAACGGCGCCACCACGTCCCGCTCTTCGACCAGTTTGACGATCCGGACCACCGGCGCGTCCAGCGACGTCGGCAGCGCGTAGCCCGTCAGGTCCGGGTGGCGGACCAGGCCCGACACCGAGCGGAGGTTCTCCGTCAGCGCCGCGCCCACGCCCTGCGTGACGCCCGCTTCGATACGGGCCTCCAGCTGGCGGGGGTTGAGGACGCGGCCCACGTCCTGCGCCACCGCCAGTTCGACCACGCGGACCGAACCGAGCTCGATGTCCACGTCTACCACCGCGCGGATCGCGCAGAACGCCAGGCCCACGAAGGCGTCGCCCTGGCCGTCGCCGTCCAGCGGCTCCGTCGGGTGCGGGCGGCACTGGGCCGTCGCCCAGAGTTCCTTACCCTCGATCGCCTCCGCGACCGTCGTCGAGAACGCGCCGTCGTACGAGGTGATCCGGCCGTCCTGGATCTGCAGGAGTTCCGTCGACATGCCCAGCTTGTGGGCCATCGGCTGGAGGAGTTGGGTGCGGACCATCTTCGCCGCGCGCTCCACCGCGCCCCCGCTCACCCACGTGTGGCGGCCGTGCGCCGCCGGGCCCGCCGGCGGCTGGTCCGTGTCGACCGGGGCCGTCACCACCTCGTCCACGCCCAGGATCTCCTGGACGATCTGGCGGGCGAGCGTGGAGAAGCCCTGGCCGGTGTCGACGGCGGCGCAGATGACCGTCGCCGCGCCGTCGACGACCTTGACCGTCGCCGTCGAGACCTCGTCCGTGCCCTCCGCGCCGAGCATGTGGACCATGCCCACGCCGTACCCGACCCCGCGCCGCACGGCGCCCGGCTCGCCCGCGCCCTCCGGGCCGCCGGGCAGCAGCCACTCCTCCTCCGGGGTGTCCTTCGGGAGGGAGGGGAGCTCGTGATCGCGTACCGCGCGCAGGAGTTCGGCCACGGGGGCCGGGCAGGTCACCGTCTGGCCCGTCGGGAGGAGGTCGCCCGTCGCCAGTACGTTGCGCAGGCGCAGCTCGGCGCCGTCGATGCCGAGCGCGGCCGCGAGCTTGTCCATCTGGCCCTCGTACGCGGCGCAGACCTGCATCGCGCCCTCGCCCCGCACGTGGCCCGACGGCGGGTTGTTCGTACGGACCGCCCAGCCCTCCACGAAGGCGTGCGGGACCACGTACGGGCCGCACGCGAACGCGACCGCCGCCGCCAGCGACTCGGAGGACGAGTCGGCGTACGCGCCCGCGTCCATCAGGATCTGGGCCTCGACCTTGACCAGCCGCCCCTCCGCGTCCGCGTGGTGGCGGTAGCGCAGCAGCGTCGGGTGGCGGTGGGTGTGGCCGAGGAAGGACTCCTCGCGGGTGGCGGCCAGCTTGACCGGGTAGCCGGTACGGAGGGCCAGGAGGCCGAGGGGGAGCTGGAAGGCGGCGTCCTCGCGGTCCGCCGTCGCGCCCGGAACGCCCGTGACCACGACGCGCACCCGGTCGGGTTCCAGACCGAAGCAGGCCGCCGCCAGGTCGCGGTCCAGGTGGGGGTCGGTGGAGGCGGTGTAGATCTCCACGCCGCCATCGGGGCGCGGCACGGCCAGCCCGGCCTCGGCGCCGATGGGCGCGGGGTCCTGGCGGCCGATCCGGTACAGGCCCTCGACGACGACCTCGCCGGTGGCCTCCGGGTCGCCGTAGCGGAGCGGGATGTGCCGGATCAGGTTGCCGTCGGGGTGCAGGGCGGGGGCGCCGAACGCCTGCTCGGGATCCGTGACCGCGTCCAGCAGCTCGTACTCGACGGCGATCGCGGCGGCGGCGAGGCGGGCGGTGTCCGGGTGGTCGGCGGCGACGGCTGCGATGGGCTCGCCGTGGTGGCGTACGACGTCGTGGGCGAAGACGGGCCGGTCCGCGACGCGGCGGCCGTGGGTGGTGGCGCCGGGGACGTCGGCGTGGGTGACGACGGCGCGCACGCCGGGCATGGCGGCGGCCGCGGAGGTGTCGATGGAGAGGATGCGGGCGTGGGCGTGCGGGGAGCGCAGGACGGCGGCCCACAGGAGGCCCTCGGCCCACAGGTCGGCGGCGTACGGGAAGGTGCCCTCGCTCTTGGCGCGGGTGTCGGCGGCGGGTACGGAGGCTCCGATTCCGCGCGGCACCTCCTGCTCGCCCGCCTCGGGCGCCACGGCGGCCGAGGCGCCCGCGGAGACCGATACCGTCGTCGTGGCCGTGGCCGCGTCGTGCCCGCTCACGCCATGCCTCCGTTGTGGTGGATCCCGCCCTCGCCGGGCGGCGCCTGGTGCGGAATACGCGCCTCCGCGCCAGAGCCGTTGCCGGGCCCGTTGCCCGGCCCGCTCCCGGGCCCGTTGCCCGGCCCGAGCCCGTTCCCGCTGCCCGGCCCGAGCCCGTTCCCGGTCGCAGGCGCCTCGGCCGCGGCCGGGGCGCCGCGCTCGGCGACGACCTCGCGCACGGCCTCGATGACGCCCTTGTAGCCGGAGCAGCGGCACAGGTTGCCGCAGAGGGCTTGGCGCGTCTCCAGCTCGCTGGGGGCGTGATTGCCCTCCAGCAGGTCGTGGATGGTCATGGCCATGCCGGGCACGCAGAACCCGCACTGCACCGCACCCGACCTGCACAACGCCTGCTGCACGTCCGAGAGTTCCCCGCCACCGGCGAGCCCCTCCACCGTCCGCACCTCGCTGCTCGCCGCCGTCGCGGCCGGCACCAGGCAGGAGGCGACGAGCCGGCCGTCGACCTGCACCGCGCACGCCCCGCACTCGCCCTGCGAGCAGCCGTCCTTGGCCCCGGCGAGGCCGAGCCGCTCGCGCAGCACGTAGAGCAGGGACTCGCCGATCCACGCGCCGGTGACGGGCCGGTCGGCGCCGTTGACGCGCAGGACGTAGGAAGCCAGCGGATGCTCGTGATGGGCGACGGCCTCGGCCGTCGCGTTTTCTTCGTACGCCGCCACCTCGGCCGGGAAACCTTCGCCCCCACCCGCGTCCGGCGTCGCCCCGGCGATGTCCGCGGTGTCCCCACCCGGCGTTCCCGGAGCCCCGGCTCCGGCGAAGGCGAACCCCCGCCCGTCCGTACCGGCAGGCTCCGGGGCCCGCTCCGCGGCGGGCTCCGCCGTGAACCCGTGTTCACCGCCCGGCCCGGGCTCCGCCCCGGCGGGGCCGTGGCCCGATGCCGTGAACCCGTGCCCGTCGGTGTCCCCCGACCCGGCGAAGCCGCCGTCACCCCCGGGGCCACCGCCACCGGCGACGCCGCCGGCCCCGGGGCCACCCGACAGGACGTACTGCGCGGCCGCGACGGGCGTCGCCGCGCGCTCCGCCTCCGGGTCCGCCCCGGGGGCCGGAGCCGCGCCCACGGCCGAACCCGCCCCGGCGGCCGAAGCGGCCTCGCCGGCCTCCGCCCCCGGATGCGGCCGTTCCGCCGTGACCGGCGTCGCCGCCGGGCCGTGGGCGGCCTCGATGTCGTGCGGGGCCGGGTGCCCCGGCTCCGGCTCCGCCGGCTCCGGGAGCGTGCCCACGCCGGGGCCGCCGAGCACGCGGGGGCCGCGGGCGGGGCCGCCGACGCCGGGGCCGCCGAGCCGGCGCAGGCCGGCGCCCGAGGTGCCGGTGTCACCCGCGTCGGGGCGCGCCTCGGGCAGCACGCCCGAGCTCATCACGGCACCGGGTCCGGCGGCCGCCGGACCGGCGGCCGCCGCCGCCTCGAAGTCGGGACGGGTCGCCCAGGGGGCCGCCGCGCCGCCCGGCAGTGTCGCCGGGGCCTGGCTCCAGTCGGCCGCCGGGGCGCTGAAGCGGAACTCGCCGGTCTGCTCGTGCAGTTCCGGCAGGGTCCACTGGCCGGTGGTCACGGGCTCGGAGTCCTGGACCGCCTCCGGGAACCGCCACTCGGCGGTGGCACCGGGATCGTGCGCACCCTCGGCCGAAACCGAAGCCGACGCCGAAGCCGACGCCGGCGTCGAAGCCGGCGCAGGGGCCGCGGCCGGGCCGGCCACCTGGCCCGAGACCCGAACGGGGTCCTGTCCCGCGCCCTCGAACGCCGCCGCCACCGACGCCGGAAGCGGAATCGAGGCCGGGATCGGCCCCCCGACCGGTGCGGGCGCGTGCGCACCCGCCGGAGCACCCGCGGCCCCCGGGCCGCCCCGGGCCGCCGTCCCCGCCTCGGGCCACTGCACCGGCATCGTCCACGTACCCGTGGCCGCCGGATCCGCACTCGCCGAACCCAGCGGAACGATCATCGGCGGCGGCACGTAGCCGTGCCCGGGCGCCGCGAGCGGCTCCCCGGTGCCGAGCGCGTCCAGCATGTCCTGCGGCAGCTTCACGAAGGCCGTCGCGTCGGAGTCGTACTCGCCGCCCTGCGGGACCGGCTCCCAGCCCCAGCCGGTGCCGGTGTGGCCCGCGGGACCCGCGTCACCCGTCGTTCCGCTCACGTTCTCGTTCTCACTCATGAGGTCAGCGCCCTCCCCAGGGCCCTCCGTGCCAGCACGGCGACCGTCCGCCGCAGATGCAGTACCCCGGGTGCCACCGGCTCCCCCTGGTCGGGGACGCAGGCGGCCGCGACGTACTCGCCGAAGGCCTCCAGCGCCTCGGGGGCCAGCGTCCGCTCCCCGTCCCAGTCGATCAGCGAGGCGACCCACTGCTCGGCCTCCAGCGGCCGCAGCGGCATGGGCGCGACCGCGCCGATCGCACAGCGCACACCGCGGCGCGCGGGATCCAGCACGAGCCCCACGGACGCCACCGCGCGCCCCGGTCCGGTACGTCCCGTGGCCTTCAGGAAGACCTGCGGCGCGTGCAGCAGCGGCACCCGTACGAAGCCGATCAGCTCGCCGGGCCGCAGCATCTCGCGGCCGGCCAGCAGGTGCGAGACCGGGATCTCGCGGCGCGATCCGCCCGGGCCGTGGATGACGAGGATCGCCTCCAGCGCGGCCAGTACGGGCAGTGCGTCGCCCGTCGGCGCGGCGGTGGCGATGTTGCCGCCGAGGGTGCCGGCATTGCGGATCTGCGGGGGCCCGGCGGCCCGCGCGGCAGCCGCCAGCGCGGGGATCAGAGCGGCGAAATCCGGCCGTCCCATCCGCGCGTGGGTGAGCCCGGCGCCGAGCAGGGCATGCCCGTCCTGGTACTGCCAGCCGCGGATCTCGTTGATCCGGCCGAGGCCGACGAGCGCGGCGGGCCGCAGCAGCCCGGCGTTGACGGAGGCCATGAGGTCGGTGCCGCCGGCGACGGGCACGGCGGCGGGCATGGCGGCGAGTGCCGCCACGGCCTCGTCGAGCGAGGCCGGCAGCGTCACGGACTGCGCCGCCTGCGGCCCCTGAGATGAATGCAGTGCATGCGGTGCGTGCGTGGTCAACCCAGCTGCCCCTTCCCGATGTCCCGGTCCCGGCGCTCACGCCTGTCCGCCGTACGGTACGTGCTCACCGCCGGGACGTGGCAACTCTGGCACATCTTCCCCACCTCCCGGCGCGAGGGTCCGGCGGGCGCCCCCCGGCACCTCCGGCCGTCCGGTTTCCCCCGTATTCACCGAATGAACCGAATCGATTCAGATCCGTCGAATACCCCGAAATCGAGCAAGAGTTCCCGACTACCCACCAAGAACGAAGGACGTCCGGGAAGCCTCGGGAGTTCCGCAGAAGTCCGAAGGGTTCCGATCGGTCCGCAACGGTCCGCGAAACCGCCGCACCCGGGGCGCGGGGGCGCGGCAGCGCGCGGAAAGGTTCCGGCCAACCGCCGCCCGCCACCCGGCGACCCCGCCGCCCACCCGCATCACACGTTCGGGGGCCCTCCCTCGATCGGCCGCCCGAGCACCCCCGGCCGCCGCTGCCACGGCAATGGACCGCCCGGCCGCCGGTAGTCGACGCCGAGCGCGTCAAGCCGCCCGTAGTGGGCACCCATCCGGGCCTCGAAGCCCGCGTAGTCCCGCTCGCCCGGCTCCGGCAGCCGCGACCACACCACCTCCGCGAACGCCGCCAACCGCGGGAACACCTGGTAGTCGACCCGGGCCTGGTTCTCCATCACCTCGGTCCACACGTTGGCCTGCGCGCCCAGTACGCGGGACGCGGCCCCCGGCGACAGCTTCGGCGGCACCGGCTCGAAGCGGTACACGTCCTCCAGCGTGCGCACGTACCCGACCGGCATCGGCTCGTCCGGGCCGCCCGCCTGACGGTGGTCCAGGTACACCTGCTGCTCGGGGCACATCACCACGTCGTGCCCGGCCTCCGCGGCGGCGATGCCGCCCGCGTACCCGCGCCAGGAGGAGACCGCGGCCCCCGGCGCGAGCCCGCCCTCCAGGATCTCGTCCCACCCGATCAGCCGCCGCCCGCGCTGCGCGAGCCAGCCGTCGAAGTGCCGGATGAACCAGGACTGCAGCCCGTCCTCCCCGTCCACCCCCAACTCCCGGATCCGCTCCTGCGCGAGCGCCGACGCGCGCCACTGCCCCTTCGGGCACTCGTCGCCGCCCACGTGGAAGAACGGCGAGACCTCCGCCGGAAACAGCTCCAGCAGCTCCTCGAAGACCCCCTCGTAGAAGCGCAGTACGGCCTCGGTCGGCGCGAGCACGTTCTCGTTGATCCCCCAGTCGTCCCACACCTCCAGCGCGGCGGTGTCCACGACGTCGGTGTTGCCGAGCTCCGGGTACGCGGCGATCGCGGCCTGCGAATGCCCCGGCACGTCGATCTCCGGGACCACCCGCACGTGCCGCTCGGCGGCGTACGCGACGATCTCGCGGATGTCGTCCTGCGTGTAGAAGCCGCCGTGCGGGGTCTCGTTCCACAGCGGCGAGGCCCGGTGCCCCCAGCGGCTGCGCGGCCGCCACGCGCCGACCTCCGTGAGCCGCGGACGGCGCTTGATCTCGACCCGCCAGCCCTGGTCGTCCGTCAGGTGCAGGTGCAGCACGTTGAGCTTGTGCGCGGCGAGCAGGTCGACGTACCGCAGCACCCCGTCCTTCGGCATGAAGTGCCGGGCCACGTCGAGCATCATCCCGCGCCATCCGAAGCGGGGGCCGTCCTGGACGCCCCCCACCGGCAGCCGCCACTCGCGGTCCGGCGCCGCGGGCGCGCGCCGGAAGGCCCGGGGCCCGAGCAGCTGACGCAGCGTCTGCGCGGCGTAGAAGAGGCCCGCCGGACCGGCGCCTTCGAGGAGCACCCCCTGCCGCGTGACGTGCAGCTCGTACGACTCCGCTCCCCCGCCCTGCGCAGGCTGCGCCGCGAGCCCGGGGCGCAGCACCAGCCGGATCACCGCGCGCCCGCCGTACGTCCGCCCCGCCTCCGACGCGGGCAGCTCCCAGCCGGTGGCCGCGCCGAGCTCGCGGCGCAGCCAGCGGGCGGTGCCCTCGGTGCCGGGGCCGGCGTCGAGCAGCGGATCGTCCAGCACGCACTCGCCGCCGTCGGGCGCGAACCGCGCGTACCGCGGCTCCGGAATCAACTCGGGCATGGCCTCGACCCCTCCACCGTCCAGCCGTTGCGCGATGCGCAACGCGCGTTCCACAGGGCGCTCGGCGCCCGTGCGGCCGACCCTAGTCCGCCCTCCGCGCACGGCAAAGGCCCCCGGACGCGCGAGCGCGTCCGGGGGCCTTCGGCCTGCCGAGAAGGGGGCGGAGGGACTCCGTGCGGACTACTTGTCGCCCTTGCCGCCCTTGTCCTTGTCCCCGCCGGGGCCCATGGACTCGTAGATCTCCTTGCACATGGGGCAGACCGGATACTTCTTCGGGTCACGGCCCGGCACCCACACCTTGCCGCACAGCGCGACGACGGGGGTCCCGCCGAGCGCGCTCTCCATGATCTTGTCCTTCTGGACGTAGTGGGCGAAGCGCTCGTGGTCGCCGTCGCCGTGGGACACCTGCGGCGTCGGCTCTACGAGGGTCCCCGTACCAGTCCCGCGCTCGGGCTCAAGAGTGCTCATAAAAGCCAGGGTACCGACCCGTGCGCGGGTCAGTTGAGCGACGGGTCGTCGGGATACGTGGCGACCATCGCGAGCTCGTTGCGCTGGCGGCGCAGCACCGCCCGCCACAGCCTTTCCGGATCCGGGTACGACACGTCACCCGGCTCCGATTCCACGACGTACCAGGCGCCGTCGCCCAGCTCCGCCTCCAGCTGACCCGGACCCCAGCCCGAGTACCCGGCGAAGATCCGCAGCGAGCCGAGGGCCGCGGCCAGCAGCTCCGGCGGGGCCTCCAGGTCGACCAGGCCGATCGCCCCGTACACCCGGCGCCATCCGAGCGGCCCCTCCTCACCGGGGATGACCGCCACGCCGAGGGCCGAGTCCAGGCCGACCGGCCCGCCCTGGAAGACGACCCCGGGGTCGCCGGCCAGGGTCGCCCAGGGCAGCAGGATGTCGCCGACCCCCACGGGGGTGGGCCGGTTGAGGACCACGCCGAGCGAGCCCTGCTCGTCGTGGTCGAGCAGGAGCACCACCGCGCGGTCGAAGTTCGGATCCGCGAGGGTGGGGGTGGCCACGAGCAGCCGCCCTGTGAGGGAGGACACCTCGGTCATGCCGACATGATCTCGCACATTCGCCCTTCGGGGGAGCGGGCGGGCGCATCGGACCGCTCGCGGTTCAGGGCGCACGGCAGCAGGGAGGAGCGCGTGTCGCCGACGCGGGCGGAATGCGACACTCCGCCATGAGGTGGGCACTGTGGGTGTTGTGGCTGATTCATGACAGTCCTACGGCCGCGTCAGCCTTACGAACAAGGGGGTGGTGCCCCTTACCCTTTTCCCTGGCCCCCTGCCCACCCTCCTCTGGCTTCGCCGGGGGAGCCCCTCTCCGGAACGCGAGATTCATGACCGGCACAGACAGAGACGACGTACTGCTTGTCCATGGCGGTACCCCGCTTGAGGGCGAGATCCGTGTCCGCGGTGCGAAGAACCTCGTGCCCAAGGCCATGGTCGCCGCTCTGCTCGGCAGCGGACCCAGTCGGCTCCGCAACGTTCCCGACATCCGCGACGTCCGGGTCGTGCGCGGGCTGCTCCAGCTGCACGGGGTGACCGTCCGCCCCGGCGAGGAGCCGGGCGAGCTCGTGCTCGACCCGACGCACGTCGAGAGCGCGAACGTCGCGGACATCGACGCGCACGCGGGTTCGTCGCGCATCCCGATCCTGTTCTGCGGCCCGCTGCTGCACCGCCTCGGCCACGCCTTCATCCCGGGCCTGGGCGGCTGCGACATCGGCGGCCGGCCGATCGACTTCCACTTCGACGTGCTCCGCCAGTTCGG
Source organism: Streptomyces sp. NPDC051582 (assembly GCF_040681715.1). Classification (NCBI taxonomy): domain Bacteria; kingdom Bacillati; phylum Actinomycetota; class Actinomycetes; order Kitasatosporales; family Streptomycetaceae; genus Streptomyces; species Streptomyces sp. NPDC051582. Next base: position 45,811 of record NZ_JBFAZJ010000029.1, read on the forward strand.
CGCGACCATCGAGAAGCGCGAGGGCGGCCAGTACCTTGAGGCCCCGCAGCGCCTCCGCGGCTGCAAGATCCGCCTGCCCTACCCCTCGGTCGGTTCGACCGAACAGGTGCTGCTGACGGCCGTCCTGGCCGAGGGCGTCACCGAGCTCAGCAACGCCGCGGTGGAACCGGAGATCGAGGACCTCATCTGCGTACTGCAGAAGATGGGCGCCATCATCTCCATGGACACCGACCGGACCATCCGGATCACCGGTGTCGACCGCCTCGGCGGCTACAACCACAAGGCGCTCCCGGACCGCCTGGAAGCCGCCTCCTGGGCTTCCGCGGCGCTGGCGACCGGCGGCAACATCTATGTCCGCGGGGCGCAGCAGCGCTCGATGATGACGTTCCTGAACACCTACCGCCGCGTCGGCGGCGCGTTCGAGATCGACGACGAGGGCATCCGCTTCTGGCACCCGGGCGGACCGCTCAACGCGATCGCGCTGGAGACGGACGTCCACCCCGGCTTCCAGACCGACTGGCAGCAGCCGCTGGTGGTCGCCCTGACCCAGGCCGCGGGCCTGTCGATCGTGCACGAGACGGTCTACGAGTCCCGTCTGGGATTCACCTCCGCGCTCAACCAGATGGGTGCACACATCCAGCTGTACCGGGAGTGCCTGGGCGGCAGCGCCTGCCGGTTCGGGCAGCGCAACTTCCTGCACTCGGCGGTCGTCTCCGGCCCGACGAAGCTGCAGGGAGCCGACCTGGTCATCCCCGACCTGCGCGGCGGGTTCTCGTACCTGATCGCGGCGCTGGCGGCGGAGGGCACCTCGCGCGTCCACGGCATCGACCTCATCAACCGCGGCTACGAGAACTTCATGGAGAAGCTCGTGGAGCTGGGGGCGAAGGTCGAGCTCCCGGGCGGCGACCTCGTCTGAGCCCCACGGCCGACCGAGAGCCCCCCGTGCCCCCGCAAGGGCCCGGGGGGCTTTCGCGTGCCCCCGGGCGGCCCGTACGCGGTGCGTGCCCCGGGCGGCCCGTACGCGGCCGCCGGGCGGCCTGCGGGGCCCTCGGCGGCCCGTGACGACCCCGGCGTCCGGGAACCCCCGGACAGGCCGAAGGGCGGCCTCCCCGCCCGGGGGTGGCCGCCCTTCGCCAGTACTGCGTACTGCACCGCCGCTCCGAAGGCCCGTACGGGCCCCGGTACGGACGGGACTTACTTGCCCTTGGCGGCTTCCTTGAGCTTGGAGCCCGCGGAGACCTTCACGCTGAAGCCGGCCGGGATCTGGATGGGGTCGCCGGTCTGCGGGTTGCGCGCGGTGCGAGCGGCACGGTGGGTGCGCTCGAAGGTCAGGAAGCCGGGGATGGTGACCTTCTCGTCGCCCTTGGCGACAATCTCGCCGACGGTCTCGGCGAGCGCGGCCAGAACGGCGTCGGCGTCCTTGCGGGTCACCTCGGCGCGCTCGGACAGAGCGGCCACCAGCTCACTGCGGTTCATGTTGTACTCCCGTGTTCAACTTGCCTTAGAGGCGTGAGATCGAAGCCGATGCTGCCAGGGCCCTCGGACAGTCCCCGGACCCGGGTCTGAACGTCAGACCCTCTCGCCCGGTTACGCATCCTGCCCCCACCAGCGGCGGGAAAGCCAATCCGGCACCCGCCAGGGTCACACGAAAAGCGCCACAGTCACGCCGCGGTGACGCTCCGTCCGCACTTGGTGGATGCGGACCGCGGACCTCGCGGGCATCCCCGCAACCCTAGAGGCGGCCCGCCGGGCCCGCATCTCGCGACGCGCCGGGAGAGGCGAGCCGTGAGGGCCGTCACAGGCGGCCGGGACCCGGCGGTTCCGTCCGACTGTGCGTCAGACCGCCGAGGCGGCCTTGCGGACGGCTCCGGCGACCGCGCCGGCCACCTTGTCGTTGAACACCGACGGGATGATGTAGTTCGCGTTGAGCTCGTCCTCGCCGACGACGTCGGCCAGCGCGGTGGCGGCGGCCAGCATCATGTCCGTGTTCACGGTGCGGGACTGGGCGTCCAGCAGGCCGCGGAAGACGCCCGGGAAGACCAGCACGTTGTTGATCTGGTTCGGGAAGTCGGAGCGGCCGGTGGCCACGACGGCGGCGGTCTGGCGGGCGACGGCCGGGTCCACCTCGGGGTCCGGGTTCGCGAGCGCGAACACGATCGCACCCTCGGCCATGGCCGCGACGTCCTCGCCGGACAGCACGTTGGGGGCCGAGACGCCGATGAACACGTCGGCGCCGACCACGGCCTCCTTCAGAGTGCCGGTGTAGCCCTCGGGGTTGGTGTTGTCGGCGATCCAGCGCAGCGGCGAATCGACGGCCGCGTCGACCAGGTCGGTGCGGCCCGCGTGCACGACACCGTGGATGTCGGCGCTGACGACGTTCTTCACGCCGGCCGCGAGGAGCAGCTTGAGGATGGCCGTACCGGCCGCGCCGGCGCCGGACATGACGACCTTGACGTCGCCAACTGCCTTGCCCACCACGCGAAGCGCGTTGGTGAGGGCGGCGAGGACGACGATGGCCGTGCCGTGCTGGTCGTCGTGGAAGACGGGGATGTCGAGGGCCTCGCGCAGCCGGGCCTCGATCTCGAAGCAGCGCGGCGCGGAGATGTCCTCCAGGTTGATGCCCGCGAAGCCCGGGGCGATCGCCTTGACGATCGAGACGATCTCGTCGGTGTCCTGGGTGTCCAGGCAGATCGGCCACGCGTCGATGTCGGCGAAGCGCTTGAACAGGGCGGCCTTGCCCTCCATGACCGGCATGGCGGCCATCGGGCCGATGTTGCCGAGGCCGAGGACGGCGGAGCCGTCCGTCACGACTGCGACCGTGTTGCGCTTGATGGTCAGGCGGCGGGCGTCCTCGGGGTTCTCGGCGATCGCCATGCACACGCGGGCCACGCCCGGGGTGTAGATCATCGAGAGGTCGTCGCGGTTGCGGATGGGGTGCTTCGACGCCATCTCGATCTTGCCGCCGAGGTGCATCAGGAAGGTTCGGTCGGAGACCTTGCCGAGGCTGACGCCCTCGATGCCGCGCAGCTTGCCGACGATCTCGTCGGCGTGCGCGGTGGAGGTCGCGGCGATGGTGACGTCGATGCGGAGCTTCTCGTGACCGGAAGCGGTCACGTCGAGGCCGGTGACCGACCCGCCGGAAGACTCCACGGCGGTGGTCAGCTGGGAGACCGCGGTTCCGCTCGCGGGCACTTCCAGGCGGACCGTCATCGAGTACGAGACGCTGGGCGCCGTTGCCATGGCCGTGTTCCTCTTCTGTCCCTGGTTTTTTGTACACACACAGGGCCCCACGCACGGCAGGTGCGGCAGGACCTGTTGTCCGATCGTCCCACCTACCAGCCAGTACAAGGTAACCAGCTACAAATTTCGGAAAGACACTTCCACCATACGAGATAGATCAGGCGTGTGGAAGCGTATGCCCGTACGAAAAAGGTCCGCGCCCCTCGGAATCCGAGGGGCGCGGACCTGTATGAACGTCTATGACACCGACCCGCCATGCTCGCCTCGCGGCAAGTGGTCGCTCTAAGCGACGAAGGTTGGGCCCGGGGGCTTGGATCGAGTCGGTGCCGTACCCAGGCTAACAAAGGATCGCCGGAAGCGATCCCCCTCCAAGGGGTTGACCTCGTCTCACCACGCGTGTGGGCGCGGGCCATCCGTGCCGCGCGGTCCCGCGGTCGTACGAAGGCGGCCCTACGGCTTCAGCAGCGCCGGCACCCCGTCCGCATCGGGCTCGTCACGGCCGGCGGACACCACCGTCAGCTGCTGCGTCGCGCGCGTCAGGGCCACGTACAGGACCCGCAGGCCCGCGGGGGACTCCTCCGCGATCTCCGCCGGGGAGACGACCACCGTGGCGTCGTACTCCAGCCCCTTGGCCTCCAGGCTGCCGAGCGCCACCGCCCGCTCCCCCAGGTCCGCCAGCCAGCCCGCGGCCTCCGCGCGCCGGTCCATCGCCACGACCACGCCGACCGTGCCGTCGACCTGCTCCAGCAGCATGCGCGTCTCCTCGCGGACCGCCGCGCCCAGATCGGCGCCGGCGGCCGTGAAGCGGGGCTCCAGCCCCGTGGAGCGGACCGCCGTCGGCGGCTCCATGCCCGGCATCGCCAGCCGCAGCACCCGGGCCGCGACCTCGGCGACCTCCGCCGGGTTGCGGTAGTTCACCGTCAGGGTGAACCGGCGGCGCGGCCGGGAGCCCAGGGCCTCGTCACGCGCCGCGGCCGCCTCCTCCGGGTCCGTCCACGAGGACTGCGCCGGGTCGCCGACCACCGTCCAGGTGCCCATCCGGCCCCGGCGGCCGACCATCCGCCACTGCATCGGCGTCAGGTCCTGCGCCTCGTCGACGATCACGTGCGCGTACTCGGTGCGCTCCGCCGCGATCCGCTCCGCCCGCTCCCACTGGGTCTCCTCGCGGGTCGGCATCAGCTCCTCCAGCCCGCTGAGCTGGTCCAGCGGGTCGAGCTGCCGCTTGCGCCTGGGCCGGGCCGGCGCGCCGAGCAGCAGCTGGAGCTCGTCCAGCAGCGCCACGTCGTGGACCGACAGGGGGCCCTTGCCATCCGGGCCCACCCGGCGCAGCGAGCGCGCCAGCTGGCGGGTCTCGCGCGGGTTGAGGACCCGGCGCGACCAGCGGCCGAGGCGCCGCTCGTCGGCCATCGCGGCGAGCACCCCGCGCGCGGTCAGCTCGGGCCACCAGGCGTTCAGGAAGTCGATGAACGCGTCTTCGGTGGAGATGTCCTCGTCGAACGCGGAGCGCAGCTCGGCCGCCAGCTCCGGATCGCTGTGCCGGCCGGCCCCGCCGGATCTCGCGTACAGGGCGTCGAGGAGCAGCTTGCGGGCGCGCGGGCGCAGCAGGTTCACGGGCGCGGTGCCGCTGAGCACGTTCTGCCGGATCCGGTTCAGCTCGTCGGCCTCCAGCTCCTGGCGCCGCCCGAAGGCCACGACCCGCAGCCGCTCGGGCGCCTCCCCGAGCTCCAGTGCGCCCCGTACGGCCTTGTGGAGCACCTTGCGCATGCGCGAGGAGCCCTTGACGCGGGCCACGGCCGGTTCGTCGTACGTGGTCGCCTCGGCGCCGTCGACCAGCGAGCCGAGCGCGCGGATGGCGACCTGGCCCTCCTCGCCGAGGGAGGGCAGCACGCCCTCGGTGTACGCGACGAGCAGCGGGGTGGGCGAGACGATCAGGATGCCGCCGGAGTAGCGGCGCCGGTCCTGGTAGAGCAGGTAGGCGGCGCGGTGCAGGGCGACGGCCGTCTTGCCGGTGCCCGGACCGCCCGCGACCTCGGCGACCGAGGCCGCGGGGGCCCGGATCACCATGTCCTGCTCGGCCTGGATGGAGGAGACGATGTCCCGCATCGAGTGCGTACGGGCCCGCCCGAGCGCGGCCATCAGGGCGCCGTCGCCGATGGCGGGCAGCTCGCGGCCGTCGAGCGAGGCGGTGATCTCGGGGCGCATGAGGTCGTCCTCGACGCCGAGCACCTTGCGGCCCTTGGAGCGGATGACGCGGCGCCGGATGACGCGGCCCGGGTCCTTGGGCGTGGAGCGGTAGAACGGCGCGGCGGCCGGTGCGCGCCAGTCGATGACCAGCGGCGCGTAGTCGGCGTCGAGCACGCCGATGCGCCCGATGTGGAGCGTCTCGGCGATGTCGGCGGTGAGGTCCGCGCGGATCGCGTCGTCGGCCGGCTCGACGGAGGTGTACGCGCCGTCGGGGCCGCGCTCCCCGTCCTTGCCGAGGACCAGGTCGATCCGGCCGAAGAGGAAGTCCTCGAACTCGTTGTTCAGCCGGTTCAGGTGGATTCCCGCCCGGAAGACCTGTGCGTCGCGCTCGGCGAGCGCGCCGGGCGTGCCGACCTGACCGCGTTTGGCCGCGTCGTTCATCAGGAACTCGGCCTCGTCGATCTTCTCTTCGAGGCGGCGGTACACCTGGTCCAGATGCGTCTGCTCGACCGCGATCTCCCGATCGCGGACGGAATCCGCCGTGCTGTCGACAGCGGCATTCTGCGCGGCCACCAAGGCCCCCTTCTGACGTGCATGGGCGACCGTCAACCGTACGCGAACCGACGGCCTGTCCGCACGCCCGTTCCGGTGACCGGGCGAAGATCACTGCCCGTCCGCCGTCCGGCGGCCCCCCGATCGCTACCCGGGGCGGGCCGCGAGAACCCTGCGCCGGTGCCGGGCGACCCGCTCGCGGTTGCCGCACAGCTCGCTGGAGCACCAGCGCCGCCGGTGCCCGCGCGAAGTGTCCAGGTAGACCCGGGTGCAGCCGTCCCCCTCGCAGGAGCGCAGCAGGTCCCGCTCGCCGGGGTCGGTGAGCAGTTCGACGGCGTCGCGGGCCACGGCGGCGAGCAGCGCGCCGCATTCCACGCCGCCGCACAACTCCCGCACGAGGTGCCCCTCTTGGTCCTGTACGGCACACAGTCCCGGGGGTGGACCGGCGGCCAGCGCGTTGACCCGGGCCAGCGCGCCCCCGTCGGGACCGGCCCCGGCCAGCTCGGCCCGTACGAGGCTCCCCACGTCGCGGCGCAGCGCCCGGAAGGCCTCCACCCAGTCGGGGCCCACCCGGGCGATCGGCGTCCGGTCGGGCACGAGCCCGGCTCCGGCGAGCCACAGGCGCAGCTCGTCGCCGTCGCGGATCTCCTCGGCGCCCGCGGGGGCGGCGAAGGTGGCCACCAGGTCCAGGGACACCCGCCCGGATTCGAACCACATGCCCGTCACCGCCTCTTGCCTCGGGGGTGCGTGCCTCTCAGAGTGCCGCGCCCCGCTGCGATGCGGAACCCCCCGTACGGGGGCCGGGTCCGCTCAGAGGGGCGCGTCGTCGTGGAGGATGCGCTGGAAGAGGACGTGGTCGCGCCAGGCGCCGTTGATGTGCAGGTAGCGCGGCGCGAGCCCGTACCGCTCGAACCCGGCCTTGGCCAGGACCCGTTGCGAGGCGAGGTTGTCGACCAGGGTGCCGGCCTCGACGCGGTGCAGCCCGATCTCGTCGCGGGCGATCCGGCAGACCTCCTCGACGGCGGCGGTGGCCAGTCCGCGGCCGTGCCAGGCCCGGTCGACCCAGTAGCCGACGCCGCCGCTGCGGAGGGGGCCGAGCGCGATGCTGCCGAGGTTGATCGTCCCGACGGGCGCGCCGGAGCCGGCCTCGACGAGTACGTACGAGGCCTGGCGCCCCGCGGCGCCCTCGGCGAGCAGCGCCTCGATGCGGGCGGCCTGTCCCGCCTCGGTGTAGAACACCTCCGACCGCCACGGCTCGACGTGCGCCATGAAGGCCCGATTGCGCGCCAGCACGTCGGCCAGCCCGGCGGCGTCCCCGACCTCGATGCCCCGCATCTCCACCCCGTCAATGATCACCAGGGCACGCTAACCAACCCCGGCCGCCACATCCAGCCCCCGGGGGCCGGATCCTGATCCCGAGGACGCCCCCTGATCCGAAAGACGCGCGGCCTAGTCCGCCGGCGAGCAGTCGCCGGCGTCCAGGGCCAGCCGGTATCCCCTCTTCACCACCGTCTGGATCACGTTCGGCGCCCCCAGCGCCCCCCGCAGCCGCGCCATCGCCGTCTCCACGGCGTGCTCGTCCCGCCCCGCGCCCGGCAGGGCCCGCAGCAGCTCCGCCCGCCCCACCACCCACCCCGGCCGGCGCGCCAGGGCCCGCAGCAGCGCCATCCCCGCCGGCGGCACCGGCCGCAGCTCCGCGTCCACCAGCACCGCGTGCCCCCGGATCTCCACCCGGTGCCCCGCCACCGGCAGCACCCTCGCCCGCCCCGGCAGCTCCTGGCACAGCAGCTGCACCAGCGGCCCCAGCCGGAACCGCTCCGGCTGCACGGTGTCCACCCCGCGCGCCTGCAACGGCAGTGCCGTCACCGGCCCCACGCACGCCGACAGCACGTCCCCCCGCAGCCCCGCGAGCACCGCCTGCGTCATCCCCCGCTCCTCGGCCCGCGAGAGCAGCGACGCCGCCGCCGGGGCCGAGGTGAAGCTGACCGCGTCGATCGCCCCGGCGCCCGATGCCACCGCGTCCAGCAGCCGGTCCATCGGCGCGAGGTCCTCCGGGGCCATCCACCGGTACACGGGGACCACGACCACCTCGGCCCCGCCCGCCCGCAGCGCCTCGACGAACCCGGGCAGCGGCTCCCCGTGCAGCTGGAGGGCGATGCGCCGCCCGGCGACCCCGCCGGCCAGCATCCGGTCGAGGACCTCGGCCAGCGACTCCGACTGCGGGGACCACGTCTCCACCAGCCCGGCGGCCCGTACGGCCCCCTTCACCTTCGGTCCGCGCGCCAGCAGTTCGGTGGCCCGCAGCCGCGTCAGCAGCTCCTCGCCGATCCCCCATCCGTCGGCGGCCTCGATCCACCCGCGGAAGCCGATCGCGGTGGTGGCGACGACGGTGTCGGGTGCGCAGGCGATCAATTCCTTCGTGGCGGCGAGCAGTTCGCTGTCGTCGGCCAGCGGCACGATCCGCAGGGCCGGGGCGTGCAGGACCGTGGCCCCGCGCCGGCGCAGCAGGGCGATCAGCTCGTCCGCCCGCCGGGCCGCGGTGACCCCCACGGTGAATCCCGCGAGGGGGCCCGCCGCCCCGGCTGCGGCGACTGTGCGCGTGTCGTCCATGGTGACCTGCCTTGCCCAGTGGGTCGGTATCACATCGCGCGACACGTGTCGCGAGAACGGAACCGAGCCTGTCAAGTCGCCGTGTCAGGCTCGGTTCCGCCGTATTTCGTCCCCGTAAACCGCCGTTACACCGACGTGAGCTGCGGCTTCGCCTCGGCCCCGGCCTTCGGGAGCACCTGGGGGGCCGGCCGCCGAAGGTATACCGCCCAGGTGACCGCGCAGCAGGCCGCGTAGAAGCCGAGGAAGGTGACGAAGGCCGCCGTCCCGGACCCGGAGGTCGAGAACGCCTGCCGGAAGGCCAGGTTGATGCCGAGTCCGCCGAGTGCGCCGACCGCACCGATGAGCCCCATGGCGGCCCCGGACAGCCGGCGCCCGTACGCGGCCGCCGCCTCCCCGTCCATGCCCCGCGCGAGCGCCTTGGCCTGGAAGATGCCGGGGATCATCTTGTACGTGGAGCCGTTCCCGAGCCCGCTGAGCACGAACAGCGCCACGAACCCGACGAGGAAGACGGGCAGTGACGCGTGCCCCGAGGCGTGGACGACGACCCCGGTGGCCGCGGCCATCGCCACGAAGGTCGCGAGGGTGATCCGGGCGCCGCCGAACCGGTCCGCGAGGGCGCCGCCGACGGGCCGGATCAGCGAGCCGAGCAGCGGCCCGGCGAAGGTGAGCGAGGCGGCCTGGAGCGGGGTGCGGCCGAACTGCGTCTGGAGGACGAGCCCGAAGGCGAAGCTGTAGCCGATGAAGGACCCGAAGGTGCCGGTGTAGAGGAACGCCATGATCCAGGTGTGGGCGTCGCGGACCGCCTCGCGCACCGCGCCGGTGTCGTTGCGCACGGGCGCCAGATTGTCCATCCGCAGCAGGGCCAGCGCGGCCGCGGCCACGATCAGCGGCAGGTAGACGGCGAGCAGCAGCCGCGGGTGCCCGGCCCCGGCGGTCCCGATGACCAGCAGTGCCACGAGCTGCACCACGGGCACGCCGATGTTGCCGCCGCCGGCGTTCAGGCCGAGCGCCCAGCCCTTCTTGCGCAGCGGGAAGAAGGCGTTGATGTTGGTCATGGAGGAAGCGAAGTTCCCGCCGCCCACGCCCGTCAGCGCGGCCACGGCCACGAAGGTCCCGTACGAGGTCCCCGGCTCCATGACGACCAGCGCGGCGGTGGTGGGCGCGAGCAGGAGCAGGGCGCTGAAGACGGTCCAGTTGCGGCCGCCGAAACGGGCGACGGCGAAGGTGTAGGGCACCCGGACGAAGGCGCCCACGAAGGTGGCCGTGCCGATGAGGAAGAACTTCCCGGCCGGGTCGATCCCGTACGCGGGGCCCATGAAGAGCACCATCACCGACCACAGGGTCCAGATGGAGAACCCGATGTGTTCGCAGAGCACGGAGTAGAGCAGGTTCCGGCGGGCGATGCGCTCGCCCGACTCCTTCCAGAAGGTCTCGTCCTCGGGTTCCCACCGCTCGATCCAGCGGCCCCCCTTGCGTGCCCCGCGCGGTGCGGTCGTACCGGTCATCACACGCCTCCACAGCTGTCGCGTCCTTGGTGACGACCGTAGGAACGGCGCGTTTCGGCCCGGGTCCCCACCGGATGACCGGTGGGAAACCTTGCACTCACCCGCCGCCGGAGACGTCTGTGAGCGCCGCGGGACGCCAGCTCGCCGCGGGCACCTCCAGCCAGCCGTGCTCGGCGCCGAGGGCGGTCGCGGCCCGGTGCAGCGCGTCGAGCCCGGGGTGGTGGAACCCCTTGCGCCACACCATCGACAGCGGGGACAGCGGCACCGGGGCGACGAGCGGCCGCTTCACGCTCCCCGGCAGATCGACGAAGTCCACCGTCACCAGGACCGGATTGCGGGTCTTGGCCATGACCCGGCGGAACTCGTCCTTGCCCACGGCCGCGGGCGCGGGCGGCGCCAGCGCGATCCCGCGGCCCGTCAGCAGCTCGCGGGCGAGGCCGGTCCACTCCAGGGTCCGCGGGTTGCCGGCCCCGGCGTACACGGCCTCCCCGGCCAGCGCGTCCAGCGGTACGTCGGCCCGCGCGGCCAGCGGGTGCCCCTCGGGCAGCAGCACCGCGAGCGGCTCGTACCGTACGGGCCGGTGCGCGAGGCGGGAGCGCAGCACCGGGTCCAGCCCGCCGGCGTACCCGAAGGACACGTCCAGGCGCCCTGCCGCGACCTCGGCGGCGGCGTACGTCAGCCCGCTCTCGAAGCGGGCCATCAGCTCGCAGTCGGGGGCGAGTTCGCGGGCCCGCTCCAGGACGGTGCGGGCGGTGCTCGGCCCGTCGGTGTTCAGGTCGACGAGCAGCGGGCGGGGGCCGGCGTGGGCGAAGGCGGCGGCCAGCTCCTCGTGCGCGGCCAGCACCCGCCGGGCCAGGGGCAGCAGCCGTTCCCCGTCGGCGGTCAGCTCGACGGCCCGGGTCGTCCGGACGAACAGCGCCGCGCCCAGGCCGGTTTCCAGCCGCCGCACGTCGCGGCTCAGTGCCTGCTGGGCGACGTACAGGCGGGCGGCGGCGCGGGTGAAGTGCAGCTCCTCGGCCACGGCGACGAACCCGCGCAGCAGCCGGGGTTCCACATCACGGGGTATCACCCGGGGAGACTAACAACGGAAACGGGTCAATGGCGCCGGAACAGGTGTTGGACGCCCGGGGCCCCCGCGCCGGAGCCTTGGACCATGCCGCAGTTGATGACCGTGACGGGCTCGACGCTCGTGATAGCCCCCGCCCCGCACCGCCGCCCGCCCCGCGCCCCGGGCCCGTACACCCGCCTCTTCGCACATGCCGGGACCCGGGCCTTCACGGCCGGGAACCTGCTGGCCCGCCTCCCGATGGGCATGTTCGGCATCAGCGCGGTCATGATGATCGCCGGCCAGCGCGGCTCGTACGCCCTCGCCGGCGCGGTCACCGCCACCGGGCTGGCCGCCACGGCGCTGGTCGCGCCGTGGACCGCCCGCCTGGTCGACCGGTACGGCCAGGCCCGGATCGCCGTCCCCGCGACGCTGATCGCGGTGCTCGGATCGGTGGGGCTCGTCCTGTGCGTCCGCACGCACGCCCCCGCCTGGACCCTGTTCGCCTCGTACGCCGCCACCGCGACCACCCCCAACATCGGCGGCATGTCCCGGGCCCGCTGGACCCACCTGCTGCGCGACTCCCCCGCCGCGCACCACACGGCGATGTCGTTCGAGCAGGCCGCCGACGAGTTGTGCTTCATGCTGGGCCCGGTGGTGGCCGCGTCCCTGTGCTCGGCCGTCTTCCCGGAGGCGGGCACGCTCACGGCGGCCGCCCTGCTCCTGACGGGCATGCTCGTCTTCACCTCCCAGCGCCGGACGGAGCCCCCGCCGTCGGCGCCCCGCGCCGGAAGGTCCCCCCTGCGGACGCTGATGCCGCTCCTGGCCCTCTTCGCCCCCCTGGGCGTGCTGTTCGGCTCGATGGAGGTGACCTCGATCGCGTACCTCGACGCCCGGGGGCTCGGCGCCGCCACCGGCCTGGTCCTGGCCCTCCAGGCGGCGGGCTCCTGCGCGGCCGGCCTGCTCTACGGCGCGCTGCGCCCCCGCGCTCTGCGGACCTGCCTGATCGCCCTGACGGCGGCCCTGACCCTCCCCTGGGCGGCGGCCGCCGCGGGGTCCCTCACCCTTCTGGCCGCGGCCCTCCTCCTGGCCGGGATGGCCACGGCGCCGACGATGGTCACCGCGATGTCCCGCGTCCACGCCCTCGCCCCCGAGGGCCGCCTCAACGAGTCGATGACCCTGGCGGTGACGGCCATCCTGACGGGCATAGCCCTGGGCGCGGCCACGGCGGGCACCTTGGTGGACCACCTGGGCCCCACCACCCCGTACGCCCTCCCGGCAGCGGCGGCCCTCCTGGCCCTCATCACCAGCCGGTTGGTACGAGTTTCCGGTACGAGTTAGGTACCATGTAGTGGTACCACTACCGGAGGAGCGGACCATGTCGATAAGCGCCAGCGAAGCCAGGGCCACCTTGTTCCCGCTGATCGAGCGGGTCAACACCGACCACGCCCCGGTGCGCATCACCTCCAAGAACGGCGACGCCGTCCTCATGTCCGCCGACGACTACGACTCCTGGCAGGAGACCGTCTACCTGCTGCGCTCCCCCGCCAACGCCCAACGGCTGATGGAAGCCGTCGCGCGCGACCGCGAGGGAGCAGCGTCGGTCGCCAAGAGCATGGACGAGCTGCGGCAGTTGGCCGGAGGGGAGGAGTGAGGAGCGTTCACTTCGACCCGGCCGCCTGGGAGGACTTCCTGTTCCGGCTCTCCTCCGACCTGAAGACGGCCCGCCGGATCACCCGCCTGATCGGCGCGATCCAGCGCGACCCGTTCACCGGGATCGGCAAGCCCGAACCGCTGAAGGGCCAGCTGACCGGCTACTGGTCCCGCCGCATCGACGACGAGCACCGCCTCGTGTACCGGGCGGACGACAAGGAAGTGAAGGTGCTCAAGGCCCGCTACCACTACTGACGCGGCGGGCGCTCCGGGCATGACGAAGGCCCCGCAGCCTGGCGGCTGCGGGGCCTTCGCCCACATGGGATGAGTGGAGATGGCGGGAATCGAACCCGCGTCCAACGGTGCAGAAGCAGGGCTTCTCCGAGCGCAGTCCGCTGCGCTTTTCTCAGCCCCGGAGATCACACGGACAAGTCTCCGACGGGCTCAGTCACTGTTTGGTTTCCCTCCAGCCCCCGTGACCGGGGCTAGAGGTTTAGATCCCTAATTGACGCCAGGATCCGGACCGGGACCACTTCCGGGCTGACGCTCCTCACAGAGGCTTCAGCTCACTGTTATTAGGCAGCGAGGGTGAAGCGGGAGTTATCGCTCTTGGAGTTGGCGATTATTTTTTGCGACATGTGGTTAGCGAGATCATTGCCGCTTCCTCGGCTCGCTTCCCCTGCATCGACATCCGCTGTCGAAACCGATCATCCCCATGTTTTGTTAACAAAGTGCTCCCACCGCGAGCGGCGGGTGCTGACGCCATGGTACGCGAAGTGGACCACGGCGTGCCAGGAGATTACAGCTGACCGCGCTCCTTGCGCTTCACGGCCGAGATCACCCGGTTCGTCTCGCGCGTGTCCTGCTTCTCGCGCAGGGCCTGGCGCTTGTCGTACTCCTTCTTGCCCTTCGCCAGCGCGATCTCGACCTTCGCCCGGCCGTCCTTGAAGTACAGCGAGAGCGGCACGATCGTGTTGCCCGTCTCGCCGGTCTTCGAGTCCAGCTTGTCGATCTCCTCGCGGTGCAGGAGGAGCTTGCGCTTGCGGCGGGCGCTGTGGTTGGTCCAGGTGCCCTGGCTGTACTCCGGCACGTGCACGTTGTAGAGCCAGGCCTCGCCGCTCTCCACCGACACGAAGCCGTCCACCAGCGAGGCACGGCCCTGGCGCAGGGACTTGACCTCGGTACCCGTGAGCACGAGGCCGCACTCGTAGGTGTCGATGATCGTGTAGTCGTGCCGCGCCTTCTTGTTCTGGGCGATCAGCTTGCGCCCTTGTTCCTTAGCCATAGTGCGGTCATTTTCGCACTACGGACCCACCCCGAGGCCACCCAATACCTTGCGGGCCCGTTCCTCGACCCCGTCACCCGCCGCCAGGTCCGGGGTGATGCCGCTGCCGTCGAGGCTGCGGCCCCCCGGAGTGCGGTACGTGCCCACCGTCAGCTCCGCCACCGAGCCGTCCGGCAGCGGCGTCGGCATCTGCACCGAGCCCTTGCCGAAGGTCCTCGTGCCCACCGCCACCGCGCGGCCGCGGTCCTGGAGGGCGCCCGTGACCAGCTCCGCCGCGCTCATCGTGCCGCCGTCGACCAGCGCCACCAGAGGTCGGGCGGTGTCCCCGCCCGGGCTCGCGTACAGGGCGCGCTGGGCTCCCCGTACGTCGTACGTGGCCACCAGCCCGCCGTCCAGGAAGGCCGAGGCCGCCGTCACGGCCTCGGTGACCAGGCCGCCCGGGTTGCCGCGCAGGTCGAGCATGAAGCCGGAGCCGGCCGGGGCCGCGCGGACGGCGGCGCGGACCTGTTCGCCGGAGCCGCGGCTGAAGGAGGCGACCTTGATGACGGTGATCGGGCCCGGGAGCTCCCGTACGGTCACGGGCTCGGTGTGCAGCTGCTCGCGGCGCAGGGTCTCGGTGAGGTCGGCGCCGTCCCGCGCGAGGCGCAGGACGACCGGGGTGCCGGCGCCGCCGCGCAGCAGGGCGACCACGTCGCAGACGCGCAGGCCGGTGACGGAGTGGCCGTCGACGCTCAGGAGCCGGTCCCCGGCGCGCAGGCCGGCGCGGGCGGCGGGGCTGTCGGGCTGGACCTTCTCGACGGCGATGCGGTCGCCCGGGCGGTTCTCGATCCAGAGCCCCACGCCGGTCCAGCGTCCGTCGAGGTCGTCGGTGAAGGCCGCGTACTCGCCCTGGTCGTAGACCATGCCCCAGCGGTCGCCGCTGCGGCTGACCACCTCCTGGGCGGCCTTCTTGCCGGACTTTCCCTCGGCGACGGCTTCGGCCGCGGCCCGGGCGACGGCCTCGCGGTCGGCGGTCGCGGCCGCGTCCTGCGCGGGCGCCGCGGGGGCGGCGGCTGCGGGGTCGCGCGTACCGGCTGCGGCCGCTAACCCGCCTCCCGCGGCGCCGACGGCGTCCGCGCGGTCCCAGCAGCCGGTGCCCGCCGCGGTGCCCACGGCGGCGATGAAGGCCAACGTCAAAGCGGCCCCGCGACGCAGGTCGCGGGGCCGGAGACGCAAGGCGGGCAGTCCCGGCATGGCGCCGAGTCTAGGACAAGCCCCGTTGAGGCACGGCGGGTTGGACGGACCTCACACGGGGCGCTTGTCACACCTTCAGGTACTTGCGCAATGCGATGAAGGCGGCCAGCGAGGGCATCAGCACCCCGATGACCAGCACCAACGGCAGCTTCGTCAACACGGAGTCCCAGCCGATGAAGTTGATCAGCTCCATCTTCGTACGCAGCGAGGCGCCGTGGTCGATGACGAAGTACTGGCCGGCGCCGAGCATCACGCAGGCGAACACTCCGCCGACGAGGCCCGCGAAGGCGGCCTCCATGATGAACGGGACCTGGATGTAGAAGCTGGAGGCGCCCACGAGCCGCATGATCCCCGTCTCGCGCCTGCGGCTGAAGGCGGAGACGCGCACGGTGTTGACGATCAGCAGCAGGGCCACGATCAGCATGATGAGCATGATGCCGAGGGCGGCCAGGTTGAGGTAGCCGAGCATCGTGAACAGGTTGTCCAGCTCCTGGTGCTGGTCCTCCACCGACTGCACACCGTCGCGGCCCGCGAAGGCGGTCGTGATGACCTGGTACTTCTCGGGCTGCTTGAGCTTCACCCGGAAGGATTCGGGCATCTGGTCCGGGGTGACCACCGAGGCGAGCGCGGTGTGCCCGAAGCGCTCCTTGTAGTGCTTGTAGGCCTCGTCGGAGGACTCGTAGTGGACGGTCTCGACGAGCTCCATCTTCTTCAGGTCGGTCTCGATCTGCTGCTTCTGATCGGGAGTGACCGCGCCCTTGGCGCAGGCCTTGCTCCCGCTCTCGCTGGTGTCCTCCGCGTCGCTCTTGTTGCAGAGGTAGATCGAGACGTTGACCTTGTCGTACCAGTAGCCCTTCATCTTGCTCACCTGGTCGCGCATGAGCAGGGAGCCGCCGAACAGGGCCAGCGACAGGGCCACGGAGATGATGACCGCGAAGGTCATGGTGAGATTGCGGCGGAGACCGACGCCGATCTCCGACATGACGAACTGGGCGCGCATGACGTCTCAAGGGCCTTTCAGTGCTGGTAGCCGTAGACGCCGCGCGACTGGTCGCGCACGAGTCGGCCCTGTTCGAGTTCGATGACGCGCTTGCGCATCTGGTCCACGATCTGCTGGTCGTGCGTGGCCATGATCACGGTGGTGCCGGTCCGGTTGATCCGGTCCAGCAGCTTCATGATGCCGACCGAGGTCTGCGGGTCGAGGTTGCCGGTGGGCTCGTCCGCGATGAGGAGGGCCGGCCGGTTGACGAAGGCGCGGGCGATGGCCACGCGCTGCTGCTCACCGCCGGAGAGCTCGCCGGGCATGCGGTCCTCTTTGCCGCCGAGGCCCACGAGCTCCAGGACCTGCGGGACGGCCTTGCGGATCTCGCCCCTGGGCTTGCCGATGACCTCCTGGGCGAAGGCGACGTTCTCGGCCACCGTCTTGTTGGGGAGCAGGCGGAAGTCCTGGAACACGGTCCCCAGCTGGCGCCGCATCTGCGGGACCTTCCAGTTGGAGAGCTTGGCGAGGTCCTTGCCCAGGACGTGGACCTGGCCGTGGCTCGCCCGTTCCTCGCGCAGCACCAGCCGCAGGAAGGTGGACTTGCCGGAGCCGGAGGAGCCGACCAGGAAGACGAACTCACCCTTCGCGATGTCCAGGGAGACATCTCTGAGTGCGGGGCGGTTCTGCTTCGGGTAGGACTTGGAGACGTTGTCGAATCGGATCACGGGTGCACCACGGTCGCCGGGAGTAGGTGTGCGGAGTCGGTGTGCGTGACCATACGCGAACGGGCGGGGGGTGGGGGCCCGGCGGCCGGAGTTGCCCGATATATCCCCTGGTCCGGGAGGGGATCGTCCCGGGACGGTCCGTGATTGCCCGGACGGGCCGCGCCGAATGTCGCCGGAGCTGGCACAGTGGTAGGGGAACGCAGTCGTACCTTCAAGCGTTGTTCAAGGTGTTCGTTGTTCAAGGGGACGAGAGGAGGAGAGCGCATGACGTATGACCGGCTCGTGTGCGCGAACTGCGCCGCGCCCGTCAGCCAGGGCCGCTGCCCGGTGTGCCGGGCGAACCGGGAGCGCCTCCAGCAGCAGGAAGGCCCCTTCGGCGGCCTGAACCCCCTGGCGCTCATCGTGCTCCTGGTGGTCCTCGTGGCGGCCGTGGCCCTCCTGGCCCAGCAGACGGCGTAGCTCCCCGTCGCGTCCCGATCATCGACGCCGGCAGACATTCAGAGACAGAGATGGCGAAGGGCCCGGACACCCAAGGTGTCCGGGCCCTTCGCCGTGCATGGTGCGTGGCGCGTACCAGCGCTTACGCGGTCTGCTCCTGCTGCTTGCGCCAGCGGATGCCGGCCTCCAGGAAGCCGTCGATCTCGCCGTCGAGCACCGCCTGCGGGTTGCCGACCTCGAACTCCGTCCGCAGGTCCTTGACCATCTGGTACGGGTGCAGGACGTAGGAGCGCATCTGGTTGCCCCAGGAGCTGCCGCCGTCCTTGAGGGCGTCCATCCTGGCCTGCTCCTCCTGGCGGCGCCGCTCCAGCAGCTTGGCCTGGAGGACGTTCATGGCGCTGGCCTTGTTCTGGATCTGCGAGCGCTCGTTCTGGCAGGAGACGACGATGCCGGTCGGCAGGTGCGTGATGCGCACCGCCGAGTCGGTCGTGTTGACGCCCTGGCCGCCGGGGCCGGAGGCGCGGTACACGTCGACGCGCAGCTCGGTCTCGTCGATCTCGACGTGGTCGCTGGTCTCGACGACCGGCAGCACCTCGACGCCCGCGAAGGACGTCTGGCGGCGGCCCTGGTTGTCGAAGGGCGAGATGCGCACGAGCCGGTGGGTGCCCTGCTCGACCGAGAGGGTGCCGTAGGCGTACGGGGCCTTGACGACGAAGGTGGTCGACTTGATGCCGGCCTCTTCCGCGTACGAGGTCTCGTAGATCTCGGTGGGGTAGCCGTGGCGCTCGGCCCAGCGCAGGTACATGCGCTGCAGGCGCTCGGCGAAGTCGGAGGCGTCGACGCCGCCGGCCTCGGCGCGGATGTTGACCAGCGCCTCGCGCTCGGCGTATTCGCCGGAGAGCAGGGTGCGGACCTCCATCTCGTCCAGCGCCTTGCGCACGGAGACCAGCTCGGTCTCCGCCTCCGCGAGGGTTTCCGCGTCGTCCATCTCCTGGGCGAGGTCGAACAGCACCGCGAGGTCGTCGATGCGACCGCGCAGGGTCTCGGTCTTGCGGACCTCGGCCTGGAGGTGCGACAGCTTGCTCGTGATCTTCTGAGCGGCCTCCGGGTCGTCCCACAGGGACGGCGCGGCGGCCTGCTCCTCAAGCACGGCGATTTCTGCCCTCAGCTTGTCGAGGTCCAGGACGGCCTCGATCGACCCCATGGTCGAGGAGAGGGACTTCAGCTCTTCGGAAACATCGACGACTGCCACGGGTCCAGCGTAGCCGGTCCGCGGGCGGCACCGTCCGGGCAGGCCGGATCACCCGTTCTGATGAGCGGGGGAACGGGCGTACGCTCACGGTATGACTCTGCTCCTCGTCAAGCGCCGCCATGTGGACCACATGCGTGTCACGACGACGAGCTGTCTGCCGCCGGACCTTCCCCAAGCCTGATCCACCCCGATCCGACTTGGTCCTGTACGCGGCCCAAGCGGCTCCGGCGCCACCCCTGCCGGCGGCCCTCCCCATCCGCTGCCCCGACACCTCTGGGGAACAGGACCCCGTGACATCCGAAACGGAGCCGTCATGCCGTCCGCGCACACCGACCTTCCCGCCGATTCCGCAGTTCCGGCGCTTCCCGTCATCGACCTGTCCCAGGCCGACGACCCGGCCCAGCGGGCCGACTTCCTGAAGAAGCTGCACGCCGTGGCCCGGGACACGGGCTTCCTGTACCTCACCGGGCACGGGATCACCGAGGCCGAGACCGCCCGCGTGCTGGAGCTGACCAGGGCCTTCTTCGCCCTGCCGGAGGCCGACCGGCTCGCGGTGAGCAATCTGAACTCGCCCCACTTCCGCGGGTACACCCGCATCGGCCACGAGCTGACCGGCGGCGCGTCCGACTGGCGCGACCAGCTGGACGTCGGCGCCGAGCGGCCGGCGCCCGCCCTGGGGCCGGACGACCCGGCGTACCTGTGGCTGGAGGGCCCGAACCAGTGGCCGCAGGCCCTGCCGGAGCTGCGGCCGGTGGTGCTGGAGTGGCAGGCGCGGCTGGCGGCGGTGGCCCACCGGCTGCTGCGGGAGCTGCTGACCTCGATCGGGGCTCCGTCCGACTTCTTCGACGCGGCGTTCGCGGACCGGCCGCACCTGCACACGAAGCTGATCCGCTACCCGGGATCGGCCCCGTCGGGCGCCGGCCAGGGGGTCGGGGCGCACAAGGACTACGGGTTCCTGACGCTGCTCCTGCAGGACGGGGTGGGCGGGCTCCAGGTCGTCCGGGACGGCGGCTTCGTGGACATCCCCCCGATGCCGGGGGCGTTCGTGGTCAACCTGGGCGAGCTGCTGGAGATCGCGACGGAGGGGTACCTGGTGGCCACGGACCACCGGGTGGTCAGCCCGCCGGGGGCGGTGGAGCGGTACTCCGTGCCGTTCTTCTACAACCCGCGATTGGACGCCGTGATCGAGACGGTGCCGGGCGAGTACCTGCGGTCGGCGCCGGGTGTCGCGCACGACGCCTCGAACCCGCTGCACGCGGAGTACGGCCGCAACGAGCTGAAGGGCTGGACCCGGGCCCACCCGGCGGTGGCCCGGCGCTGGCACCCGGAGCTCGTGGAGGCGTAGTCCCGGCCGGGGTGCGCGGGTGCGGGGGGCCGCTCCCGCGCCCGGCCACGGCTGCGGCCACGACCCACGGCACGGCTACGGCTACGGCTTGGCCGGGGTGGAGTGCTTGGTGTCCTGGGGCGGGGGCTCGTCCCCGGAGGTGGCCAGCCACGTGCCGACGCCCAGCGCCGCGGCCAGCGCCACGGCCCCCGCCGTCAGCGCGAGGCGCCGCTTGCGGGCCGTCTCCGCGCGGTGGCGGGCCGAGCCG
Organism: Streptomyces sp. NPDC051582; assembly: GCF_040681715.1. Classification (NCBI taxonomy): domain Bacteria; kingdom Bacillati; phylum Actinomycetota; class Actinomycetes; order Kitasatosporales; family Streptomycetaceae; genus Streptomyces; species Streptomyces sp. NPDC051582. The sequence goes on from NZ_JBFAZJ010000029.1 coordinate 66,107, forward strand.
GGACGGTGGCCGCCCGCGGGGCGCGGGACCCGGGCCGTGCCCAGCGCGCCCCCGGCCAGCTCGTCCGGCCCCGGCACCCGCATCGAGGTGTGGGTGTCCCGGTTCGAGTCGGTCGCGGAGCCCGGCACCAGCGGGACCACGCCCCGCCGACGAGGGGACTCGGTCTCCTGGACCGGCTCCGCCGACGACTGCTCGGGCTCCGGTTCGTCCGGCTCGTCCACGTCCAGCGGCGGCATCCCGGCCAGGAGGGGGAGCAGCTCCCGCAGGCGGAGCGAGAGTTCCGAGGCCCGCAGCCGGGAGGCCGGCGCCTTCGCCAGGCACTGCACGATCAGCTGCCACAGCTCGTCGGGGATGCCGGGGAGCGGAACCACCGTCTCCGTCACGTGCCGGCGCAGGACCGCGCCCGGGTGCCCCCCGCCGAACGGGGTGAACCCCGCCAGCAGCTCGTACAGCACCGTCGCCAGCGCGTATATGTCCACCGCGGCCCGCGGCGGCAGGCCCTCCACGATCTCGGGGGCCAGGTAGTCCGGGGTGCCGATGATCCGCGTCGTCGTCGCCGAGGCGCGTGCGCCCGGTACCCCGGACGGGGCCCGCCGCGGCGAATCGATCAGCTTGGCCACGCCGAAGTCGGTGAGCAGCGCGGGGTGCGAGCCGCCGGGCCCCAGCGGCCCCTGCATGTCCAGCAGGACGTTCTCCGGCTTCACGTCCCGGTGCACGACCCCCGCGGCGTGCGCCGCCGCCAGCGCGTCCGCGACGTCCGCGACGATCGCCACGGCCGCCTCGGGGGCGAGCCGGCGCTCCCGGTCCAGGCGCGTGCGCAGGTCCGTACCGCGTACGAGGTCCATGACCAGGGCCAGGTCGTTGCCGTCCACGACGAGGTCGCGGACGGACACGACGTGCGGATGGTCCAGGCCGAGCAGCGCGCTGCGCTCTTGGACGAATCGTCCGACCAGCTCCTGGTCGGACGCGAGGTCCTCGCGCAGCAGTTTGACGGCGACGGGCCCGTCCGGCCCCTCGCCCAGCCACACCGTGCCCGCGCTGCCGCGCCCCAGGATCTGGTGCGCGGTGTACCGGCTGCCGATCTTCCGTGCCACGACTGCTCCCTCAGCGGCTGGCGTACGCACCAAAGCTACGCGGCCGGATGGGGGTTGAACGCCCCGGAACACGGCGACCTTCACTTCTGGGGGCGAAATCACGTCCCAGAAGTCGACAAATCAACAACCCAGCACTGCGGGCGCCCGGTTCAGGGCGTTCCGCCGCCCGAGCCGCCGCCCGTGGAGTCGCCGATGGCGGTGACCCAGTCGACGACGTCGGAGCCCCAGGTCCACAGCTGGTCGAACCAGCCCTTGCCGGTGCCGACCCACTCCTGGAGCGGGGTGAGCTCCCAGACCAGCCAGCCGGCCACCACGAACAGCAGGATCATGACCAGGCAGCCCTTGAGGCAGCCCAGGCCCGGGATCTTGATCGGGTTGGCGCTGCGCGGGCGCGGCTCGCGCGGCTCCCGGCGCTGCGGCGGGGCCTGCGGGGGCTGCTGCTGCGGGGGCTGCTGCCGCTGGGGGGCCTGCCGCTGCGGGGCCTGCCGCTGGGGCTGCTGCTGAGGCTGCTGCTGGTACGGAGCCTGCTGCGGCTGCTGGTACTGCTGAGGCGGCGGCTGCTGCTGGTAGTACGGCTGCTGCGGAGGCTGCTGGTACTGCGGCTGCTGCTGGTACTGCTGAGGCGGCGGGCCCTGACGGTACTGCGGCGGCTGCTGGGGCCGCTGCTGCGGCGGCGGGGGCGCCTGTCGCTGCGGACGCCGGCGCAGCGGGTCCTCGCTCGGGTCGAGGTACTGCATCTGCGTCTGCTCGTTGCGGTCGCGCGCGGCCTGCATCTGCGACTGCCACGGGTGCGGCTGGTCCGGCTGCTGCACCGGGGGCATGACGGAGGTCGGGTCCGCGCCCGGGCCGCCCTGGCCACCGGGACCGCCCGTGCTGGGCAGCACGGAGGTGGCGTCGGCCGCGCCGACCGGCGGGAGCACGCTGGTCATGCCGTTCGGGTCGTACGCGCCCATCGGCGAGGCGGCGCCGACGCGGCCGGGCAGCACCTGGGTCGGATCGGCGCCGCCGCCCACGCCCGGCGTCTCGGGGACCGGCGCCGGCGAGGGGTCGGGCGCGAGCAGCGCGCCGACGCCGAGGGCGGCCTCCACCTCGGCGGGGGCGCTGTGCACGCCGATGCCGGAGGCGACCACGCGCAGGCCGCGGGCCAGGTTCTCCGCACTGGGCCGCTCGTTCGGCTCCTTGCGCAGGCAGCGCTCGATGACGATCCAGAGCGGCTCGGGCACGTTCGGCGGCCGCTGCGGGTCCTCGCTGAGGTGGCGGTGGAGGACTTCGAGGGCGCTGCCCCCCGCGAACGGAGGGCGTCCGGTGACCAGTTCGTAGAGCAGGATGCCGGCGCCGTAGACGTCGACGGCGGAGGTCTGCGGACGCCCCTCGGCGGACTCGGGGGCGACGTACGCGGGCGTGCCGACGAACTCGTGCGTGCGCGTCAGGCCCGGGGAGTCGGCGAGGCGGGCGATGCCGAAGTCGGTCAGCATCGGCTTCATCTGGCCGCCGCGCTCGTCGAGCAGGACGTTGGCGGGCTTCAGGTCGCGGTGGACCACCCCGTCGGCGTGGCTGGCGGCGAGCGCGTCCGCGATCTGGGCGGTCAGCAGGCTCGCGGCGACCGGCGTGAAGGGGCCGTTCTGCCGGATGTACTTGTGCAGGTCAGGACCGTCGATCAGGTCCATGACCAGGGCGAGCAGGTCGCCCTCGACGACGAGGTCGCGGGTGCGCACGATGTTGGGGTGCGTCAGGCGCAGCAGGACCGAGCGCTCGCGCAGGAAGCGCATGACGATGTCCGCGTCCTGGGCCAGCTCCTCTTTGAGGACCTTGATGGCCACGGTCTCGCCGGGCTGCCCGGCGACGGCGGCCTCCGCGCCGGCCGTCTCCCGCTGGCTGGCACGCCAGACGGTGCCCGTGGCGCCGCGTCCGAGCGGCTCTACGAGCAGGTACTTGCTGCCGACTGGCCGCACGTCTCGCGCTCCCTGCTGTCGTCCTGCTGTGGTTCGTTTCGTGGTGCGTTTTTCCGGCCCACTCTAGGGGGTGTCGTCGGGGAAGACGCGGGGCGCCGGAGGTTGGTTGCCGCACATTTGTACGAAGGGTGAGGTTTGAGGGGTATGCCGGGGGCGATTTTCCCCGGCCATGTTCCACTTTTCGGCCGGAGTACCCGCCCGGGCGTGTACGCGACACGCGCAGGGCCGTGATCATTCAAGATCATTTATTGCCGGGTGCCGGGCGTGTTGTCAGCGACAGGTGCGAGGATGCACCCGTACGGAACGGCCGGGACGGGAGCCCGCGTTCCGGGCAGACCTGACCGGACGACGCGCCGTGCCGGGTGGGGGGTTGATCGGGGCGGCCATGCCCCGTCGCACCCCTGCCGGGCGCACGCACCGCGCACCGCGCAGAAGGGACCGCTGACGGCGATGCAGATCCGGCTGACCGTCCTTGGGTCGCGCAGCGGCCACCAGACCGCGCCCGCCGGCTGTGACGTGCTCGTCACCGCGCCCGTGGGCACCGCGCTCGCCGCCGTGGCCTCCGGGCTCGCGGCGACCGTCGGCGGGCCCGACACCGGCGGCACGGTCGTGCTGTACGCCGGTACGGAGCGGCTCGACCTCCAGCGGCGGGTGCTCGGGGAGCCTCCGCTGGTGGACGGGGCGGTGCTGGGGCTGCACGCGCCGGTGCCGGGCGTCCTGCCCGACGGGCACGTCCTGCCCGCCGGGACGGACGCGCAGCTGCACGTGGTGGCGGGGCCGGACGCGGGCGGGGTGCACCTGCTGCACCCCGGGGCGATCCGGATCGGGCGCTCGGCGGACGCCGACGTGCCGCTGGACGATCCGGACGTGTCGCGGCTGCACTGCGCGGTGACGGTGATGCCGGACGGCCGGGTGGCCGTGGCCGACCTGAACTCGACGAACGGTACGACGGTGGACGGCGCGCCGGTGGGCGCGCAGCCGGTGGCGCTGGCGCCCGGGGCGCTGCTGCGCATCGGCGAATCGACGCTCCGCCTGGCCACCGACGCCCCGGCCCCCCTCCCCCTGGTCCCGGACCTGGAAGGCCACCTGTCCCTCCCGGCCGCCCGGGGCGGCCCGCGGGAGGGCACGCCCGGCTCCCTCACCGGCCGCCACGGCGAGCCCGGCGCGGCCGGCGGGCCCGGCGGCCCGCAGGGCCCCTCCCCCCACCCCGCCCCGTCCCGGCACGGGGATTCTGCCCCCGACCCCGACGGGCACCGGCCGTACCCCGACTCCGACACCAACGGGGCCGGGTGGAGCGGCGCGGCCTCCGGGGTCGGATCGGGCGCCGGCCTGCACATCGGTGCGCCCGGTACGGGCCGGGCCGGAGCGGAGTACGGCGCCGCCGGCTCCCGCGAGGGCATCGACGCAGCCGGACAGCGGCCGCGCAAGCGCGGGCTCGGGGCCTGGGCCCGCAAGTGGGTCCGGGGCGAAGAGGACCCGGGGTACCCGGGCGTCGCCGCCGAAGCCGTCACGGCCGCCGCGCCCGATGCCGACGATCCCGCCACGCTGCTGCTCGCCGCGCTGGGGCCCACCCGGCGGCTGTGGTCCCGTGGCCGGGGGCGGCTGGACGTCGGGCTCGGGGCGGGGAGCCGGATCGCGTTCCAGGAGGTCGGCGCACTCGGCATCGCCGGGCCCCGCGCCCGGCTGACCGGCGTCGCCCGCTCCGTGATCGCCCAGCTCGCCGCCCTGCACGGGCCCGGCGAGCTGGAGATCGTGCTCCTCGCCGCCGACCGCACCCGCGCCCTCCCCGAGCGGCGCGCCGACTGGGGCTGGCTCGGCTGGCTGCCGCACGTACGGCCCGCGCACGGCCAGGACTGCCGCCTGCTCCTCGCGTACGACCGAGACCAGGCCGGCGCCCGCACCGCCGAGCTGACCCGCCGCCTCGACGAGAGCCCCCTCGGCGAGAGCGCCCCCGGCGACGCCCACCACGGCCCGTACACGCTCCTCGTCGTCGACGGCGATCCCGGCGCCGCCGCGCTGCGCGACATCACCGGCCGGCTCGCCGCGCACGGCCCGGCCGCCGGGATCCACCTCCTCGTGCTCGCCGAGACCCCGGCCGCCACACCCGCCTCCCCGCTCGCCGAGACGTACGAGGCCGCCTGCGCGAGCGGCCCCGCCTTCCGGACCTGTGGCGCGGCCGCGCTGCTCAGCGGCGATGTGGCCACCACCGTACGGACGTTCACGGTGACCGGCGGCGAGCCGTCCGCGTCCGGTACCACCGCCACCGCCGACGCCGTCTCGGCCGCCTGGGCCGAGCGCTTCGCCCGCTCCCTGGCCCCGCTGCGCGCCGAACCCTCCCCCTCCGGGCCCCGCCCGGCCGTCGCCGCCGCGCTCCCGAACACCGCCCGCCTCCTGGACGAGCTGGGGCTGGCGCGGGCCACCCCGGCCTCCCTGATGGCCCGCTGGGCCGCCGCCACCGACCAGGGGCAGGGCGTCGGCGGCCGCGCCGAGCTCGTGCTCGGCAGCGGTCGGCGCGGCCCGGTCGGCGCCGAGCTGGTCCAGGACGGCCCGCACCTGCTCATCGAGGGGCCCGCGGGCAGCGGCCGTACGGAGCTGCTGCGCTCGGTGGCCGCCTCCCTCTCCGCGGCCGCCCGCCCCGACCGGCTCGGGCTGCTGCTCCTCGACGGGGCCGGCGGCGAGCGCGGCGACGGGCTCCAGCCCTGCACCGAGCTGCCGCACGTGTGCGCGCACCTCGTGGCCTCCGACCCGCTGCGCATGCGGGAGTTCGCCCAGGCCCTCGGGGCCGAGCTGAAACGGCGGGCCGAGCTCCTGGACGGCGCCGCCTTCGCCGAGTGGCACGCCCGGCGGGAGGTCTGCGACCGGATGGTCGCGCCCCGCCAGCCCAGCCCCGGCGAGCTGCTCGGCGACCTCGAACCCCAGCGCACCGGCACGCTCCGGCTGCGCGCCTCCGCCGTGCGCACCGACCCGGCCGGCCCGAGCCCCCTGCCCAGGCTGGTGGTGCTGGTGGACGACTTCGACGCGCTGGTCGCGCCGGGGCTCGGCAGCACGGGCCGCCCCGCCGCCGGGTCCGTCGTACGGGCGCTGGACGCGGTGGCCCGCGACGGCGGCCGGCTCGGGGTGCACCTGGTGGCCACCAGCGCCCGCCCCGACCGTACGGCCGACACCGAGCTGGCGCGTACGAACCCGCTGAGGGTCGATCTGGACGCCCCCGACCAGCCGGGCCCCGGCCGCGGCCGGCTGCGCTGCCCCGACGGGCGGACGGTCCCGTTCCAGGGCGGCCGGGTGACCGGCCGGATCCCGCGGACGGCGACGCAGCGGCCGACGGTGGTCCCGGTGGAGTGGGAGCGGATGGGCGATCCGCCGGCCCGCCGGCCCGTGCGCGAGCTGGGCAACGGCCCCACCGACCTGGCACTGCTGGCGAGCGCCCTGGACCGGGCCTCGCACCTGGTCTCGGCGATACCCGTGCTGTTCCCGCCCGCACCCTGAGCCCGTCCCCAAGCCCCCGGCGCGGTTCGACGCGGTATTGCGGGGGTACGCGGCTCGGCGTAGACCTTGTGGGGCGAGTCACACGACAGGTCACACCACGGGCACACCACGGGCATCGGGGGCAGAGCCATGCGAAGGCAGGGAACGGGCCGGACGAAGGACCGCAGCCGTACCGGCGGCCGGAGAGGGAGCCGCGCGGTCGCCTGGACGGCCCTCGCGGCCGTGGGCGCGCTGACGCTCGGCGCCTGCGGGGACGGGGACGGGAAGTCCGACCCGCCGCAGGGCGCGCAATCGTCCCCGGAGGCGAGGCCGCCGGTCGCGTTACCTCGGCTGGACGGCGAGAAGCTGGAGGTCGCGGCCGTCTGGACGGGTCCGGAGCAGGCGAACTTCACGAAGGTGCTGAAGGAGTTCGAGAAGCGGACCGGTGCCACGGTCACCTTCGTCCCGGCCCAGGACCCGATCGTCACCTTCCTCGGTACGAAGATCGCGGGCGGCCAGCCGCCGGACGTGGCGCTGCTCCCGCAGGTCGGTGCCCTGACCGCGGCCGTGCAGAACAAGTGGGCCCAGCCGGTCGGCCCCGAGGCCAAGGCGCAGCTCGACGCGAACTACGCGGACGGCTGGAAGAAGCTGGGCGCGGTCGACGGCACCCAGTACGGCGTGTACTACAAGGCCGCCAACAAGTCGCTGATCTGGTACAACGCGAAGGCCTTCAAGGCGGCGGGCGTGGAGCCCCCCAAGACCTGGAAGGAGCTGGTGGAGGCGGCCGACACGCTCTCCGCTTCCGGCACCCCGGCCGTCTCGGTGGCGGGTGCGGACGGCTGGACGCTCACCGACTGGTTCGAGAACGTCTACCTCTCCCAGGCGGGTCCGCAGAAGTACGACCAGCTGGCCAAGCACGAGATCAAGTGGACGGACGACAGCGTCAAGCAGGCGCTGACCACGCTCGGCGAGCTGTTCGGGCGCAAGGACTTCCTGGCGGGCGGGGCGAGCGGGGCACTGGCCACCGAGTTCCCGAAGTCGGTGACGCAGACCTTCACCGGGGGCGACCGCCCCGCGGGCGCGATGGTGTTCGAGGGCGACTTCGTGGCCGTGAACATCGCGCAGACGGCGGCGAAGGTCGGCGAGGACGCCCTCGTCTTCAACTTCCCGGCGGTCGGCGCCAAGCCGCCCGTGATCTCGGGCGGTGACGTGGCGGTCGCGCTGAAGCCGTCGAAGGGCGCGCAGGCGCTGCTGACGTTCTTGGCTTCCCCGGACGCGGGCGAGATCCAGGCCCGCGAGGGCGGGTTCATCTCGGCGAACAAGGCGGTGAACCCGGGCGCCTATCCGAACCCCATCCAGCGGGACATCGCCAAGGCCCTGATCGCGGCGGGCGACGACTTCCGCTTCGACATGTCCGACCAGGCCCCGGCGGCGTTCGGCGGGACCCCGGGGGCCGGCGAGTGGAAGGCGCTCCAGGACTTCCTGGCGAACCCGTCGGACGTGACGGGCACGCAGGCCAGACTGGAGGCGGACGCGGCCAAGGCCTACGGGAACTGATCCGGTGACCGCCAAGGCCGCCAAGGCCGCCACGCCCGCGGGGGCCATACCGGCCACGCCCGCTCGGTCCGCTCGGTCCGCGGAGACCCGGCGCCGCCGCCTCGTCGCGGCGGCGTTCCTCCTGCCCGCCCTGGTGCTGCTCGGCGCGCTCGTCGTGCACCCGATCGGCTACTCCCTCTACCGCAGCTTCTTCGACCGCTCCGGCGACACCTTCGTGGGCGGCGCCAACTACGGCGAGATCCTGCACGACGACACGATCCGCACGGCCCTGGGGAACACGGCGCTGTGGGTGGTGCTGGCCCCGACCACCGCCACCGCCCTCGGGCTGATCTTCGCGGTGCTGACCGAACGCGTGCGCTGGGGAACGGCCTTCAAGCTGCTCGTGTTCATGCCGATGGCCATCTCGATGCTGGCGGCGGGCATCATCTTCCGGCTCGTGTACGACCACGACCCCCACCGGGGCATCGCCAACGCGGTCTGGGTCGGGGTGCACGACACCTTCGCGGAGTCCTCGGCCTTCCCGAAGGCCCGCCCGGGCCGCGACTCCCCGCTGGTCCCGGCCGCGGGGGCCGGCGCGGGCGGCTTCACGACCCGTGATCCCGTACGGGCCGGGGTGCCGGTGCTGCTCCCGCTGGTCGGCGTGGCCCCGGAGGACCTGCCCGGTGGGACCCGTACGGCCGGGGCCGCGCCCGCCGAGCCCGGCAAGGTCACCGGGACGGTCTGGCAGGACTTCACCCGGGGCGGGGGCGGCCGTACCAACGCGGTCGACCCCACCGAATCGGGCCTGGCCGGGATCCGGGTCGAGGCGGTCAAGGACGGCCGGGTGGTCGACTCGGCGACGGCCCGCGCCGACGGCACGTTCACCCTGTCCGCGAAGGCGGACGGGGCGGTGCTGCGGCTGCCCGCGTCGAACTTCCGCGAGGCGTACGCGGGGGTGGAGTGGCTCGGCCCGACGCTGGTGACCCCGGCGGTGATCGGGGCGTACGTGTGGATGTGGGCCGGGTTCGCGATGGTGCTGATCGCGGCCGGGCTGGCCGCCGTACCGCGGGAGCTGCTGGAGGCGGCGCGGGTGGACGGGGCGAACGAGTGGCAGGTGTTCCGCCGGATCACCGTGCCGCTGCTGGCGCCGGTGCTGGCGGTGGTCCTCGTCACCCTCGTCATCAACGTGATGAAGATCTTCGACCTGGTCTTCGTGATCGCGCCGGGCTCGGTGCAGGACGACGCGAACGTCCTGGCCCTCCAGCTGTACCGGACCTCCTTCGGCACGGATGCCGATCCGGGGCTGGGCAGCGCCATCGCGGTGCTGCTGCTGGTGCTGGTCCTCCCGGTCATGCTCTACAACATCCGCAGGCTGCGGAAGGAGGGGGCCCGATGAGCGCCGCCGCGCAGGCCCGCCCGAAGGCAGGTGCCGGAGCCCGTCCCGCTCCGCGCGCCGGTGCCCGGGCCGGCAAGCTGGCCGCGGGGGCCGCGGCCGGGGCCGTCCGCGTGTTCCTGGTCCTGGCCGCGCTGTTCTGGCTGATGCCCACGCTCGGGCTGCTGATCTCCTCGTTCCTCTCCCCCACCGACCTGAACAAGGGCGGCTGGTGGCAGGCGCTGACCGCCCCGACCCGGCTGACGGCCGACAACTACGAGCGGCTGCTGGCCAACGACACCATCACCAGTGCGCTGCTCAGCACCGTGGCCATCGCCGTCCCGGCGACCCTGCTGGTGGTCGCGCTGGGCTCGTTCGCCGGATACGCCTTCGCCTGGCTGGAGTTCCCGGGACGGGACTGGCTGTTCCTGGTCGTGGTCGGGCTGCTCGTCGTCCCGGTACAGGTGGCGCTGATCCCGGTCTCCGAACTCTTCGGCGCCATCGGGCTGTTCGAGACCACGGCCGGGGTGGTCCTGTTCCACACCGCGTTCGGGCTGCCGTTCGCCGTCTTCCTGCTGCGCAACTTCTTCGCGCAGATCCCGCGCGAGCTGCTGGAGGCGGCCCGCCTCGACGGTGCGGGCGAACTGCGGCTGTTCGCCCGGGTGGTGCTGCCGCTGGGCGGGCCGGCGATCGCCTCGCTCGGCATCTTCCAGTTCCTGTGGGTGTGGAACGACATGCTGGTCGCGCTGGTGTTCGCGGACTCGGCGAACCCGCCGATCACGGTCGCGCTCCAGCAGCAGGTACGGCAGTTCGGCAACAACATCGACGTGCTGGCGCCCGGTGCGTTCCTGTCGATGATCGTCCCGCTCGTCGTCTTCTTCGCCTTCCAGCGGCAGTTCGTCACGGGGGTGATGGCGGGAGCGGTCAAGTAGCGCACGGCGGACCGGTGCAAGGTGGTTGACGTGCGGCGTTGACGCTGGGTAACCCGAATGCCACACGCTGCGTAACCCGATCGCCACGCGGGGGTTGCTGGGGAGCCACATGCCCGCGCCGACCCCTGGATGTGCCGTGCCCCGGTTCAGCGTCATCGTGCCCGCGTACAAGGTTCAGGCGTACCTCCAGGAGAGTCTGGACTCGGTCCTGTCCCAGTCCTTCCCGGATCTGGAACTGATCGCGGTCGACGACGCCTCCCCGGACGCCTGCGGTTCGATCATCGACGAGTACGCGGCCCGGGACCCCCGGGTGACCGCCGTGCACCTGGCGCACAACCTCGGCCTGGGCCCGGCCCGCAACGCGGGTCTGGCCCGGGCCACCGGCGACTACCTGGTCTTCCTCGACGGCGACGACACCCTCGCCCCCGGCGCCCTCCAGGCCGTCACCGACCGGCTCAAGGACACCGGCTCCCCCGACGTCCTCGTCTACGACTACGCGCGCACCTTCTGGACCGGGGAGCTCGTGCGCAACCGCCTCGCGCACCGGCTGTCCGAGGAGGGCCCCGCCAGCTTCCGGCTCACCGACCGCCCGGCCCTGCTCGGCATGCTGATGGTCGTCTGGAACAAGGCGTACCGCCGCGAGTACGTGGAACGCGAGGGGCTGGAGTTCCCGCCCGGCCTCTACGAGGACACCCCCTGGACCTACCCGGCCCTGCTGGCCGCCGAGTCCATCGCCGTCCTCGACCGGGTCTGCGTCCACTACCGCCAGCGCCGCACCGGCTCGATCCTGACCACCACCACCCGCCGCCACCTGGACATCTTCGACCAGTACGACCGGGTCTTCGGCTACCTCGCCGCCCGCCCCGAGCTGGAGCGCTGGCGCCCCGCGGTGCAACGGCGGATGGCCGAGCACTTCTGCGCCCTGTACGCCGACCCGCGCCGCCTCCCGCGCGCCTGCCGGGCCGAGTTCTTCCGGCGGGCCGCCGCACTGCTGCGCCGCCACCGGACCACCGGCACGCCTGCGCCGCCCCTGTCCCGCACGGACCGGATCCGCCACCTGCTGATGCGGCTCGGCGTGCACCGTGCGTACCGCACGCTGTCGGTGCTGCGCTCGGCCGCGCTGGCGGCGGGGCGGGCGGGGGTGTCGCTGGGGCGGGGCCTGCGCGAGAGCGCGCTGCGGCTGCACTACCGCGGCCAGCGGCTGCTGCCGCTGCGCCCGGAGCTGGCGGTCTTCTCCGCGTACTGGCACGGCGGCTACGCGTGCAATCCGGCGGCGATCGAGGCCAAGCTGCGCGAGCTCGCGCCCCGGATGCGGACGGCGTGGATCTGCGATCCGCGGCACGCGGCGACGCTCCCGGCGCAGACGGCCGTGCTCCGCCCGGGCTCGGCGGCGTACTGGACGGCACTGGCCCGGGCCACCTACCTCACCACGAACGTCAACTTCGAGCGCGCCCTGGTCAAGCGGCCGGGCCAGGTCCTGCTCCAGACCCAGCACGGCACCCCGCTCAAGCGGGTCGGCCTGGACCTCCAGGACCGGCCGGCCGCCACCCCGACGACGGACTTCGCGGGGCTGCTGCGGGGCGCGGACCAGTGGGACTACCTGCTGTCCGCGAACCGCCACTCCACCCTGGTGTGGGAGAAGGCGGTCCCGTCCTCGTACACGACGCTGGAGTACGGCTACCCGCGCAACGACGCCTTCCACCGGGCCACCCTGGACGACGTGGTGGCGCTGCGCGAGCGCCTGGGCATCCCGCTCGGGTCGACGGCGATCCTGTACGCGCCGACCCACCGCGACTACCGGCGCAGCCGGCCCGCACACCTGGACTTCGAGCGGGTGCTGCGGGACCTGGGACCGCGCTTCACGGTCCTGACCCGTACGCACCTGACGTACGCGGACGCGCCCGCCGAGCCGGTGCGCCACGCGCGCCTGGTCGACGTCTCCGCGTACCCGTCGGTGGAGGAACTCTGCCTGGCCTCGGACGCGTTGGTGACGGACTACTCGTCGCTGATGTTCGACTACGCGGCATTGGACCGGCCGATCGTGATCCACGCGGACGACTGGGAGGCCTACGAGGCCGCCCGCGGCACGTACTTCGACCTGCGGACCTGCCCGCCGGGGGCGATCGCGCGCACGGAGGACGAGCTGGTGGACATCTTCACGACGGGCCACTGGCAGGGCTCGCGCTCGGCGCAGCTGCGCGCGGCGTTCCGCTCCCGCTTCTGCTCGTACGACGACGGCCACGCGGCGGAGCGGGTGGTGCGCCGGGTCTTCCTGAACGACCCGGCGCCCACCCCGCCGATCACTCCCCTGGACGAGCGCACCCCGGCCCCCGCGGCCCCGTCCCTGACCCGGGAACCCACCCTGACCGCCGGCCTCTGGCCGTAGGGGGTGCGACCCGGTCAGCCGGACGCGGCGGTCAGCCCCGCGACCACCGACCTGGCCAGGTCGTCCAGGTACTCCGCCGGCACGGCGTCGCGCACCACCACCTGCCGCCAGTAGAGCGGCCCGATCGCCAGGTCGAGCGCCCGCCCCGGATCCGTACCCTCGGCCAGCTCCCCCCGGGCCACCGCCTCCGACACGATCCCCTCCGCCATCCGGCGCTCCCCCTCCAGCAGCGCGCCGCGCACGGCATCCGCGATCTCCGGATTGCGCGCCGCCTCCACCAGCAGGTCGGGGATCACCGCCGACGCCACCGGGTGCCGCAGCACATGTGACATCACCTCCAGCAGCGCCCGTACGTCCCCGTACAGCGAGCCCGTGGCCGGCACCGGCAGGCCGTCCACCGCGAAGGCCCCCACCAGGTCCAGCACCAGGTGCAGCTTCGACTTCCAGCGCCGGTACACGGCCGTCTTCCCGACCCCGGCCCGCCGCGCGATCCCCTCGATCGACATCCGCGAGAACCCGACCGCGGCCAGCTCCTCCAGCACCGCGGCCCGGATCGCCTCCGTCACGTCCTCGCGCAGGACGGCGGCCCCGGCGGGGGCCCGGCGGGCGGCGGCGGGAGCGGAGTCGGGGGTGGTGGTGGCGGGGTCCGTGGAGTTCATGGACCGAGCATAGCCGCGCACGCCGCCACTCCCTCGTCACGACGATACGGTTGCGTTCCGTCGCACTGAGCCCTAATCTCGCCGTAGCGACGATACGGACCCGTCCCGACGCACGACCCCGTCGAAAGCGACCCCCGTGACAGTGACCACCCACCCCGCCGCACCGGCGGTGACATCGGCCGCGCTCGCCGATCTGGCGGCGGCCCACGGCCTGACCCTCAGCGGCGCCCGCCCCTCACTGCCGAGCTACGTGCGCCGGCTCTGGGGCCGGCGCCACTTCGTGACCGCGTACGCCACCGCCCGGATGCACGCCACGTACAGCACGGCCAGACTGGGCCAGGTCTGGCACCTGGTGACCCCGCTGCTCAACGCCGCCGTCTACTACTTCATCTTCGGGATCGTCCTCGACGCCAGCAACGGCGTGGCCGACTACATCCCGTTCCTGATCACCGGCGTCTTCGTCTGGGACTTCATCGGCAGCTCCATCAACGCCTCCACCCGCGCCGTCCACAGCAACCTCGGCCTGGTCCGCGCCCTGCACTTCCCGCGCGCCAGCCTCCCCCTGTCGACCGTCGTGCAGCTGTTCCAGCAGCTGCTGGTGACCATGGGCGCGCTCGTCCTGCTCCTGCTCGCCCTCGGTCAGACCCCGAACCCCAGGTGGCTGCTGGCCGCGCCCACCCTGGCCCTGATGGCCGTCTTCTGCGCCGGCGTCGCCATGGTCATGGCCCGCATCGGCAGCAAGAACCCGGACGTCAGCCAGCTGATGCCCTTCGTCCTGCGCACCTGGATGTACTCGTCCGGGGTCATGTGGTCCATCGACTCGATGCTCAAGAAGGACCACCTCGCGCACTGGGTGACCGTCCTGCTCAAGACCAACCCCGCGGCCGTCTACATCGACCTGATGCGCTACGCGCTGATCGACGGCTTCGACGCGCACGCGCTGCCGCACCACGTATGGGCGATCGCCGCCGGCTGGGCCCTGCTCGCGGGCGTCGGCGGGTTCATCTACTTCTGGAAGGCTGAGGAGGAGTACGGCCGTGGCTGACACCAAAACCGCACCCGCACCCGCGACCACACCGGCCGCGGCGCTCCCCGACCCCCGCGACACCCGGATCCCCACCGTCATCGCCGACGACGTCCACGTCATCTACAAGGTGAACGGCGCGGGCGCGCGCAAGGGCGGCGCCACCGCCGCGCTGAGCCGGCTCTTCTCCCGGGGGCCCGCCCCCGGCATGCGCGAGGTCCACGCCGTCAAGGGCGTCACCTTCGTCGCGTACAAGGGCGAGGCCATCGGCCTGATCGGCACCAACGGGTCCGGCAAGTCCACCCTGCTCTCCGCGATCGCCGGCCTCCAGCCCGTGGCCCGGGGCAGGATCTACTCCCACGGCCAGCCGTCCCTCCTCGGCGTGAACGCGGCCCTCATGAACGACCTGACCGGCGAGCGCAACGTCGTCCTGGGCGGCCTCGCGATGGGCATGTCCAAGCAGCAGATCCGCGAGCGCTACCAGGACATCGTCGACTTCTCCGGCATCAACGAGAAGGGCGACTTCATCTCCTTGCCCATGCGGACGTACTCCTCCGGCATGGGCGCCCGGCTGCGCTTCTCCATCGCCGCCGCCAAGGACCACGACGTCCTCATGATCGACGAGGCCCTCGCCACCGGCGACGCCGCCTTCCAGCGCCGCAGCCAGGCCCGCATCGAGGAGCTCCGCGAGCAGGCCGGCACCGTCTTCCTGGTCAGCCACGGCATCGGCACGGTCCGCGAGACCTGCGACCGGGCGATCTGGCTGGAGGCCGGCGTGCTGCGCATGGACGGCCCCGCCGCCGAGGTCTGCGACGCGTACGAGAGGTTCACCTCGGGCCGCTGACGGGGGCGCGCACGCACAGGGGCGCACGCACGGGGGAACGGACGGGCCGGGACCACCAGGTCCCGGCCCGTTCCCGTCGCGCCGGCGCACCGCCGACGCGAAAGGGACGCGAAAGGGCCGCGAAAGGGCGGCCCGGGCCGAAGCCCGGGCCGCCCTTCGTCCGTCACCGCCCCGCAGGGACTACGCGTGCGCCCTCAGCAGCGAACGCATCGTGCGCATCGCGACCGACAGGTTCGCCAGGTCGAAGTCGTCCGAGCCCCGGATCTCGTCCAGGGTCGTCCGCGCCCGGCTGATGATCGCCGCGTTCTTGTCCTCCCAGGCCTTGAAGCGGTCCTCGGGAGTCGAGTCGCCGTTGCCCACCGCCAGCACGTCGGCGGTCAGCGCCGCGTGCGCCGCGAACAGGTCCTCGCGGATGGAGGCACGGGCCATCGACTGCCAGCGGTCGGACCGCGGCAGCTCGATGATCCGGTCCATCAGCTGGGTGATCTGCAGGCGGTCGGCGAGGTCGTAGTACACCTCGGCGACGTCCAGCGGGTCGACACCGGTGCGGTCCGCGATCGCGACGATGTCGAGCGTCGGGAAGGCCGAGGAGAACCCGGCGACCTTGGCCGCCAGCTCCTCCGGAACGCCCTCGCCGATCAGCTCGTCCATGATCGACTGATACCACTCCAGGTCCGCGCCGCGCACCAGCTTGGGCAGCTCGGCCCAGACCTGGGCGACCCGGTCGGAGAACAGCTCGATCGTCTCGGTGATCTGGAGCGGCTGCGGCCGGTTGTTCAGCAGCCAGCGGGTACCGCGCTCGACCAGGCGGCGCGAGTGCAGCCGCACCCGGGTCTGGACGTCGGCCGCGACCTTGTTGTCCAGCGACTCGACCGCGTCCCACACCCCGGCCAGGCCGAAGATCTCGCGGGCCGCGAGCTGCGCCCGCACGATCTCCTCCGTGGAGGCTCCGGACTCCTCGCGCAGACGGTGCAGGAAGGTCGAACCGCCGGTGTTGACGGTGTCGTTGACCAGCAGCGTCGTGATGATCTCGCGGCGCAGCGCGTGCCCGTCGATCTGCTCCGGGAACTTCGCGCGCAGGGCGCCCGGGAAGTACGCGTGCAGCAGGCGGCGCAGGTACGGGTCGTCCGGCAGCTCGGTGGCGATGAGCTCGTCCGCCACCGTGATCTTGGTGTAGGCGAACAGCACGGCCAGCTCCGGCTGGGTCAGCCCCTTGCCGGCGCTCAGCAGCTCGCGGATCTGCCGGTCGGTGGGCAGGAACTCGATGCCCCGGTCCAGCCGGCCGGCCGCCTCCAGGCGGCGCATGAAGCGCTGCTGCGCGTGGAGCAGGCTGGGGGCCTGGGAGGTGCCGTTGGCCAGGGCGGTGTTCTGCGCGTAGTTGTTGCGCAGCACCAGGTGGCCGACCTCGTCGGTCATCTCCGCCAGCAGCTTGTTGCGCTGCTTGACGGTCATGTCCCCGTCCGCGACGACCGCGTTCAGCAGGATCTTGATGTTCACCTCGTGGTCGGAGGTGTCCACGCCCGCACTGTTGTCGATGGCGTCGGTGTTGATCTTGCCGCCCTCGCCGCCGGCGCCGATCCGGGCGAACTCGATGCGGCCGAGCTGGGTCAGGCCCAGGTTGCCGCCCTCGCCGATGACCTTGGCCCGGACGTCCGCGCCGTTGACGCGGATGGCGTCGTTGGCCTTGTCCCCGACGTCGGTGTGCGTCTCGGTCGAGGCCTTGACGTACGTGCCGATGCCGCCGTTCCACACCAGGTCCACGGGGGCCTGGAGGATGGTCTGCATCAGGTCGGCGGGGGTCATCTTGGTGACGCCCGGCTCGATGCCGAGGGCCGCGCGCATCTGCGCGTTGACCGGGATGGCCTTCGCGCTGCGCGGGTGCACACCGCCGCCCGCGGAGAGCAGCTGCGGGTTGTAGTCGGCCCACGAGGAGCGCGGCAGGTCGAACAGGCGCCGGCGCTCGGCGTACGAGGTCGCCGCGTCCGGGGTCGGGTCGATGAAGATGTGCCGGTGGTCGAAAGCGGCGACCAGGCGGATGTGCTCGGAGAGCAGCATGCCGTTGCCGAACACGTCGCCGGACATGTCTCCGACGCCGACGACCGTGAAGTCCTCGGTCTGGGTGTCGTGGCCCAGCTCGCGGAAGTGCCGCTTGACGGACTCCCAGGCGCCGCGGGCGGTGATGCCCATGCCCTTGTGGTCGTAGCCGGCCGAGCCGCCCGAGGCGAACGCGTCGCCCAGCCAGAAGCCGTACGCCTCGGCGACGCCGTTGGCGATGTCGGAGAAGGTCGCGGTGCCCTTGTCGGCGGCGACGACGAGGTAGGTGTCGTCCTCGTCGTGGCGGACCACGCCCGCGGGCGGCACGACCTCGCCGCCGACCATGTTGTCGGTGATGTCGAGCAGCGCCGAGATGAAGATCTTGTACGAGGCGATGCCCTCGGCGAGCCAGGCGTCGCGGTCCACCGACGGGTCCGGCAGGTTCTTGGCGACGAAGCCGCCCTTGGCGCCGACCGGCACGATGACGGTGTTCTTGACCATCTGCGCCTTGACCAGGCCGAGGATCTCCGTACGGAAGTCCTCCCGGCGGTCGGACCAGCGCAGGCCGCCTCGGGCGACCTTGCCGAAGCGCAGGTGGACGCCCTCGACGCGCGGGGAGTACACCCAGATCTCGTACGCCGGGCGCGGCGCCGGGAGCTCCGGGATGGCCTGCGGGTCGAACTTCATCGACACGTAGGAGTGCGGCTCGCCCGCGTCGTTCAGCTGGAAGAAGTTCGTGCGCAGGGTCGCCTTGATGAGGGTGAGGAAGGACCGCAGGATCCGGTCCTCGTCGAGCGAGGCGACCTGGTCCAGTGCCCCGTCCAGCTCCTCCAGCATGGCGTCGATGAGCTCGGTGCCGGCGGACTGGCGGCCGGGCGACATCCGGGCCTCGAAGAGCGAGACCAGCAGCCGGGTGGTGTGGACGTTGTTGCGGAGGGTGTCCTCCATGTAGTCCTGGCTGAAGTTCACGCCGGCCTGGCGCAGGTACTTCGCGTACGCGCGCAGCACCACGGCCTGGCGCCAGGTGAGCCCGGCGGACAGCACCAGGGTGTTGAAGTTGTCGTTCTCGGCGTCGCCCTGCCAGACGGCGGCGAAGGCGTCCTGGAAGCGCTCGCGGGCGTCGTCGCCGAGGTAGCTGAGCGTGGCGTCGCCGTTGCCGGCGGGCAGCGGCATCCGCAGGCCGAAGTCGTAGATCCACGCGTTCGTGCGGTCGCTGCAGCGCAGCTCGTACGGGCGCTCGTCGGTGACCTCGACGCCCAGGCGCTGGAGCACGGGCAGGACCGCGGACAGCGAGACCTGCTCACCCGTGCGGTAGATCTTGAACCGGCGCTCGCCGGGGCCCGCGCCGACCGGCTCGTACAGCGAGAGCGCGAACTCGCGGTCGCTGGCGGACAGCCGCTCCAGGTGGCACAGGTCGGCCACGGCCGCGCGCGGCTTGTGGTCGGCCTTGTAGCCCTCGGGGAAGGAGGTGCCGTACTTGCGCAGCAGCTCGGCGGCGCGCTCCTCGCCCACCTCGGAGACCAGGGCGTCGCTGAAGCCGTCGGCCCAGGAGCGGGCGGCCTCGACGAGGCGGGCCTCGATGCGCTCGACGTCGGCGTCGGTCAGGACCGGCAGGTCCTTGCCCTGCGGGACGCGGATGACGAAGTGGATGCGGGCCAGGATCGACTCGGTGTTCCACGCGGTGAAGTCGACGCTGCTGCCGTCGAGCTCCTCCTGGAGGATCGCGATCAGGCGCAGCCGCACGCCGGTGGTGTAGCGGTCGCGCGGCAGGTAGACGAGCGCCGAGTAGTAGCGCCCGTACTCGTCCTGGCGCAGGTACAGCCGCAGCCGGCGGCGCTCCTGGAGGTACAGGACGGAGGTGGCGATCTCGCGGAGCTTGTCGACCGGGGTCTGGAACAGCTCGTCGCGCGGGTAGGTCTCCAGGATCTGGAGGAGGTCGCGGCCGTCGTGGCTGTTCGGCGAGAAGCCGGCGCCGTCGAGGACCTCGGCGACCTTGCGGCGGATGACCGGGACGCGGCGCACCGACTCGGTGTACGCGGCGGAGGAGAACAGGCCGAGGAAGCGGCGCTCGCCGACGACGTTGCCCTCGGCGTCGAACTTCTTGACGCCGACGTAGTCGAGGTAGGAGGGGCGGTGCACGGTGGCGCGGCTGTTGGCCTTGGTCAGCACCAGCAGGCGGTGCTCGCGGGCCTTGGCGCGGGCGTCGTCCGGCAGCCGGTTGAAGGACGGCGAGACGGGGTGGGCGTCCTCCTGGCCGCTGTGGTGCGGGTCGGAGCGCAGGATGCCGAGGCCGGTGCCGGGCACGGCGGCCAGGGCGTCGCCGTCGACGAGGTTGTACTCGCGGTAGCCGAGGAAGGTGAAGTGGTCGTCGGCGAGCCAGCGCAGCAGCTCGCGGGCCTCTTCGAGCTCGTACTCGCGCAGGTCGGGGGCGGTCGGCTCGTTCGGGAGGTCGTCGGCGATGCGCAGGGCGGCGTCGCGCATCTTCTCCCAGTCCTCGACGGACTCGCGGACGTCGGACAGCACGCGGCGCAGGTCGTCGGTGATCTGCTTGAGGTCGGCGCGGTCGGTCTCGCGGTCGGTCTCGACGTGGATCCAGGACTCGACGAGGGAGTCGTGGGGGCGCGCGGTCTTGGGGCCGTGCGCGTCGCAGTCGGGACCGAGGATCTCGATCAGCTTGCCGGTGACGTCACGGCGGACGACGACCTGGGGGTGGATCACGACGTGGATGCCGCGGCTCTGGCGGGACAGCTCGTTGGTGACGGAGTCCACGAGGAAGGGCATGTCGTCGGTGACGACCTCGACGACGGAGTGGCTGGAGGTCCACCCGTTCTCCTCGACCGTCGGGGTGTGCACGCGCACGTTCGCGGTGCCCTGCGGCCGGGTCTCGGCGAGCCGGTAGTGGGAGAGGGCCGCCCCGAACACGTCGACCGGGTCCCGGTCCAGGAGGTCCTCTGGAGCGGTGTGCAGGTAGTAGCGCTGGAGGTAGGCGAGAGTGGTGTCCCGGTCGGGACGCTCCCCCTGCTCGGACCCAGTCGGAAGTAGCCCCCCGGCCGGGCTGTGCTCAGCTACCCGTGCCGCCCGCGCGAGCAGCTCGGCCTTTGCTTCGTCCAGCTTGGTCTGCATGTCCTCTGGCTCCTGTCGCGCGCCATTGCGTGACGTAGGTGAAGGAAGGAATGGCGTGGCGCCGTGATGCGGGGTGACCGCTGGGGATCGGCGCTGCGCCGTGGAGAGAGCCGGCCGGGAGCGAACTGGCCATGATCGGCTGGGGCTCCCGGCGGCAGGGATCAGCGAAGGCCCGGGCACGGTCGTGCGCCGGGCGCAGGCCGGAGGCTGCGGCGCCTCCGATGACTATCGCGCTGATCACGGGTACCAGGCTATCTCGCCGGACCCCCTGTCCGTCACGCGCTGGATCTGTACAAAAGCAGGTCTCGAACTTTGACGATGTGCGCAGTGACGGGGGCATATTCAGGGCGTACTTATTCGGCCAGGCGGCGAGCAGCGGATACGGCCTCTGCCAGGGTGTCGACGACCTCGACCCCCGCCGATTCCAGACTGCGTCGGCTGTGCGAACCACCCGTGTAGAGGACGGCTTTCGCACCGATGTGCCGTGCCGCCAGGGCATCGTCGACCGCGTCGCCCACCAGGACCGTACGGGTGGCGGAGACACCCGTCTGCTCCAGGGCCGCCATATGGCGTACGAGGTGCCCTGCCTTGCTGGTGTGCGAGGGGCCGATCCGACCGTCGACGCGCAGGAAGTGGCGGTCGATGCCGTGGGCCTGCACGAGGGGTACGAGTTTCTCGTGGGGCGCGAGGGAGAGCAAGGACTGCGTGCTCCCGCCCGCCTGCCAGTCGCGCAGGAGCTCGCGGGCCCCCTCGGTGAGCCCGGCGCTGTCGGCCGCGGCCCAGTAGTGGCGGTGGAAGGTCGCGTCCATGACCTCCCACTCGGCTTCGGTGGGCAGCCGGCCCATCAGCCGCTCGTAGAACTTCGGCACCGGTACGACGTACAGCTCGCGGTAGCGCTCCAGCGTGATCGGCGCGAAGCCGAACTCGGCGAAGGAGGCGTTGGTGGCGGTGATGACGGCGTCGATGTCGTGCAGGAGGGTGCCGTTCCAGTCCCAGACTATGTGGACGGAAGCGACTGCGGTGACGCCCGGGGTGAGAGGAGCGCTCACTTCAGCAGCCCCGGGATCTCCTGCACGCCGAACCACAGCAGTTCGTGGTCCTCGGCGCCGTCCACGGTGAACCGCGCCTCGTCGTCCCCGGCGTCGGCGGCCTCCAGGGCAGCCGCGGCGGCCGTCACGTCGCCCAGGGCGTCGTCGGCGTCCACGTGCACGGCGGCGGCCACGGAGAGCCGTACGGCCCCCGCCAGGGTCACCTGGCCCAGGGCGGCCTCGTCGACCCCGGCAGTCGCGGCGGCGGCCTTGTCGTCCACGTCGAGGGCGACGACCACGCGCTTGCGCGGGGCCCCGTCGTCCCCGGCGAGCAGGCGCAGGGAGGCGGCGGCGGCCCGCCCGAGGGCCGCGTACTCCAGCTCCTCGATGTCGTCCGACACGTACCACTCGCGCAGCCCGGGGGTGACGGCGTACGCCCGCAGCGGGGCGGGGCCCAGCTCACCCGCCTTGTGCGCCTCGGCGAGCCCGGGGAGGGTCAGGGGGACGTACACGCGCATGGCCGGCTGCTTTCGGTAGTCGGAAACGCCCTCAGGATACGACTTGACGGGACTGCGCCGGGTGACGGCTGCGGTCCCCCATCGAAGCGCCGCCGGCGGCCGGGATCGCGTCCACGGCACGCCGCCGCGCGGCGCCGGAGCGGCCGGGGCCCACACGGCCACCCACCCGGATAGGTGAAGGGGCCGCCGGGCGGCCCGGCGCCGCGACATGGTTGCGGACGGTATCCGCGGACCGTAGAAGTCCCCTACCAAGTTACCGCCCGGTACCGCACCGGGCCCGGACTTCTCGGGGACGACCGCCATGACCAGGACCAGGAACACCGCCCGGCCCCCCGGCCGCCACGACCAGCGCCGCCCCCACGGCCCCCGCGCCCCGCGCGGCCCGCACGACTGGTTCGCCGAGCGGCTGCTGGCGGTGGTCAGCGGCCAGCGGCCGGTCCACTCGCTGCTGGGCCACACCATCGGCCAGGCCTACGACCAGCTGGTCACCCTGGCCCCCGCGGGCCCCCTGCGCGACCGCCTGCGCCCGGTCCTGCGCCAGTGCGGCCGCTTCCACCCCGGCCCGGGCGTCATCGAGGCCTTCGCCCGCATCACGACGGGCGACCGCGTCTCGGCGATGGCCTTCCGCCTGGAACAGGGCCCCGACCTCCGCTGGCGCTGCGCGGCCATCGAAATGAGCCCTCTCCCGTGACCGCTCCCGTGACCGTTCCGGTGGCCGCTCCGGTGGCCGCGGAAAACCGCCGGGCCGGACACCACGGAGGGTGTCCGGCCCGGCGGGGATGCCCGTACGGGCAGGGGTCACTTCTTGCGGCGGCGGCCGCCCGCGGCCTTCTGGGCCTTGCGGCGCTCGGCGCGCGTCATGCCGTCGCCCGCCTCCTCATCGGCGTCGAAGTCGCCCTCGACGACACCGCCCTCCCCGTCCACGCTCGGGGCGGAGAAGTGCAGCCGGTCCGGACGCTGCGGGGCGTCCAGGCCCTTGGCCCGGATCTCCGGGCGCACGCCCGCCGGCTCCTTGGTCAGCGAAGGCGCCGCGTCCTGCACCGGAAGCTCCTCGACCTGCTGCTCGACCTGGACCTCCAGGTTGAACAGGTAGCCGACGGACTCCTCCTTGATGCCCTCCATCATGGCGTTGAACATGTCGAAGCCCTCGCGCTGGTACTCGACCAGCGGGTCCTTCTGGGCCATCGCCCGCAGGCCGATGCCCTCTTGCAGGTAGTCCATCTCGTACAGGTGCTCGCGCCACTTGCGGTCCAGCACCGACAGGACCACGCGCCGCTCCAGCTCGCGCATGATGTCGGAGCCGAGCGTCTTCTCGCGCGCCTCGTACTGCTCGTGGATGTCGTCCTTGACGGACTCCGCGATGAACTCGGCGGTGATGCCCGCGCGGTCGCCCGCCGCGTCCTCCAGCTCGGCGACCGTGACCTTGATCGGGTAGAGCTGCTTGAAGGCGCCCCACAGCCGGTCCAGGTCCCACTCCTCGGCGAAGCCCTCGACCGTCTCGGCCGCGATGTACGCGTCGATCGTGTCGTCCATGAAGAAGCGCACCTGCTCGTGCAGGTCCTCGCCCTCCAGGACGCGGCGGCGCTCGCCGTAGATGACCTCGCGCTGGCTGTTGAGGACCTCGTCGTACTTCAGGACGTTCTTGCGCGTCTCGAAGTTCTGGGTCTCGACCTGCGACTGGGCGGACGCGATCGCGCGCGTCACCATCTTGTTCTCGATCGGCACGTCGTCCGGCACGTTCGCCATCGACATGACGCGCTCGACCATCTGCGCCTTGAACAGGCGCATCAGGTCGTCGCCCAGCGACAGGTAGAACCGGGACTCGCCCGGGTCGCCCTGACGGCCGGAGCGGCCGCGCAGCTGGTTGTCGATGCGGCGCGACTCGTGGCGCTCGGTGCCCAGCACGTACAGCCCGCCGAGCGACTTGACCTCTTCGAACTCGGCCTTCACGGCCGCCTCGGCGCGCTCCAGCGCGGAGGGCAGCGCGTGCGCCCACTGCTCGATGTGCTCTTCCGGGTCCAGGCCCTGCTGGCGCAGCTCGGCCTCGGCCAGGTCGTCCGGGTTGCCGCCGAGCTTGATGTCGGTACCGCGGCCGGCCATGTTCGTGGCGACCGTGACGGCGCCGCGGCGGCCGGCCTGGGCGACGATCGAGGCCTCGCGCTCGTGCTGCTTCGCGTTGAGCACCTCGTGCGGGATGCCCCGCTTGGAGAGCTGCTGCGAGAGGTACTCGGACTTCTCGACCGAGGTGGTGCCGACGAGGATCGGCTGGCCCTTCTCGTGCTTCTCCGCGATGTCGTCGACGACGGCGGCGAACTTCGCGACCTCGGTCCGGTAGATCAGGTCCGGCTGGTCCTTGCGGACCATGTCGCGGTTGGTCGGGATCGGGACGACACCGAGCTTGTAGATCTGGTGGAACTCGGCGGCCTCGGTCATGGCCGTACCGGTCATGCCCGACAGCTTCGAGTAGAGGCGGAAGAAGTTCTGAAGGGTGATCGTGGCGAGGGTCTGGTTCTCGTCCTTGATGTCCACCCCTTCCTTCGCCTCGATCGCCTGGTGCATGCCCTCGTTGTAGCGGCGGCCGGCGAGGATGCGGCCGGTGTGCTCGTCGACGATCATGACTTCGCCGTCGATGACGACGTAGTCCTTGTCCTTCTTGAACAGTTCCTTCGCCTTGATGGCGTTGTTCAGGTAGCCGACGAGCGGGGTGTTCACCGACTCGTAGAGGTTCTCGATGCCGAGCCAGTCCTCGACCTTGGCGACGCCGGCCTCGTGGATGGCGACGGTGCGCTTCTTCTCGTCGACCTCGTAGTCGCCGGTCTCCTCGATGCCCTTGAGCGGCTCGCCGGGCTCGCCCTTCTTCAGGCGGGTCACCAGCTTCGCGAAGTCCGCGTACCACTTCGTGGCCTGGTCGGCCGGGCCGGAGATGATCAGCGGGGTGCGGGCCTCGTCGACCAGGATCGAGTCGACCTCGTCGACCACGGCGAAGTTGTGGCCGCGCTGGACGAGCTCGTCCTGCGACCAGGCCATGTTGTCGCGCAGGTAGTCGAAGCCGAACTCGTTGTTCGTGCCGTACGTGATGTCGCTGCCGTACTGCTCCCGGCGCTGGGCCGGGGACATGTTCGCCAGGATGCAGCCGACCTCAAGACCGAGGAACTTGTGCACCCGGCCCATCATCTCGGAGTCGCGCTCGGCCAGGTAGTCGTTCACCGTGATCAGGTGGACGCCCTTGCCGGACAGCGCGTTCAGGTATGCGGGGAGCGTGCCGACGAGGGTCTTGCCCTCACCGGTCTTCATCTCGGCCACGTAGCCGAGGTGCAGCGCGGCACCGCCCATGATCTGGACGTCGTAGTGCCGCTGGCCGAGGACGCGCTTGGCGGCCTCGCGGACGGTCGCGAACGCCTCGGGCAGCAGGTCGTCCAGGCTCTCGCCGTCCTGGTAGCGCTGCTTGTACTCGTCCGTGAGCGCCCGCAACTCGGCGTCGGAGAGGTTGACGAAGTCCTCTTCGATGGAGTTGACCTGGTCCGCGATGCGGTGCAGTTTGCGCAGGATCTTGCCTTCGCCTGCACGCATGAGCTTGTTGAAGACGGACACCGAGGTTTGTCTCCTTGCCGGTCGGGCCTGGGCACTGGTTCGTACACGGGCACGGAGGGTGGGCCCCACCGCAACGGCCATCGTAAGCGAGGACGCGGCCGCGCCGGGAGGCCCGCCGTATCCCGCAGGGCACGGGTGCCCTGAAGGAGAACGTACGAGGTACCCGGAAGGTGCCGGTGTCCCCGACACGTCTTGCCCGAAAACTGCTCGCCCGACCCGCCCCGGCCGCGCAGAATCCGTACATGGAGCCCACGACACTGAACACGGCCCGACTGCATTTGCGCCCCTTCGTCCCGGCCGACGAGGAGGAGGTGTACACCGCGGTGCAGGACCCGGAGATCCAGCGCTGGACGATGGTCCCCTCCCCCTACTCGCGCGAGCACGCCCGCGGCTTCGTCCTGGAGACCGTCCCCGCCGGCTGGCGCGAGGACACGGCGTACAGCTTCGCGGTGCGCCTCGGGGAGGACGGACCTCTGGTGGCGGCCGTCGGCGTGCACGGGCGCGGGCAGGGCTCGTACGAGATCGGGTACTGGGCGGCCAAGGAGCACCGGGGCCGCGGCTACATGGCCGAGGCCGTCGCCGCCGTCTCCCGCTGGGCCTTCACCGAAGTGGGCGCCGTACGGCTGGAATGGCGCGCGGAGGTCGGCAACACGGGCTCCCGGGCCGTCGCGGAGAAGACCGGCTTCCGCTTCGAGGGCGTCCTGCGGGCCGCGGTGCTGCGGGGCGGCACCGCACGGGACTCCTGGATCGGCGCCCTGCTCCCCGCGGACCTGGGCCTGTCCCCCTCACTGCCGTACCTGCCCGCTGTCAGTGGCCGGGCCTAGGCTCGGCCCATGACGCTCGCAGCCTCCGTGTCCCTGTCCGCCGACGACGCGCGCCGGATCGCCCTGCGCGCGCAGGGCTTCCTCGGGGCGCCGGACCGCCGGGGCGGCGGTACCCCCGGCGGAGCCGGGGGGAGGGTGCGGGGCGTGCTGCGGCACCTGGGCGCCGTCCAGCTGGACACCATCTCCGTACTGGCCCGCTCGCACGAGCTGATCCCGTACGCGCGCCTCGGCGCGGTGGGCCGGCCCGCGGTGGAGTCGGCGTACTGGTCGGGCGGCCACGCCTTCGAGTACTGGTCGCACGC
Organism: Streptomyces sp. NPDC051582; assembly: GCF_040681715.1. Lineage (NCBI taxonomy): Bacteria > Bacillati > Actinomycetota > Actinomycetes > Kitasatosporales > Streptomycetaceae > Streptomyces > Streptomyces sp. NPDC051582. The sequence goes on from NZ_JBFAZJ010000029.1 coordinate 92,791, forward strand.
GGCCTGCATCCTGCCGATCGAGGAGTGGCCGCACTTCGCGTTCCGGCGCCGCGCCCGCCGGGCCCGCGGCCACCGCTGGCACGTCCTGCAGGACAAGGAGCGCTCGACGCAGGCGGTCCTGGACCGCCTCAGGGCCGACGGGCCGCTGACCTCCACCGAACTGGGCGGCGCCAAGAACGGCGGCGAGTGGTTCGAATGGTCCGAGACCAAGATCGCGGTGGAGTGGCTGCTGGACACCGGCGAGGTGGTCTGCACCGAGCGCCGCGGCTGGAAGCGGGTCTACGACCTGCCCGAGCGGGCCGTCCCGGACGCGCTGCTCCACGACGACCTGAACGACCGCGAGTGCCTGCGCCGCCTGGTGACGCTGGCCGGACAGAGCCTGGGCGTGGGCACCCGCGCCGACATCGCGGACTATCACCGCCTCAAGGGCGAGCAGGTCGACGCGGTGATCGCCGATTCGGGGCTGGTCCCCGTCGAGGTCGAGGGCTGGTCCAAGCCGGCCTGGGCCGACCCCGCCGCGCTGGCGACGGCGCCGCGCGGCCGCCACCGCACCACCCTGCTCTCCCCGTTCGACTCCCTCGTCTGGGACCGGCCGCGCACGGAGCGGATCTTCGGCTTCACGCACCGGCTGGAGGCGTACGTCCCCAAGACCAAGCGGATTCACGGGTACTTCGCGATGCCGCTGCTGGCGGGCGGGCGGCTGCAGGGCCGGGTCGACCCGGCCCGCGAGGGCCGCACGCTGGTGGCCCGCCAGCTGTCCCTGACCACCCCCAAGGCGGCCCGCCCCATGGCCGCGGCGCTGCGCGAGGCGGCCGGGTGGGTCGGCTGCGACGCCGTCCGCGTCGAGCGCGCGGGATCCGCGCAGGAGGCGGCCGCGGTCACGGCGGAGCTGGCGGACCTCTGACCCCGGAGGCCGGGAGCGCGGAGCCGCGAGCGCGGAGCCGCGAGCGCGCAGGAGGCAGCCGGAAGGCGGACCTCAGCGGATTTCGAGGATCTTCTCCCGCATCGCGTAGACCACGGCCTCCATCCTGGAGTGCAGCTGGAGCTTCTCCAGGATGTTGCGGACGTGGTTCTTCACGGTGTTCTCGGAGATGAACAACTGCTTCGCGATGTCGCGGTTGTTCATCCCGGTCGCCACCAGCTTGAGCACTTCCAGCTCGCGGTCCGTCAGCCGCGGCGCCGGCACCAGCCGCCGCTCGTCCGTCCGCTGGATCATCGACTTGAACTCGGTCAGGAGCTTCGAGGCCATCGACGGGCTGATCTGCGACTGCCCGTCGGCCACCGCGCGGATCGCCGTCGCCACCTCGTCGGTCGAGATCTCCTTCAGGAGGTACCCGGTGGCCCCCGCCTTGATCGCGTCGTAGAGGTCCGCCTCCTCGTCGCTGATCGTCAGCATGATGATCTTCGCGGAAGGGGCCACCTCCTTGATCGAGGTGCACGCCTCGATTCCGCCGCGGCGCGGCATCCGCACGTCCATGAGCACGATGTCCGGCAGCAGGTCCGCCGCCTTGTCCACCGCCTCCGCGCCGTCCCCCGCCTCACCGACGACCTGGATGTCCTCCTCCTGCGCGAGGACGATCTCCAGCCCGCGCCGGAACAGGGCGTGGTCGTCGACGACGAGCACCCGGATCGGCTCGCCGCCGTCATCACCGCGCACCGGCCCGAAGCTGTCCGCCATCGTTCCTCCCCCTGCATGTACCGAGCTGCCGGGTCAACCGGACGGGAACCCCGGCAGGTTGACTGCCCGCCATGATTCCATGCCCGCGCCACCCGGAGGGGAGCCCGCGACGGCCACCTGGCGTATACGAGTCATACAGAGGCCCCCGGGGACGCTGCGGCATCCCCGGGGGCTTTTCACCGAAAATCAGGACGCGGCCTCAGCCGCCGAGCGCTCCACCCGCGCCGGCACCGGGCTCGGCCGAGCTGGAGGCCTCGTCGGCATTGAGGTGGATCACGCCGTAGTCATAGCCGTGGCGCCGGTAGACGACGCTCGGCATCTTGGTGTCGGAGTCGACGAACAGGTAGAAGTCGTGGCCGACCAGTTCCATTTCGTACAGCGCCTGGTCGAGCGGCATGGGCGCCGCCGAGTGCGTCTTCTCGCGGACGATGAGCGGGCCTTCGCCCTGCACTTCCAGCGATCCGATCCGGGTGGTCGGGATCGCGTCCCCCGGCTCCTCCGTGACCGGCTGGCCGTTGCCGTTGAGCCGGGCCACGCCGGGAACCACGTCGGCGACCTCGGCCGCCGAGAGCCGGCCGTTGCCACGGCGCGTGTAGCGCTTGTCGTGCTGCTTGCGCAGCTGCGCTTCCAGCTTCTCCTGTGCCAGGTCGAGCGCCGCGTACGGGTCGGTGGCGGCGGCTTCGGCACGGACCACGGGGCCCCTCGAACGCAGGGTGATCTCCACGCGGTCGGAACGGTCGGCCTGGCGCGGGTTGTGCTCCTTGGACACCTCGACGTCCAAGCTGATCACCTTGGCGTCGAGCTTCTGGATCCGCTCGGGATTCAGCTTCTCGGCCACGTGCTTGCGGAACCGCTCGGGCACCTCGGTCTTGCGGCCCTTGACGACGATGTCCACGCAGAACTCCGTTCCCGGATAGCTCCACCCCACGGGGCGAAGCGTCTCCCTTTCGCACCAGGCCCCGGTGAACACCGGAGCCACGGACTTGGCGACATTCACCTCCCGATCCGGTGCGTGTGGCCAGGACTCGCCAGTTCCTTACAACCGAACATATCCCTCCATGCCGGTTGTCGGCACCCGCTACCGGACCGTACCTCCGTTCAGGTGGCTGTTCTCTCTTACTACCTGCAACGATGCGCCTTCCCCAACAGTTCCAAATCTATTCACAAGAGCGTTGCTCTGTACGGGTTGTCGACCGATTTCGTACGAAGGATCCCGCCGGAGCGGCAACCACGGCGGCCCCCGCCACCGGCCCGATCGACGCCGCCCGCAGCGCCCGGGCCGCCTCCGCGAGCGTGGCCCCGGTGGTGATCAGGTCGTCCACCAGCACGATCCGTGCGTCGACCGGAAACCGCACCGCGCCCCCGTGGCGCAGCCCCAGCGCCCCCGCGAGGTTCTCCCGCCGCTCCCGGGCCCCCAGGCCCGCCTGATCGGCCACCGGCCGGACCTGACGCAGTACGCACGCCACCCGCGCGCGAAAACCGGCCCGCCGCAGCCGCCCCGCGGCCGCCAGGGCGATCCTGCGCGCCGGATCGTGCCCGCGCGCCCGCACCTGCCGTCGCGCCGAGGGCACGGGTACCAGGAGCAGCTCCGCCCCCGCCGCCACGCCGCCCGCGCCGACGGCCCCGCGCACAGCCGCGGCCAGGGCGGCGCCGAGCGGTCCGGCCAGCGGCAGCGCGCCGCGCTCCTTGTGCGCCAGTACGACCTCCCGTACGGCCCCCTCGTACGCGGCGGCCGCATACACCGCGGGCAGCCCCGCGGGGCGCGGAGACGGGCCCACACGGCCCGCCGCGGCCCCGCTCAGCGCCTGCGCGCAGCCGGCGCACAACAGCACCCGGGCGACCCCGCAGCCGCCGCAGGCGGCCGGCAGGACCAGCCCGGCGAGCTCCTGCCACCACCCCCGCATCCGCCCACTGTGCCGGGCCGCCCACCCACCGCGCCACCCCTGTGGACAACGGGGGACGGAAGGCGAAAAGGCAGGTCAGCCCGGGTAGACCGGAGCCCGGCCGCCCGGCGCCACCGTGCGCCACTGCGCCCCCGGCGGCAGCCACACGATCCCGTCCTCGTCCGAGTGCGCGACCACCGGCTTCTTCTCGTCCTCCGTCGCCGCGACCGCGTCCAGCCCCGTCGCCCCGGGCAGGCTCGCCGCGACCATCGAACCGTCGGCCAGCATGTACCGGGCCTGCACGACCCCGCCGTTCTCCCGGCCCACCACCAGCAGCCGGCCGCGCGGCGCCCAGCTCAGCGCCGTCACGCTCGCCATCTGCGGGGCCGCCGGGCGCAGCTCGCGCACCGACACCGGCGCCGCGTCGCCCTTGCCCTCGGGCCGCTCGATCCGCCCGATGAACAGGTTCTTGCCGTTCCCCGACTGCACGAGCAGCGCGATCCGCACCCCGTCCGGCGACGCCTTCAGCGCGGTGATCCGCCCGCCGTCGAGACCGGCCACATCGATCTTCTGCGGGGCCCCGGTCCCGCCCGGCACCCGGTACAGCGCCGGACTCTGCGGATCCTGGTCCGCGACCCACAGGTCGCCCGCCGCGTCCCAGCTGGGCGCGCCCAGCCCGTTCGGCTTGGCGCCCTTGCCGTTCAGCACCGGCGCGGGCATGGGCCCGGCCGTCGTCAGGTTCACCACGTACAGCCCGTGCCCGTCCTCGGACACCACCGCCGCGCGCTTCTCGTCGTACGAGACGGCCGCGGAGCCCACCTTGAACCCGGGGTTCCCGGCACTCGGGGAGAGCGGCCCCGGCACCTGCTCGGGCCGGTACTGCTGGTCCTCACTGGTGACGTCGAGCTTCATCCGGACGAACCGGCTCTCGCTGTCGACGTAGTACTGGTACTCCGGGGCACCCGGCCGGTGGGCGATCGTCGCCGCGGTCGCGTCGGTCACCGAGCACAGCGAGGACCGGTCCGAGCGCAGCAGGTCGACCCGCGACATCCGCGAGGACGTCAGGTCCTGCACGGTGTACATGAGTTGCGCGGCCATCTTCTCGCACTGCGGCTGCGCGACGTTGTCGACCTTGTCGTTGAGCGGCACCTTCAGCACGTTCTGCCCGTCGAACGCCAGGGACTTGGTGCCCTCGCGCAGTTCGGTTCCGGTCGGGAAGCTCGAAGTGACCACGGGGCCCAGCCACTTGGACGGGCCGGCCAGCAGTGACTGCACCGTCTGCGTGGTCGGGTCCATCCGCGAGTCGGGATCGCTGCGCTGGCGCACGTACACGGGATCGGCGACGAGGCCGCCGCCCGCGAAGTAGTACTTGTTGACCGGCATGTAGATGCGCTGGAAGTCCGACTCGCTGAGCACGAGGCCGCTCGGCGGCGTCGCGATCCGCCACTGCTTGTTCTCCTGGACCAGCTGCAGGTACTCCTCGTAGCGCCCGCCCGCGGGCTCCGGCTGGTACGCGCTGCGCTCGTCCACCGTCGCCAGCTTCTTGCCGGTCATCTTCCAGCGGGGGCCCGGGGCGTCCTTCTCGTTGCCCACGGAGAACCGGTCGATGCCCGCGGAGAGCACCGTGACGGCGGAACCGGGCTTCCAGCTCTTGGCCGCCTCCTCCGTCAGGTACTTGCGAGCCGTCTGGAGCTGCGGGTCGTCGCTGGTCATGGCCTCCAGGAAGCCGTCGACTATGTCGGCGGGACCGGCCTTGTCGGACGGCGGCACCCCGAACACCCGGACCTGCGAGTCCACGCCCTGCGAGGCCTTCACCTCGCGGATCTCGCCGTGGTCGGGCATGGAGGCACAGCCCGCCAGCAGCAGCCCGGCCGCGCCGAAGGCGTACGCCCGCACCGTCCGCCACCGGCGTCGGCCGTTCCTGCGCACCCGTGCGGGCTCAGCGTCCACCTGCGCCATCCTCCTGTGCTGCTGCTGACTGCTCGGCGGCGGAGCGCTCGGCCGCCCCCTGGTCCGCCCCCTGGTCCGCCCCCTGGTCGGGGTCGGCCGGGCGGGCCACGACGCGCGCCCCGCTGCCCGGCAGGGCCGTCGGGTCCGCGGGCACCGGCAGCGCGCCGGCCATCGCCGACCTCGGCGGTATCGGCGACCGGTCGCCGCGGCCCGGGCCCTGCTGCGCCCGCGGGGACTTCTTCGCGCCGGCCGCCTCGGCAGCGGCCCGGGCCCGGTTGGACCGCGAGTCCTCCGGCTCCAGCGGGATCGGCGACCCGCGCAGCGGCTCGTCGGCGGTCCGCGGCAGGGTCAGCCGGAACTGCGAACCGCCGCCCGGCTCGCCCCACGCCTGGAGCCAGCCGCCGTGCAGCCGGGCGTCCTCGACGGCGATGGACAGGCCCAGGCCCGTACCGCCCGTCGTCCGCGCCCGGGCCGGGTCGGCCCGCCAGAACCGGTTGAAGACGCGGGTGGCCTCGCCGGGCTTGAGCCCGACCCCGTAGTCCCGTACGGCCACGGCGACGGCCCCGCCCGCCGAAGCCAGGCGGACCACCACGTCACGGCCCTCGCCGTGCTCCACCGCGTTGACGACGAGATTGCGCAGCACCCGCTCCACGCGCCGGGAATCTGCCTCCGCTATGACGGGCTGGGTGTCGCCCAGCACCCGGATCCGGGTGCCCTTGTGCTCGGCGAGCGGCTCGGCGCCGTCGATGACCCGGCGTACGACGTCCCGCAGGTCGATCGGTTCCGCCTCCAGGGCCGCGGCCCCCGCGTCGAACCTGCTGATCTCCAGCAGGTCCGCGAGCAGCGACTCGAAGCGGTCGAGCTGGCCGGCGAGCAGTTCGGCGGAGCGGGCGGTGATCGGGTCGAAGTCGACCCGGGCGTCGTGGATGACGTCGGCGGCCATCCGCACGGTCGTCAGCGGCGTGCGCAGCTCGTGCGAGACGTCGGAGACGAACCGGCGCTGCATCCGCGACAGGTCCTCCAGCTGCTGGATCTTGAGCTGGAGGTTCTGCGCCATCTTGTTGAAGGCTTCGCCCAGACGGGCGATGTCGTCCTCGCCGGTGACCTTCATCCGCTCCTGGAGCCGCCCGGCCGAAAGCCGCTCGGCGATCCCGGCGGCCATCCGCACGGGCGTCACGACCTGCCGTACGACGAGCCAGGCGATCGCGCCGAGCAGCACGACCACGAACACGCCCGCGGTGGCGATGGTGACCTTGATGAGGTTGAGGGACTCCTCCTCCTGCGTGAGCGGGAAGAGGTAGTACAGGTCGTACGGATCCCCGTTGATGTCGGTGAGCCGCTTGCCCACGACCAGCGCGGGCTCGGGCGCCTTGTCCCCGGACCCGGCGGTGTACCGGATCTGCGAGAACGTCTTGAAGGTGCCGGTCGCGTGGTTGACGTCCCGGCGCAGCGCCGCGGGGACGCTCGCGGTCGGGTCGACGTTCCCGGAGGCGCGGGCGCCCTTGACGCCCGAGACGAACGGCCCGCTCGGCTGCCCGCCCGCGTCGGGGCCGGCGCCGAGGGCGACCACCTCGAACGCGGTCTGGCCGCCACTGGCGAGCTGCTTGACCAGCGAGTTCATCCAGGTACTGGCGTCCCGGCCGACCTTGTTGTCGGTGGCGTCGGGCCCGTCCACCGCGGAGGGCGTGTTGGCCTTCTCCTGCGCGACGGCGAACCCGCCCGCGGCCTGGCTCTGCGCGGCCTCCTCCTTGGCGTCGAGGAGCCCCTTGCTGACCTGGGCGATCACCACGAAACCGAGCGCGAGGACCACGGCCAGCGACATCAGCAGCGTCGCGGCCACCACGCGCAGCTGGATGTTGCGCCGCCACAGCCGGACAGCCGGAAGCAGCGGTCGTCGTACGAGGCGTACGAACAACCGCAGCACCGGGCCGCCGGGCGCTCCGTCGGCCATCTGACGGAGCTGCCGGCCTCCCCTCAGGACTCCTCGGCGGGAGCCGCTGCGGGGCTTGCCGGGCGGCACGTCAGCTCGGTCCGGCCTTGTAGCCGACACCGCGCACCGTCACGACGATCTCGGGGCGCTCCGGGTCCTTCTCGACCTTGGAGCGCAGCCGCTGCACATGCACGTTGACCAGGCGGGTGTCCGCCGCGTGCCGGTAGCCCCAGACCTGCTCCAGCAGCACCTCGCGGGTGAACACCTGCCAGGGCTTGCGCGCGAGCGCGACCAGCAGGTCGAACTCAAGCGGGGTCAGGGCGATCGAGGCGCCGTCGCGCTTGACCGAGTGCCCGGCCACGTCGATGACCAGGTCACCGATGGCCAGCTGCTCGGGCGCGGGCTCCTCCGACCGGCGCAGGCGGGCCCGGATGCGGGCCACCAGCTCCTTCGGCTTGAACGGCTTGACGATGTAGTCGTCGGCCCCGGACTCCAGGCCCACGACCACGTCCACCGTGTCGCTCTTCGCGGTGAGCATGACGATCGGCACGCCTGATTCGGCCCGGATCAGCCTGCAGACCTCTATGCCGTCCCGTCCGGGCAGCATGAGGTCGAGCAGCACGAGATCCGGCTTCGCCTCGCGGAAGGCAGCCAGTGCCTTGTCGCCGTCCGCTACGAACGACGGCTCAAAACCTTCTCCACGCAGCACAATGCCGAGCATCTCGGCCAGCGCGGTGTCGTCGTCGACGACAAGGACTCGTCCCTTCATGCTTGACATCATCCCATTAGCTAATCGTTACCTGGCGGTGAGCTGTCCCACAGCCAAAAGGGCTGGAAATCGCCCCTCGGACCTGCGTGGAGATCAGGGCGACCAGTCTGCCCCGGATCCGGGCGACAATTGAAGGCGCGGGTTGCCGGAGATCCGGGGGGACGGCCGGTCCGCCCAACGTTCCCACGTGGCACGATGGCAGCCGACCAGCGCCCCCGCCCCGTAGGTGCACGTGAAGGAGCGACGATGAACGACTCTCCGGGCTGGGCCGTGCCCGGACCCTCCCCGTCCGACGGCGATCGGCCGGGCGCACCCGACGGCCAGGACGGCACCGAGGGCGCACGGCCGCCCGCACAGCAGCCGCCCGCCGGCGGGCCGAAGTGGTCCGCCGAGCAGCCGCCGCCCGGCGAGTGGTCGAGCCCCGGCACCCCCCAGGCACCGCAGCCCCCGCAGCCGCCGCACCAGCAGCCGCAGCCGGGCGCGGGCTGGGGTTCGTACGCGGGCCCCCAGGGCGGCCAGGGCCGGCACGGCACGTACGGACCCGCCGGCGGCCCCGGCCAGTGGGGCAAGCCCCCCGCCGCCAAGCCCGGCGTGATCCCGCTGCGCCCCCTGGACCTCGGCGAGATCCTCGACGGCGCCGTCGCCACCATGCGCAGCCACTGGCGCTCGGTCCTGCCGATCACCCTCGTCGTGGCCACGGTCGTGCAGGTCATCACCGTGCTCGTGCAGAAGTACACGCTCGCCGACCTCCCCGTCACCAACGACGCACAGCCGAGCCTGCGCGAACTCGTCGACACCCTCGGCGGCAGCATGCTCGCCCTCGTCGCGAACGGGTTCATCCAGCTCATCGGCACCATCGTGGCCACCGCCATGCTCACGATGATCTTCAGCCGCGCCGTGCTCGGCCACGGCTCCAGCATCGGCACCGCCTGGCGCGAGGCCCGCCCCCAGCTGCTCCGCCTGCTCGGGCTGACCCTCCTGCTGGGCCTCGGCGGCGCCCTCCTCGTCGGCGTCCTGATCGCGCCCGGCATCGCCATGGGCAGCGTCGGCGTCGGCCTCCTCGGCGGCTTCGTCGCCCTCCCGCTCCTGCTCTGGCTCGGAATCAAGTTCAGCCTGGCCTCGCCCGCGCTGATGCTGGAGAAGAGCAGCGTCCCCACCTCGCTGCGCCGCTCCTCGCGGCTCGTCCAGGGCTCCTGGTGGCGCATCTTCGGCATCACCGCCCTGACCGGGCTCATCACCGCCTTCGTCTCGGCCATCATCGTCTGGCCGCTGACCGCCGTCGGGCTCGCGATCGGCCTCGCCGACGGCGGAGTCGCCGGCCTGGAGGACGGCACCGCCGCGACCGGCTGGGCCGCGCTCATCCTCTCGGCGGTCGGCGCCGTCATCGCGCAGACCATCACCATGCCGATCCAGTCGGGCGTCACCGTCCTGCTCTACGTCGACCAGCGCATCCGCCGCGAGGCCCTCGACCTGGAGCTCGCCAGGGCGGCGGGCCTGGAGAACTACGGCCCGGACCCGGCCGCGCCGCCGACCGGGGGCTGATGCGCCGATGATGAGTACGGGGGGTCTCATCACGCGCTCCGCGGCGCTCCTGCCGGCCGCGGAGCAACCGCCGGTGACGACACCGCGCGGCCCCGCCCGTGAGGCGGCGGAACACGAACTGTCGAAGCCGATGTACCACCAGGACGACCCGGGGCTGCTCCAGCGCGCCCTGGACCGCTTCTGGGAGTGGGTCGGCAACCTCTTCGACCACGCCTCGGGCGCCACCCCCGGCGGCACCCTGGGCCTGCTCGCCATCGCCCTCCTCGTCGCCCTGGCCGCCGCCGCCCTGTGGTGGCGGCTCGGCTCCCCCCGCCGGGCCGCCGCCGGCGCGGCCGCCCTGTTCGGCGACGGGCTGCGCAGCGCCGCCGACCACCGCGCCGCCGCCGAGGCCCACGCCGGCGCCGGCCGCTGGACCGAAGCCGTCCAGGAGCGCATGCGGGCCGTCGTCCGCTCCCTGGAGGAGCGCACCGTGCTCGACCCGCGCCCCGGCCGCACCGCCGACGAGGCCGCCGCCGAAGCCGCCGCCTCCCTCCCCGACCAGGCCGAAGCCCTCCGCACGGCGGCCCGCGCCTTCGACGAGGTCACCTACGGCGGCCGCCCCGCCCACGCCGAGACCTACGCCCACCTGCGGAGCCTGGACCTCGCCCTGACCCACGCGAAGCCCCTCCTGACGGGCACCCCCTCATGACGCCCCCGCACCCGGCCACCGGCACCCCCACCACCGGCGCGGACGCCCGGACGACGACCCCCGCCGCCACCCCCCGCACCGTGTGGCGGCGCAGCCGCGGCTTCCTGATCTGCCTCGGCGTCCTGATCCTCGCCGCCGTCACGCTCGCCGCCCTCACCTCCGGCAGCCGGCACGGCCGGCTCGACCCCCGCTCCGCCGACCCCGACGGCAGCCGGGCCGTCGCCGAGCTGCTCCAGGCCCGCGGCGTCACCACCCGCGTCGTCACCACCGCCCGCGAGGCCGCCGCCGCGGCCGGCCCCGGCACCACCCTGCTGGTCACCGACCCCGACCGGCTCGACGAGAGCCGGCTCCGCGCCATCCGCTCCGCCATCGACCTCTCCGGCGGCCGCACCGTCCTCCTCGCCCCCGGCAGCCTCAGCCTCCCCGACCTGGCCCCCGCCGCCCGCACCAAGGGCACCGCCTTCGACCAGAACCTCGACCCCGGCTGCACCCTGCCCGCCGCCGTCTCCGCCGGCCGCGCCGCCACCGGCGGCGACCACCGCTACACCACCGACGGAGCCACCGGCACCGCCTGCTACCCCAGCGGCGGCCACCCCACCCTCCTGGTCCTCCCCTCCGGCACCACCGGCGGCGACACCGTCCTCCTCGGCTCCGAGACGATCCTCCTCAACAAGAAGCTCGCCTCCGAGGGCAACGCCTCCCTCGCCCTCCAACTCCTCGGCTCCCGACCCGACCTCGTCTGGTACCTGCCCTCCCCCGCCGAGGTCCAGGAGGAGGGCCCCGCCCAGGAGCAGGGCTTCCTCGACCTCCTCCCCCACGGCTGGAGCTGGGCCCTCCTCCAGCTCTTCCTCGCCGCCGCCCTCGCCGCCCTGTGGCGCGCCCGTCGGCTCGGCCCCCTGGTCACCGAGAAGCTGCCCGTCGCCATCCGCGCCTCCGAGACCACCGAGGGCCGCGCCCGCCTCTACCGCAAGACCGGAGCCCGCGACCGCGCCGCCACCGTGCTGCGCGCCGCCACCCGCGAACGCCTGGCCGCCCTGCTCGGCGTACCGCCCGCCCGGGCCCACGACCCGGCGGCCCTGCTCCCGGCCGTGTCCGCCCGCCTGACGGAGCGACAGCCGGACCTGTCCGGCCTCCTCTTCGGCACCACGCCCACCACCGACGCGGCGCTCGTCGCGCTCGCCGACCACCTCGACGCCCTCGAAAGAGAGGTCCGCACCTCATGACGGCCACCACGGACAGCGCCCGCTCCTCCCTGGAAGCGATCCGCACCGAGATCGGAAAGGCCGTCGTCGGCCAGGACTCGGCCGTCACCGGTCTCGTCGTCGCCCTCCTGTGCCGCGGCCACGTCCTCCTCGAAGGCGTACCCGGCGTCGCCAAGACCCTCCTCGTGCGGGCCCTCGCCGCCTCCCTCGAACTCGACACCAAGCGCGTCCAGTTCACCCCGGACCTGATGCCCAGCGACGTCACCGGCTCGCTCGTCTACGACGCCCGCACCGCCGAGTTCTCCTTCCAGAACGGCCCGGTCTTCACCAACCTCCTCCTCGCGGACGAGATCAACCGGACCCCGCCCAAGACCCAGTCCTCCCTCCTCGAAGCCATGGAGGAGCGCCAGGTCACCGTCGACGGCGTCCCGCGACGGCTGCCCGAGCCGTTCCTCGTCGCCGCCACCATGAACCCCGTCGAGTACGAGGGCACCTACCCCCTCCCCGAGGCCCAGCTCGACCGCTTCCTCCTCAAGCTCTCCGTACCCCTCCCCTCCCGCGAGGACGAGATCGGCGTACTGACCCGGCACGCCGCCGGCTTCAACCCCCGCGACCTGGCGGCCGCGGGCGTGCGCCCCGTCGCCGGCGCGGCCGAACTCGAAGCCGCCCGCGAGGCCGTCGCCAAGGTGTCCGTCTCACCGGAGATCGCCGGCTACGTCGTCGACGTCTGCCGCGCCACCCGCGAATCGCCCTCCCTCACCCTCGGCGTCTCCCCGCGCGGCGCGACCGCCCTGCTGGCCACCGCCCGCGCCTGGGCCTGGCTCACCGGCCGCGACTACGTCACCCCCGACGACGTCAAGGCCCTCGCCCTGCCGACACTGCGCCACCGCGTCCAACTGCGCCCGGAAGCCGAGATGGAGGGCGTGACGGCCGACGCCGTCGTCACCGCGATCCTGTCCCACGTCCCCGTCCCGCGCTGATGGCCCTCACCGGACGCGCCGCCCTGCTGGCGGCCCTCGGCAGTCTTCCCGTCGGCATCCTCGAACCCAGCTGGACGGGGATGCTCGCCGTCAACGGCGCCCTCGGCCTGGCCTGCGCCCTCGACTACGCCCTCGCCGCCCCGGTCCGCCGGCTCACCCTCACCCGCTCGGGCGACACCTCCGTCCGCCTCGGCGAACCCGCCGAGGTCCACCTCACCGTCACCAACCCGGGCACCCGCCCGCTGCGCGCCCGCGTCCGCGACGCCTGGCCCCCCAGCAGCTGGCCCTCGGGCACCGAGACCGAGGCCTCCCGCCACACCCTCGTGATCCCGGCCGGGGAACGCCGCCGCATCACCACCCGGCTGCTCCCCACCCGCCGCGGGGACCGCCGGGCCGACCGCGTCACGATCCGCTCGTACGGGCCGCTCGGCCTGCTCGCCCGCCAGGGCACCCACACCGTCCCCTGGACGGTCCGCGTCCTGCCGCCCTTCACCAGCCGCAAGCACCTCCCCTCGCGCCTGGCCCGGCTGCGCGAACTGGACGGCCGTACCAGCGTCCTGACGCGCGGCGAGGGCACCGAGTTCGACAGCCTCCGCGACTACGTCCCCGGCGACGACACCCGCTCCATCGACTGGCGGGCCACCGCCCGCCGGCACAGGGTCGCCGTCCGCACCTGGCGCCCCGAACGCGACCGGCACATCCTGATCTGCCTCGACACCGGCCGCACCTCGGCGGGCCGCGTCGGCGACGCCCCCCGCCTGGACTCGGCCATGGACGCGGCCCTGCTGCTGGCCGCCCTCGCCTCCCGCGCCGGCGACCGCGTCGACCTGCTGGCCCACGACCGCCGCACCCGCGCCCAGGTCCAGGGCCGCTCGGCCGGTGACATCCTCCCGGCCTTCGTCAACGCCATGGCCACGCTGGAGCCGGAACTCGTCGAGACCGACGCCCGCACACTGGTCTCCACCGTCCTCCGCAACGCCCCGCGCCGGTCCCTGGTGGTCCTCCTGACGAGCCTGGACGCCGCCCCGGTGGAGGAAGGCCTGCTCCCGCTCCTCCCCCTCCTCACGCAGCGCCACACGGTCCTGATGGCCTCGGTGGCGGACCCCCGGGTCGAGGAGATGACCCGCTCCCGCGGCACCCTCGACGCGGTCTACGAAGCCGCGGCCGGCACCCAGTCCCGGACCACCCGCCGCCGCACGGCGGAGCAGCTGTCCCGCCACGGAGTCCACGTCGTGGACGCCACCCCGGACACCCTGGCCCCGGCACTGGCCGACGCCTACCTCTCCCTGAAGGCCGCGGGACGCCTCTAGCGGGTGCCCCGACTGGATACGCTGGTCGGGCACCCATCAGGAGGACCGCATGGCCGACTTCACCCCCGAGGGGAAGAGGACACGGACGACACTGCGAAGGTCGTCGACTCCCGCGATGTCCTGATGGTGGTGGAAGCCGTGTCCCGTACAAACTGGTAGGGGCCCGTAAACGCAAAAAGCCCCGTACCGGATACCCGGTACGGGGCTTTCGCAATGATTGTTCGGCGGCGTCCTACTCTCCCACAGGGTCCCCCCTGCAGTACCATCGGCGCTGAAAGGCTTAGCTTCCGGGTTCGGAATGTAAAC
>NZ_JBFAZJ010000030.1:0-103766 GCF_040681715.1 Streptomyces sp. NPDC051582
CGCCGGCGGCCGCGGCCCCGCCCCCGGCCGGTCAGATCGGCCGGGGCGGCTGGGTACGCCAGAACGCGCACTGGTGGTCCGACCCGAACGAGGTGCCCGTCCGCGTCGCGGTGGGGTTCAGGGTGAGGACCGTGGCCGCGGACCCCGGCCCGGTCCCGGCGCCCGACCCGGTGGGCGGCCACGCAGTCTGCCCCGGCACCACGGGCGCCCCGTGGCGCGCGAACGCACCCCAGTAGCGCTTCATCCGCGTCGCGAGGTCCACCTGATCGACCGTCAGCGGACGGTCGCCCATGGTGAAGTCGTGCAGGTACGCCAGCTCCGCGCTGTGCGCGTTCGACTCGTCCAGGCCGGGCACCTGCGCCCCGCGCAGCGTCGGCGAGTCCGGGTCGTCGAACTCGTAGACGTACGTGGGAACCTGGGCGGCGAGCAACTGCGCCGTCCACGCCGTCTGGCACGCGAACGTCGAGTCCGTCATCACCGCCGACAGCGCCAGGTAGGCGGACCCGCCGTAGGCCGACACCGGATAGCGCGCCAGCACCTCGGGCCCGGCGGCCCCGTACCCCGCCAGGACCTGTGCCGTGTACTGCTCCTGCGTCAGGTACGGCTGCGTGATCGCGACGAACAGGCGCGCCTCGGAGCGGGTGCTCCCGATCATCACCGGCACCTTGTTCCAGTGCCCGCTCCCGATCGCCGTCGCCGGATCGACCGGAAGCAGCCCGTCACCGGACGCCGGGCCCGAAGTGGGCGCCGTACGGGCCGCCTCGACCAGCGCCGTCCCGGAAGCGGACCGCAGGCATGCGGCCAGCGCCGCCGCGTCGGTACAGCCCGCGCCCGCGGCGAAGGTCCGCGCCTCGGACTCGGCCCGCGCGCCGTCCGGCGTACGGAGCAGGGTGCAGGGCCCGCTCTGCAGTACGGCCCGGTGGAACAGCCCGGCCGCCGAAGGCGCGGCCAGCAGCGCGCAGACCGAACCGCTGCCCGCCGACTGCCCCGAGACCGTGACGTTCCCCGGGTTCCCGCCGAACGCGGCGATGTTCTGCCGGGTCCAGTGCAGCGCCGCCATCTGGTCCATCAGCCCGAAGGAGCCGGAGCGCTGCGCGTTCTGCCCGGCTATCTCGGGCAGTGCGAGGTAACCGAGCTGGCCCAGGCGGTAGTTGATGCTGACGACGATGCTGCCGGTGAGATCCGCCATGGTGCGGCCGCCGAACTGCGTCCCCGTGCCCTGGCTGTACGCACCCCCGTGCAGCCATACGATCACCGGCAGCCGGGCTCCGGCCCGGGCCGTGGCCGGCCGGTACACGTCGAGGTACAGGCAGTCCTCGCTGACGGCCGCCGGATCGCTCAGCCCGAAGGGCGAGAACTGCAGGCAGGCGGGGGCCTGCCGGACGGCCTCGCGGACCCCGCTCCAGCGGCGCGGCTCCTGCGGCGGGCGCAGCCGGGCGCCTGCGACCGGGGGAGCGGCGTAGGGGACGCCGAGGAACTCCTGGGCCCCGTCGTGATCCTGCCCGCGCAACACGCCCTGCGCGACGGCGACCTGGGGGCGCGGGGACCCGCCGGACCGTGCCTTCGCGGCCGCCGCGGCGGGCAGCGCCGAGGAGAGCAGGGCCGAGGTGAGCAGGGCCGCCACCGCGCACGCCGCGGTGAGCCGCGACCGTACCCCGCCCGGACGCGCCCGGTTCACGGGCGGAGTCCGGCGATCAGGGCTGCCGTGACGGCGAAGTCGGCCGGTCCGGTGTTCCAGTCGGCGTTCATCGGGCTGATGGCGATCTTGTTCGCGTTCACCGCCTCCACGTCCCCGCCCTTGGCGGCGGGCTGCGGGCGGAACTCCACGTCCACCTTCCAGGTGCCGTCCCCGGAGTCGGTGAAGTCCGGCTGGAGGGGGGCCTGCGGGTCCTGGAAGGTCGCGGCCACGCCCGCGGCGGCGCCCTTGCCGTCGGTGCCGACGACGGGGTGGTTCACGTTCAGGCCGACGCCCTTGGGCAACAGCGGTCCGGACCGCGCCCGGGCGCGGAGCCGGTCGATCAGCTTGACCGCGAAGTCCATGGTGGGGCCCATCGCGTTGACCGTGGCGGTGGGGTCGGGGACGGCCAGGCCGCCGGTGCTCAGCGCGATGGCCGGGACGCCGCTCTCCAGGGCGGCGACGGCGCCGCCGACCGTACCGGAGTGGGTGGCGAGACCGGCGACGTTCGGGCCGAAGTTGGTGCCCGAGACCACCAGGTCGGGGGCGCGGCCGTGGAACACCTCGGAGAGGCCGAACAGCACGGAGTCGCCGGGGGTGCCGTCCACGGCCCACACCTTCGGCTCGGGGTGCTTCACCGCGATGGTGGGGGCGCTCATCATCTTCGTGCCGGTGCCGCTCTGGTTGGTGAGCGGGGCGACGATGGTGACGTCGTGGCCGGCGGCGGTCAGGCGCTCGAACGCCTTGCGGATGCCGGGCGCGTCGTAACCGTCGTCGTTCGTGAGCAGGATGCGCAGCGGGGCCGCGGGAGTTGCCGTCGTCCGTGTGGGGGCGGGTGCGGGTGCGGGTGCGGGTGCGGGCACCGGCGCGGCCAGCGGCGAGGCGACCGCGGGGGCCGTACCCGCGAGGGCCGCCGTGCACAGGATGAGCACGGCCGGCGGCAGGACTCGCTTGCGTCTCACAGAGGGCTCCTTGGAAGGGGAGGGAAGGAGGCGGACGTGTGCTGAGGTGCGGTGAGGTGCGGTGAGCTGCGGTGAGGGTGTGGGGTGGGGACCGGCGGGCGCACGACCCTCGGCATGCGCCCGCCGGAGCTCGGGAGCCGGACCGCCGCTCGACGCGGGAAGCGGGGCGGTCCGGGCGGCGGATCGCCAGGTGGTCAGCGCACGCTGCGGATCGGGAGGATGGCGAGTGCGCCGATCAGGGAGAGGGCGCCGCCGACGAGGAAGAGCGGGGTGTACCCGCCGAGGGCGGTCACGACGGCCGAGGCCACGAAGGGCGCGATGATCTGCGGTCCGGCGTTGGCGATGTTGAGGACGCCCATGTCGCGGGCGGCGTCCTCGGCCCGGGGCAGGACGAGCGTGACGAGCGCGGTGTCGACGGCCATGAAGCAGCCGAACGCGAGCCCGTTGAGTGCGCTGAACACGAGCATGCCGGTCCAGGTGGGGCTGATCACCGGGACCACCATGACGAGCCCGGCGAGGGCGGCGGAGACGCCGACGAACACCTTGCGCCGGTCCCACCGGTCGGACAGCATCCCGCCGACCACGGTCGAGAGGGCCATCGCGATCATCGACACCGGGGTCAGCACCGCCATCGCGGCGGGCGGGGTCAGCCCGTCGGGCAGGCTGATGTGGTCGTCCAGGATGTACAGCTGGTAGCCGACGACGGAGAAGTAGCCCAGCACCATCAGGGCCCGGCCGATGAACGCCCACCGGAAGTCGTGGTTCGCCAACGCCGACAGGAAAGCAGCGAGTTGGGCCCGCTTCGAGACGGCGGCCGGGGCGGGACCGGTGCGCGGGACGTCCCGGCACAAAGTGGTGAGCAGCAGTGCGGAGACGGCGACGATCCCGCCGAAGACCAGGTACCCGGTGGTCAGGTGCTCGGCGGTCGCGGAGGCGATCAGCACCCCGACCGTGCCGCCGATCGGCAGGCCCAGTCCGACCAGCGCGGACGCGGTGCCGCGCCGGGCGACGGGCACCCGGTCGGGGACGATCGCGGTGACCGCGGCCTGGTAGACGTTCATGGTCGCCTGGACGAGGCACCAGCCGATGCCGACGAGCAGCGCGGTGGTCGCGTACCCGACGAAGGCGAGTGCGGCGAGCGAGGCGAAGGCGCCGCCCAGGATCCAGGGGTTGCGGCGGCCGCTGCGGTCGGAGAGGGCGCCGGCGATCGGGTTGAAGGCGGTCGCGAAGACCGCGCTGATCCCGCCGATCACCCCGAGTACGGCGACCTTGTTCGAGGGGTCGATCTCCGCGACCTGGGTCGGCAGCAGGATCGATCCGACGCCCATGTAGACCGCCAGCAGGGCGGAGTTGGCGACCAGCAGCAGGGGCAGGAGCGCGCGCTGGCGGGGAGGTTCCGGATCCGCCTGGGCGGGCGGGTCGATGAGTTCGTTCTGGGCCATGACGACTCCTCGGGGGACGGAGCGAGAAGGGGTGCGGAGGTGCGGCGCGGGGGGAGGGGGCGCGACCTGCGGCTTCGACGGGTGTGGCGGCGCACGGGGGTGGCCCGGCAGGCGATGACGATTCACGTGATGTTGTTACACGTGTCACCTTCGGCGCTTGGACACTGTGTAGCACCCAATTCCGAGCCCCGCCAGAGGTTGGGGGCGGACGGTAAGTGGATCGTGATCGAGCGGTGGCCCGCTCTGCAATGACGTGTAACCACCAATTCAAGGCCACTGAGCTGGGTGAACGTGTCCGGAAGCTGTCTTGTGCTTGTGGCGGCGGTCAGTCATCCGCAATACTCCGTGCCGCGCCGCGACGACTGCCTCCGTCGCTCACCGAAGGGCCCGCGGCCGGCCTCCTGTCCGGCCCCGGCCCGCGGCGCCCGGCCCGCGGCGCCCGGCCCGCGGTGCCCTCGCCCGTGAGGCCGTCCCGCGGCCGCGTCTGCCCCACGCCGGTCTGTGCCTGCCAGCTCCCGCCCGCACCCGCCTGCGTCTGCCCGCCTGCTCCCACCCCGCACCCGCACCCGCACCCGCCTGCGTCTGCCTGCTCCCATCCGCCCCCACCTGCACCTGCCTGCTCCCCGCGTGTCCCCACCGCTCCGGGAGGTCACCGTGAAAGGCCCGTCATGTCACGTCCCCCGTACGGCCCCCCGTCCGCGCACCACGCGTCCCGCTCCCTGATCCCCGCTCCCCGGCACCACCTTCCGGCGGCTCCGCCCCGCCACGCCGTCGCAGTCGGAGCCGTCCTCCTCCTCGGGTCGCTGCTGGTCGGCCTTCTGGTCACCGTCGCCGAACGCCCGTTCTTCCAGGGGCTCGACGACCGCTGGGCCGCGTCCCTGCACGGCTCGCGCGCCGCCGCCTTCACCGGCTTCGCCGCCGTGCTGGACCGGCTCGGCGGCCCGCTCGGCATGATCCTGCCGCTCGTTCTGATCGGCTGCCTCTGCGTCTACGGGCGCTGGCGGTCGGCGCTGTTCGCCCTCGCCTCCGGCGTCGTGACGAACGTCCTCGTGGTGCTCCCGCTCAAGGGGCTCGTCGACCGGCCTCGTCCGCCGCACCCGTGGGTCCTGGTCACCGACGGCTCGTTCCCCTCGGGCCAGGTGTTCAGCGCCGTGACCCTGGTGTTCGCGGCCGGCGTCCTGGTGTTCCCGCCGCGCGCGCGTCGCTGGTGGTGGCTCTTCGCGGCGCTGTACGTCGCCGTCATGATGTTCAGCCGGACCTGGCTGCACGCCCAGTGGCTCAGCGACACCGTCGCCGGGGCGCTGGCCGGCGCCGGCAGCTGCATGCTGCTGTGGAGGGCGTTCGAACCGCTGCTGAGGATCGAGGCCGAGCGGATGGCCGCCGACAGCCTGTGGCGGTGAAGCCGCGGAAGCCCATTCATATCGAGAATCATTGACGGTCGTCCAAGATTCGACATATTCTCGTGACCGGGGCCGGTGTGCGCCACCGCACCCGCCGGCCCCCGGAACGACGAAGGAAGGGCCCCATGGCACACCCCGAGCACCGCACCCCGCCCCTCGTGGTCGACCTCCCCGCAGGGCGACTGCGCGGGGCGGCCGAAGACGGGCTCTCCGTCTTCCGGGCCGTCCCGTACGCCGCACCCCCGGTCGGCGACCTGCGCTGGCGGCCCGCCCGGCCGCACCCGGGCTGGAGCGGTACGCGCGACGCCGGATCCGACGGCCCCAGCGCCCCGCAGATGTACCGGGAGGGCGGCGACCCGGTCCTCGGGGGCCACGGATCACCCCCCTTCGACGAGGACTGCCTCACCCTCAACGTCTGGACCCCCGCGGTCGACGACGCCCGCCGCCCGGTGCTCGTGTGGATCCACGGCGGCGGCTTCGTCTCCGGATCGGGATCGCTGCCCGGCTACGGCGGCGCGAGCTTCGCGCGCGACGGAGACCTGGTCTTCGTCGGCATCAACTACCGCATCGGGCCCCTCGGTTACTTCTCCCCGGACGAGGACGACGAGGCTGCCAACCCCTGGCTCTCCGACCAGCTCGCCGCCCTGTGCTGGGTGCGGGAGAACATCGCCTCCTTCGGCGGCGACCCCGGCAACATCACCGTCGCCGGCCAGTCCGGCGGCGCCGTCTCCACCGCCGCCCTCGCCGGGCACCCCCGGGCCGAGGGGATGATCCGCCGGGTGATCCTGCAGAGCCCGCCCTTCGGGCTGGACCTCCCCGACCCCGACACCTACCGGGAGCGCACCGCGGTCTTCCGGGAGCTGGCCGGCGCCAAGACCGCGCAGGAGCTGCGAGCCCTGCCCTGGCCGGCGCTGATCGGCGCGACGGGCGGCCTGTTCGCCCGCACGGGGCGCTGGGGCCACTGGCCGACGCCGTTCCTGCCCGTCGTCGACGGGGCCACCCTCGCGCGCCATCCGGTCGAGGCGCTGCTGCACGGGGCCGCGGCCGGCATCGACGTCATGATCGGCTGGACCCGCGAGGAGGCCAACTTCGGCTTCGCCCTCGACGAGGGGTACGCCGCCGCCACCCGGGAGCGGGTGACCGAGCGGATCGCGGAGAGCTTCGGGGCCGAAGCCGCGCCCGGGGTCTACGCCGCGTACGAGGCGGCCCGCCCCGGCTCCCGCCCGGCCGACGTCCTCATGGACCTGATCACGGACGAGCTCTTCCGTGTCCCGTCCGTCGGGCTGGCCGAGGCCCGCGCCGGCTCGGAGCACCCCGTCTGGGCCTTCCAGTTCGACCTTCAGGCGGCCGCGCACGAGGGTCGGCTCGGCGCCGCGCACTGCCTCGAACTCCCCTTCGTCTTCGACAACTTCGAGCAGTGGTCGCAGGCGCCGTTCCTCGCCGGGCTCAACCCGGCCGTACGCGACGGCCTCGCCCGCACCATGCACCGGGCGTGGATCGCCTTCGCCCGCACCGGCGACCCGAACCACCCCGGCATGCCGCAGTGGCCCCCGTACGACGCGCGGACGCGGACCACGATGCGCTTCGACGCGGCCGTCACCGCCCTCGACGACCTCGCCGGAGCCTCGCGCCGCCTGCACGGAGCCCGCGGGGCCGAATGATCTAACTCGTGTAACCTGGGGAGAAAGCGGTGACGGTCTACCCGAGGAGCACCGAGGACCATGCCCAGGGAGCCCAAGACCAAGGTGGCGAGCAGTCCCGCGCCACCCGTGTCGATCACCAGCGCGGACGTCGCCCGGCTGGCGGGGGTGTCACGCGCCACCGTGTCGTTCGTACTGAACGACACCCCCGGCCACCGGGTCAGCGAGAGCACGCGCACGCGGGTGCTCGACGCGGCCCGGCAGCTCGGCTACGTACCGCACGCCGCGGCCCGGTCCCTGCGCGCGGGGCGCAGCAACCTCGTCCTGATGCCCGCTTCGATCTCCGCGATCGGCCGGCTCGTCAGCGACTGGGTCGACGACCTGCACAGCGAACTCGACCGGCGCGGCTACACGACCGTCCTGCACGCGGGCCGCTTCGCCGATCCCCTCGACGCCGCCCGTGCCTGGGCGGAGCTGCGCCCGGCGGCCGTCGTCGCCCTCGACGGCGACCGTTTCACCGCCCAGGCCGCCGAACTGCTCAGCCGCGCCGGAGTGCGCGGCCTCCTCGCGTTCGCCGCCCGCCCGGTGCCGGGCGTCCACACCATCGGATTCGACCACGCGGACATCGGCGCCGCCGCCGCCGAGCACCTCATCTCCCGGGGCCGGAAGCGGATCGGCGTGGTCCTGCCCCAGGAGCGCGGCCTCGGCACCCTCGCCCTTCCGCGCCTGGCCGGGGCGGAGTCGGTCGCGGCCCGGCACATGGCGACGGTGGCGCCGGTGGAGCTCGCGTACACCAGACAGTCCGCGACGGCCCTCGCCCGGCGCTGGCCGGGCCTGGGCCTGGACGCCGTCTTCGCGTACAACGACGAGTACGCGGCGCTGCTGCTGCACGCACTCCGGGCCGAGGGCATCGCGGTACCGGACGAGGTCGCGATCGTCGGCTCCGACGACCTGGTCCTCTCCGCCCTCCAGGAGCCGCCCCTCACCACGGTCCGCCTGGACCTGCCCTCCCCGGAGCGGGTCGCCGACGCCCTGCACGAGCTGATCGAGACGGGGGCGACGCCGCCGGTCCCCGCCATGGAGGCCCGCCTCGTCCACCGCGCCACCTCCTGACGGACGGGTGCGCCGGCGCGGGCGGCGTAGCGGCGGCCGCGTAGCGTAAGCCGTTCCGGGTGGCCGGGGCCGGAGCGGGGCGTGTGGCGCCGGCCGGGCCCGGACCCGCTGCCACCCTCGTGGTCCATGGATGTCAGCGCCTTCTACGCCCTCTTCTCGGCCACCTGCTTCACCCTGGTCGGCCTGTGGTGGAACGTCGTCCAGAGCCATGCGGCCTGGACGGGCGACCCCTCCCTGCGGCGCGTCGTCGGCGGGATCTACCTCTCCTTCCTGCTGCCCGCCCTGATGGGCCTCTTCGCGCAGATCGGCGGTGCCGAGCAGCCGCAGATCTGGCGGGCGGCCTTCGTCGCCCTCTCCGCGGTCGGTTGTGCGTGCACCCTGCGGCTGCCGGCCCGCTCCCGCGGCGACCGCTTCGTCACCCGGCAGCAGGCCGGCGCCGCACTGCTCTACGTCCTGATCGCCGTCGTCGGCGCCCGTCCCGAACTCGCCGGTCACGTCGGCCTGCGACCCATCCAGGCCGAAGCCCTGCTGCTGATCGGACTGATCGTCCTGGGGCACGCCCTGGTCTGGCGGTTCATGGCCGGAGAGGGCCGCGCCGAGAACGTCACCTAGGCGGGGTGCGCCCGGCCGTCGTGCTCCCGGGCGAGCGCGGGGGAGAAGGCCCACCACGCCAGCAGTGCGGTCCCGGCGCCGGCCGCCGCGCCCGCCAGGGTGTCGCTGAGCCAGTGGGCGTGCAGCCAGGTGCGGCTCCACATCATGGCCAGCGTGAACACCGCGCCCCCGGCCCACCAGCCCCGCCGCCGCGCGGCCGGGACCAGCAGGACGCCGACCAGGACGACGAGCAGGGCCGCCCCCGCCGCGTGGCCCGAGGGGAACGAGCCGTGGTCGACGCGGACCATCGGGTCGGCCGGGCGCGGGCGGTCCACCAGGTGCTTGAGCCCCTGCACCACCGCCATGCTGCCCACCAGGTAGACCCCGAGCAGGAAGCCCGCCGAGACCCACCGTCTTCGGACGAGCAGGAAGGCCAGCACCGCGAGCGGTACGACGACGCCCAGCGGGCCGCCGAACCAGTCGAGGACGGCGGCGACGGCCGCGGGGACCCCTTCGTGCGGGCCGCCCATCCAGTCCAGCCACCGCTCGTCCGCGGCCTGGAACGGCGGGTTCACGACGTCCGCGCGGACGGTGAGGGCCAGCGCTGCGGCCGCACCGAGCAGCAGCACGGCAAGGAGCAGGATGCCGGGGCGACGGCTTCGGTCCGCCGCCCCCGGCAGGGCCGCGGCGGAGGCGGCCGGGGCGAGTGTGTGCCGGGACATGAATGCCTTTCGACGTACACGTGGGGGCGCGGCCGCGCCGCGCCCCCACGGTGGGACATCAGTGGAATCGGGGTGGAGCTCAGGCCCCCGCGCCCAGGTGGCGGGTCAGGAAGGCCACGCTCTCCGCGACGATGGCGGGGATGTCGGGGGAGCCGAGGAAGATGTGGTCGGCGTCCGCCACCGGCTTCAGCGTCACCTCGCCGCCGGCGCCCGTCAGCGCCTCGGCCAGGGTCTCGCTCTGGCTGTACGGGACGAGACCGTCCGCCGTTCCGTGGATCAGCAGGAAGGGCGGCGGGTTCGAGCCGGGGACGGCGTACGTGACCGGGCTCGCGACCCGGGCCGGCTCGGCCTGCTCGGCCGCGGGAACGCCCAGCAGGGCGTCGTACGGGTTGGGGAACTCGGCGCCGGTCGGCATCGGGAGCGGGTGCGCGGCCAGGGCGGGCAGGTCGTGGACCCCGTACCAGTCGACGACGGCCAGGACATCGGTGTCACCGGAGCCGACCCCGTGGGAGCCCTCCAGCGCCGCCAGGGTCTCGGAGTCCGTGCCACCGGGGCGGACGAGGCCGGCCAGCGCGGCCAGGTGGCCGCCCGCCGACTCTCCCCAGACACCGATCCGGTCCGGGTCGATGCCGAGCGCGGGGGCGAACCGCCGGACGTAGCGGATCGCGGCCTTGACGTCGTGCAGCTGGGCCGGGAAGGGGGCTTCGAGGCTGTGCCGGTAGTCGATGGAGACGAGCGCGAGCCCGGCCCCGAGCACAGCGCCGTGCAGCAGGGCGGCGGGCACGGTCGGCGGCGGGTAGCGGCGGTCGCCGTCCAGCCAGCCGCCGCCGTGGATCCAGACGACCGCCGGGAACGGGCCCTCGCCCGCCGGGAGCTGTACGTCGAGCAGGCGCGGGCGGTAGCCGGGGGTGGTCGCGTACGTGATCCCGTCGAAGCGGCGTACGCCGTCCGCGCCGGTCACGGGCGGCACGGGCTGCTGGTACGGCGGGGGCGGCCAGGTCATGTCGGCGATGTCGAACTCGGCCGGGGGGGATTGCGTCATCGAGCTCTTCCCAATTCGGTGTGCGGCCTCGGCGGCCGGCGGGTCCGGTGCGGGTGGCTCAGGCTTCGTAACGGTTTGTCCGAAATGCTTGCGCAGGCACCGGGGGAGGCTTAGCGTGTTACACGTGTAATCACAACTGTAGCGACGCGTTTCCGCTGACCACAAGCCCAAGGGGCATCTGAGTTCCCAGGCAGTTACACGAGACACTCGCAGCGGGCGTCGCCTTCCCCTCCGGGAGCACGTCATGCTCACCACCGCCGCCCTCCCCGCCGGAACGGATGCCGCCACCACCGCCCCCGCGGGCTCCCCGGCCGTCGGCGCCCGTGTCGGCTCCCCGGCCGCCGGAGCCCCGGCTTCGCCCCGCGCCCGCGGCTTCGCCCACTGGGTGGCGGAGCCCGCCCCGGCCGCCGTCCCGATCCTGCGGGCCCGTGTCCGGGCCGTGCTGGAGGGCTGGCCGGTCTCCGCCGAGGTGGCGGACGTCCTGCTGCTGGCCGTGAGCGAGCTCGCGGGCAACGCGGCCCAGCACGCCGCCGCCGGCGGCCGGATGCGGGTCGGGCTGGCCTTCGACGGGGGGTGGCTGCGGCTGGAGGTCGCCGATCAGGGGATCCGCCCGCCCCGGCTGCCGGATCCCGCCGAGGAGGTGGACCCGGACGCCGAGAGCGGCCGCGGGCTGCTGATCGTCCAGCTCCTGGCGGCCGAGGCGGGTGGCGAACTCTCCGTCGTGGCAAGCGAATCCGGCACCACCGTGCGGGTGTTCCTGCCGGCTCGGTGACGGCCCGGCGTTCATCAAAAATATCGAGCAATGTTGACGGACGCAAAATTATCGAGATAACTTCCATGCGTCTCCCCCGCTGCTCCCTGATTGAGGTGCCGCCCCATGGAGCTCTCCCCTTCCGCGCACGCCGACTCCTTCTGCAGAGACCGGCTGCCGGCCTTCCCCCTCTGGCCCGAACTCCACTTCGACCTCCCCGAACTGGACTACCCGGACCGCCTCAACTGCGCCGCACGCCTGCTCGACGATGCCGTCGAGCGCTGGGGCCCCGACCGCCCGTGCCTGCTCACCCCGACCGAGCGCTGGACGTACGGCGAGCTCCAGCGGCGCGCCAACCAGGTCGCCCAGGTGCTCACCGAGGACTTCGCCCTCGTACCGGGCAACCGCGTCCTGCTGCGCGCGCCCAACAACCCCTGGCTCGTGGCCGCCTGGTTCGGCGTCCTCAAAGCGGGCGGGGTCGCCGTCACGACGATGCCGCTGCTGCGCGCCGCCGAACTCGTCGAGCTCTGCGAGATCAGCCGCCCCGCCGTCGCCCTCTGCGACCACCGCTACGTGGACGAGCTCGCCACGGCCGCGGCGCAGGGCGACGCCGAGCTGCCCGTCCTCGCGTACGGCGGCCCCGGCGACATGGATCTGACCGCGCGCTGTGCGGCCAAGAGCGGGGTGTTCGCCACCGTCCCCACCGCCGCGGACGACGTGGCGCTCATCGCCTTCACCTCCGGTACGACCGGACGGCCCAAGGCGACCCTGCACTTCCACCGCGACGTCCTCGCCAACGCCGATACGTTCTCCCGGCACGTGCTGAGGCCCCGCGCCGACGACGTCTTCACGGGAACGCCGCCGCTCGCCTTCACCTTCGGCCTCGGCGGGCTCGTGGTCTTCCCCCTGCACGTCGGGGCCGCGACCCTGCTCATCGAGCAGGCGACCCCGGAGCAGCTGGCCGACCTGGTCGCCGCGCACCGGGTGACCGTCCTGTTCACGGCCCCGACCGCCTATCGCGCGATCATGGCCGCCGGTGCGGTGGGCCGACTGGGCGGGCTGCGCCGGTGCGTGTCCGCCGGAGAGGCGCTGCCCGCCTCCGTGTGGGAGGAGTTCCACGCCGCCACCGGGCTGCGCATCATCGACGGCATCGGCGCCACCGAGATGCTGCACGTCTTCATCTCCGCGGCCGACGAGGAGATCCGGCCCGGTGCCACGGGCCGGCCCGTGCCCGGATTCCGCGCCGCCGTGGTCGACGAGCACGGCCGCCCCGTCCCCGACGGGCAGCCCGGCCTGCTGGCGGTCACCGGTCCCACCGGCTGCCGCTACCTCGCCGATCCGCGCCAGAGCGCGTACGTCAGGAACGGCTGGAACATCACCGGCGACACCTACGTCCGTGACGCGGACGGCTACTTCTGGTACGTCGCCCGCAGCGACGACATGATCGTCTCCTCCGGATACAACATCGCGGGCCCGGAGGTCGAGAAGGCCCTCGCCGCCCATCCGTACGTCGAGGAGTGCGGGGTCGTCGGCGCGCCGGACGAGCGGCGCGGCATGCTGGTCAAGGCGTACGTCGTGCTCGGCGCCGGGGTCCCGGCGGACGAGGCGACGGCCCGGGAGCTCCAGGCCCACGTCAAGGGGGCCATCGCCCCCTACAAGTACCCGCGTGCCGTGGAGTTCGTCGCCCGACTCCCGCGCACCGGCAACGGGAAGCTCCAGCGCGGCGAGCTGCGCGAGTGGGCGCGTGCCTCCGCCGCGGTGCCGGCCCAGCCGCCGCGGCGGCCCTCCGGCGCGCCCGCGCAAGCGCCCACGGAAGCGCCCGCGGAAGCGCCGGCCGGGACCGACCACGGCTGCGCCGCCGGCTGCCCCGAGTCCCTCGTCCCGCGCCTCCCCTGCGTGGTCATCGAGCGCCGCGTCGAATGGCCCGACACCGACGCCGCCGGGCACTACCACCACTCCACCGTCGTGCGCTGGGTGGAAGCGGCCGAAGCCGTACTGCTGCGCCGCCTCGGTCTCGCGCACCTCTTCGGCAGCACCCCGCGCGTGCACTTCGAAGCCGACTACCGGGCCCGGCTCTGGTTCGGCGAGGCCGTGCGGATCGAGCTGAGCGTCGCCAAGGTCGGCTCCAGCTCCCTGACGTACGTGTTCACCGTCACCGGCGAGGAGAACGTGGAGGCCGCCACCGGGCGGATGGTCATCGCCCACTCCGCGGCCCGTGCGGCCGGGACCACGCCCTGGCCCGCCGACGTACGCGAGGTGCTGACGAAATCGGGTCCGCAGGCGCCCGAGCTCCGCACCCTTGCCGCCAAGGATGTCGAGCATTGTTGACGGTCGTCAAATCTACGCCATATATTGTTCCGGAACCACGAGGAGGTACGCCGTGCGCGTAGCAGTCATCGGAGGAGGGCCCGGCGGGCTGTACTTCGCAGCCCTGGCCAAGCAGCTCTCCCCCCACTGGGACGTCACCGTCTGGGAGCGGGGCGCTCCCGACGACACGTTCGGCTTCGGGGTCGTCTTCTCCGACGAGACCCTCGACGGCATCGCGCAGGCCGATCCCGAGATCTACGCGGCCATGTCGGCGGAGTTCGCCCGCTGGAGCGACATCGACGTCATCCACCGGAGCCGGACCCTGACCTCCGGGGGCCACGGCTTCGCCGCCCTCGGCCGCCGGCAGCTGCTGCGGATCCTCCAGGAGCGGTGCGCCGCACTCGCGGTGGACGTCCGCTACCGCACGCAGTCCCCGCCCCCCGCCGAACTGGCCGCCTCGTACGACCTCGTCGTCGCCTGCGACGGCGTACGGTCCGCCACTCGCGCCGCCTACGCGGACGTCTTCGGGACCGACCTGGACGAGCGCTCCGGCCGCTACATGTGGCTGGGCACGGACAAGGTGTTCGAGGCCTTCACCTTCCTCGTCGAGGAGCGGGACTTCGGCACCCTCCAGGTGCACGCCTACCCCTACGACTCCACCCGCTCCACCTTCATCGTGGAGATGGACGAAGCCGCCTGGCGGGGCGCCGGCTTCGCGGAGTTCGCCGACCGCGACCACCCGCCGGGCACCAGCGACCTCGACAGCATCGGCCGCTGCGAGGAACTGCTCGCCGCCCACCTGGACGGGCACCGGCTCCTCCCCAACAACTCCAAGTGGCTGCGCTTCACCACCGTGCGCAACCGCACCTGGCGGCACGAGAACGTGGTCCTGCTCGGCGACGCCGCCCACACCGCCCACTTCTCCATCGGCTCCGGCAC
Source organism: Streptomyces sp. NPDC051582 (assembly GCF_040681715.1). Lineage (NCBI taxonomy): Bacteria > Bacillati > Actinomycetota > Actinomycetes > Kitasatosporales > Streptomycetaceae > Streptomyces > Streptomyces sp. NPDC051582. The sequence goes on from NZ_JBFAZJ010000030.1 coordinate 14,585, forward strand.
CAAGCTGGCCATGGAGGACGCCCTGGCCCTGGCCGCCTGCCTGCACGAGCACCCGGACGTGCCGGGCGCGCTCGCGGCCTACGAGGCCGAGCGCCGGCCGGTGGTGGAATCCACCCAGCGAGCCGCCCAGGCCAGCCTCGAATGGTTCGAGAACATCGGCCGCTACGTGGACCAGGAGCCGCCGCAGTTCGCCTTCAACCTGCTGACCCGCAGCCGCCGCGTCACGTACGACAACCTGCGCGTGCGCGACGAGGAGTTCACGGCCGCCGTCAACTCCTCCGCCCCCGTGCCGCCGATGTTCCGTCCCTTCCCCCTCGGCGGGCTGCTCCTGCGCAACCGGGTGGTGGTGCCGCCCACCGCCCTCGGCACGGCCCGCGAAGGCGTTCCGGGCGATTTCGACCTCGTGCACCTCAGCACCCAGGCCCTCGGAGGCTCCGGCCTGGTCCTCGCCGGGATGACCGCCGTCAGCGCCGAAGGCCGGGCCACCCCCGGCTGCCCCGGCCTGTACACCGACGGGCAGGAAGCCGCCTGGCGGCGGATCACCGACTTCGTCCACGGCCAGTCCGACACCTGCCTCGGCATCCAGCTCACCCACGCCGGCCGCCGCGCGGCCGTCGGCGACGCCCCGCCGATCGCCGCGTCCGCCGTGGCCTGGGACGAGCGCAGCCCCCTGCCGCGCGAGGCCACCACAGCCGATATGGACCTCGTCGTACGGGACTTCGTGCGCGCGGCCCGGCGCGCCGACCGGGCCGGCTTCGAAGTACTGGAACTCCAATACGGGCACGGGCAGTTGCTCTCCGGGTTCCTCTCGCCGCTGACCAACCTGCGCACCGACGAGTACGGCGGCGACCTCGCCGGGCGGCTGCGCCTCCCGCTCGAAGTGCTGCGCGCCGTACGGGAGGTGTGGCCCGCCGGGAAGGCGCTGCTCGTCCGGATCTCCGCGGCCGACTGGGCCGAGGGAGGACTGAGCGAGGCCGACGCCGTGGCGATCGCCCGGGCCCTCGCCGACGCGGGGGCCGACGGGATCGACGTCTCCACCGGCGAGGTCGTCGCCCACGAGCGGCCCCGCTACGGGCGCAGCTACCAGACCCCGTACGCCGACCTGATCCGCAACGCCACCGGGCTGCCCACCATCGCCGTCGGCGCGATCTCCACGTACGACGACGTGAACTCGATCATCCTGGCCGGCCGGGCCGACCTGTGCGGGGTGGGCCGCGCCCAGCTCCACGACCCCCTGTGGACCCTGCACGCCGCGGCCGCCCAGGGCTACCGCGGGCCCGCCGCGCCCTGGGCGCCCGGCTGGCAGGCGGGGAGCGGCAAACCCCCCGCCGCCCGCACCGACCGGGTGCCGCCGCGCCTGGAGCTGCTGCGGCAGCCCGTCGCGCCGGTGCACCAGCGCTGGCTTCCGCGCCTGGCCGCCGCCGCAGCGGCCAACTGAGGAGACCCCGATGGAGACCCCGATGGAGACCCCGCCGAAGGGCGCGCCCCCCGAGGGCCCGACCCCGGGCCGCCCGCCCCTGCCCCGGAGCCCCGTGCCCCCGAGGCCCGTGCCCCCGGGCCACCTGCCCCAGAGCCGTCTGCCCCGCTTCACGGCGGCGGCCGTCCAGGCCTCGCCCGTCTACCTCGACCCCGCCGCCACCGTCGACAAGGCCGTTGCGCTCATCGCCGAGGCGGCCGGGAACGGCGCCGAACTCGTCGTCTTCCCCGAGGTGTTCGTACCCGGCTACCCCTACTGGAACTGGACGATGAACCCCGTCCAGGGCTCGCCCTGGTTCGAGCGCCTCCAGCGCGCCTCGGTCGACGTGCCCGGCCCGTACGTGGACGCCCTGCGCGCGGCGGCCCGCCAGTACGGGGTCGTCCTCGTCATTGGCGTCAACGAGCGCGCCGCGCACAGCCTCGGCGTCCTCTACAACACGCTGCTCACCATCGGCTCCGACGGCGCGCTCCTCGGCGTGCACCGCAAACTGGTGCCCACCTGGGCCGAGAAGCTCACCTGGACCGGCGGCGACGGCAGCTCCCTGCGCGTCCACCCCACCTCCGTGGGGCCGCTCGGCGCCCTGGCCTGCGGCGAGAACACCAACACGCTGGCCCGGTTCACCCTCCTCGCGCAGGGCGAACTCGTGCACGCCTCCTGCTACATCGCCCTGCCCGTGGCCCCGGCCGACTACGACATGGCCGAGGCCATCGCCGTCCGTACCGCCGCCCACAGCTTCGAGGGCAAGGTCTTCTCCGTCGTCTCCTGCTCCACCGTCTCCCCGGAGATCGTGGACCTGCTCGCCGGGGACGACGAGGAGCTGCGCGCCCTGTTCCGGCGGCCCCGCAGCGCCCTGTCCGGGATCTTCGGCCCCGACGGCCGCCCGGTCACCGAACCGCTCGTCGACGACGAGGGCATCGTCTACGGCGAGATAGACCTCGGCCGGTGCATCCAGCCCAAGCAGATGCACGACATCACCGGCCACTACAACCGCTTCGACGTCTTCCGCCTCGAAGTCGACAACCGCCCCCGGCTGCCGGTGACGTTCACCGCACCGCCCGAGGGCCCCCGGATCACCACACCTGAGGAGGACGTATGACCATCGAGCAGGACGACACCATGCTCGGCCGCGCCCGGGTCAGTGACACCCCCGAGCTCACCGCGTACTACGGCGAACTCGAAGCCCTGGACGCCGGCGCCCTGTGGACCGTGGCCAACGACATCGAGCCCTGGTACCCGCAGCCCAAGTCCGTTCCCGTGCTGTGGCGTTACGAGGAGCTGCGGCCCCTCGTCCACAAGGCACTCGGCATGGTCAAGGCCGACGACGCGGGCCGCCGCGTCGTGATGCTCGTCAACCCCGGCCGCAAGGACGTCAGCGCCGCCGCCGGCCTCCTCTACACCGGGCTCCAGATCATGGGCCCCGGCGAGGCCATGACCGCCCACCGCCACCAGGCCGCCGCCCTGCGCTTCGTCCACGAGGGCACCGGCGCCTGGACCGTCGTCGACGGCCAGAAGCTGCGGGTCGGCTCGCGCGACTTCGCCATCACCCCCAACGGCACCTGGCACGAGCACGGCAACGACGGCGAGGAGGGGCCCGTCATCTGGCAGGACGGCCTCGACATCCCGCTCGTCAACGCGCTGGACGCCGGGTTCTACGAGGTCCACCCCGAGCTCCACCAGACGCCCGGCAAGGTGGTCAACTCCTCCGTGCTCGAATACGCCGCGAACCTGCTCCCGTACGGCTCGGAGCGCTGGAGCCGGCCCTACTCGCCCCTGCTCGCCTACCCCTGGGAGCCGACGTACGAGGCCCTTCTCGGCCTCGCCGGGGCGAGCGAGGGCTCCCCGTACGACGGGATCATCGCCGAGTACACCAACCCGGTCACCGGCGGCTCCGTGATGCCGACCATGGGGGCCCACATGCAGCTGCTGCGCCCCGGACAGGCCACCCGCGCCCATCGGCACACCGGCTCGGTGATCTACACGGCGGCCAAGGGGCACGGGGTCTCGGTCATCGCCGGGCAGCGCTTCGAATGGCGCCAGGGCGACATCTTCTGCGTCCCGTCCTGGGCCTGGCACGAGCACCACAACCTCGACCGGTCCGAGGACGCCTGCCTGTTCTCCTTCAACGACTTCCCCGTGATGCGCTCGCTCGGCTTCCACCGCGAAGAGGCGTACCCGGACAACGACGGCCACCAGCCGATGCCGGCCGCCGCCGCGCCGAGTGCCGCCGCCCCGACCGCCACCGCCTGACCCCGAGGAACCCCACCATGCGACTGCTCACCTTCACCACCGCCGCCGCCGGCGATTCAACGCCCCGGCTCGGCGCCGACGTCGACGGTCTCGTCCTCGACCTCGGAGTCCTCGCCGACCACGCCGGCGTCGACCTGCCCGGCGATCTGCTCTCCTTCATCCAGGCGGGCCCCGCCGCTCAGGAGGCCGCCCGCCGCCTGATCGAGGCCGATCCGGCCGCCCGGCCGGCCGGGGGAGCCCACCGGCTCGAAGGCGTCACCCCGGCCGCCCCGCTGCGCCCCGGCAAGATCATCGGGGTCGGCCTCAACTACGTCGAGCACGTCGAGGAGTCCAGCCGCAGCCTGGACACCGACAAGGAACTCCCCACCCGTCCCGTCCTGTTCAGCAAGCCCGCCACCGCCGTCACCGGCCCCGGCGCGCCGATCCTGCACAACGGAAACCTCACGCGCCAACTCGACTGGGAGTGCGAACTGGCCGTCGTCATCGGCCGTACCGCGTACCGCGTGAGAGAGGAGGACGCGTACGAGCACGTCTTCGGCTTCAGCATCGTCAACGACATCAGCGCCCGCGACCAGCGCCGCTCCGGCCAGTGGTTCTTCTCCAAGGGACAGGACTCGTACGCCCCCTTCGGCCCGGTGGTGGTCACCGCGGACGAGATCCCCGACCCGATGGCCCTGGACCTCTCCCTGCGCGTCAACGGCGTCACGAAGCAGAAGTCGAACACGCGGCACATGCTGTTCCCGATCGCCCGCCTCATCGCCGACATCAGCTCCGGCGTGACCCTGGAGCCCGGCGACGTCATCGCGACCGGATCTCCGTCCGGAGTCGGCGCCGGCATGGTGCCGCCGGAGTTCCTGGTTCCGGGCGACACGGTCGAGGCGACCGTGGAGCGCATCGGCACCCTGGTCAACCCGGTCGTCGACGCCCGCTGACCCCCCTACGCCAGCAAGCACCGAGGAGCACCCGTGCCGCCCCGTACCTACCGCATCGGCCAGATCGTGCCGAGCTCGAACGTGACCATGGAGACCGAGGTCCCCGCCATCCTGCGCGCCCGCCAGGCGGTGCTGCCCGACGAGAGGTTCACCTTCCACTCCAGCCGGATGCGCATGACCCATGTGACCCCGGAACAGCTCAAGGCCATGGACGCCGACTCCGACCGCTGCGCGGTGGAGCTGTCCGACGCCCGCGTCGACGTGCTGGGCTACGCCTGCCTGGTCGCGATCATGAGCATGGGCCTCGGCTACCACCGCACCGCGGAGCAGCGGCTGCACACCCGTACGGTCGGGAACGGCGCCCCCGCGCCCGTGGTCACCAGTGCCGGCGCCCTCGTCCACGGACTGCACACCATGGGCGCCCGCAAGATCGCGCTGCTCGCCCCGTACATGCGCCCGCTCACGCGGACCGTCGTGGACTACCTCACCCACGAGGGCATCGAGGTCCTCGACTACGAGGCCCTGGAAATCCCGGACAACCTCGACGTGGCCGCCCACGACCCGGCCAAGCTGCCCGGGCTCGCCCGCGCACTGGAGTACGCGGACGCCGACGCGGTCGTGCTCTCGGCCTGCGTGCAGATGCCCTCGCTCGGAGCCATCGAGGAGGCCGAACAGCTGCTGGGCAAGCCGGTGGTGTCGGCGGCCGTCTGCACCGCCCACCAGATGATGCGCGCCCTCGACCTGCCGGCGGTGGCCCCGGGCGCGGGCCACCTGCTCTCGGGGGCCTTCGCGCGGACGCCGCTTGCGCGGTAGGGGCCGGGGCCGCGGGGGGCGGCTGGATATGATCGCGACCGCGCACTACGGAAGGCGATCATGTCGGACAGCCCCCTCAGGCCCAGCTCGTTGATCAACACGGTCTACGGAGCGTTCCTGCGCCGCCTCGGCGGCTGGATCTCCATCGCGGACCTGATCACGCTGATGGGCGAGCTGGACGTGGACGGCCCGGCGGTGCGGTCGGCGATCTCGCGCCTGAAGAAGCGCGGAGTCCTCGAACCGGAGCGCCGGGGCGCCACCGGGTACCGGCTCAGCCCGGCCGCGCACCCCGTCTTCGACGAGGGCGACCGCCGCATCTTCGCGAGCCTCGAACCCGCCGACCTGGCCGACGGCTGGGCCATGGCGGTGTTCTCCGTACCGGAGTCCGAGCGCTCCCACCGCTACCAGTTGCGCACCCGGCTGACCTGGCTCGGCTTCGGCAACATCGCGCCGGGCGTGTGGCTGGCGCCCGGGCGGCTGCTCGACGACGCCCGGGCGATGCTCGTACGGCTCGGCCTCAGCGAGTACGTCCACCTGTTCGCCGCCGACTACGCCGCCTTCAGCGACCTGGCGCAGACGGTCAGCGACTGGTGGGACTTCCCGGCGATCCAGACCCAGTACGCGGCCTTCACCGACACCTACGCCCCCGTCGCCGCGCGCCTCGCGGCGGAGGGGGAGCCGGACCCGGCCGAGGCGTTCCGCCACTACGTCCCCCTGCTCACGCAGTGGCGCCGCCTTCCCTACCTCGACCCGGGCCTGCCGACCGAACTCCTGCCGCCCGACTGGAACGCGGTCGCGGCCCGCCAGCTCTTCCAGCGGCTCCACGCGGTCCTCCTGGACCCGAGCCTGAACCACGTCCGCGAGATCACGGGCCTGACGGGCCCCGAGCACACCCCCTGAGGATCCGTCGATAGTCGATCGGCACGCTGGAGGTGCAGGAGCGCAGCTGCGTCGACGGCCGGCCGATCGTGTACTGGCGGCCCGGCCGCACGTTCTGTCTGCGGATGCGCATCCGGCTGGGCCGCAGCGCCCGCCGGGCCCACTGGGTCGACATCTGGCGGGACCCGGCCGGGGCGGCTGCCGTGAGAGCGGCCAACGACGGAAACGAGACCGTGCCGACCGTCTTCGTCGCCGGCCTGCCGCACGCCAACCCCGATCCGCGACGGGTGCGCGAACAGCTCCCGCCCTGCGCGTGATAGGGCATCGCCGCGGGCTCAGGTCCGCGCAGGCACGCCCGGCAGGATGATCGTGACGCCGCGGGTGGGGGTCGTGTCCATCGCGGCCAGAGCCGCGGGAGCCGCTTCCAGGGGGATCGTCGACGTGACCAGGAGGTCGGGGCGCAGGGCGCCGGAGCGGACCAGTTCCATCATCGGCGGGTACGCGTGCGCGGCCATGCCGTGGCTGCCGAGGACCTCCAGCTCCCAGCCGATCACGCGTTCCATCGGCAGGGCCGTCTCCCCCGCCGCCGCAGGCAGCAGCCCCACCTGCACGTGCCGCCCCCGCCGGCGCAGTCCCTCGACGGAGGCGGCGGCGGTCGCCGGCGAACCCAGCGCGTCGAGCGAGAGGTGCGCGCCGCCGCCCGTCAGCTCCCGTACGGCCTCGGCCGTGCCGCCCGCCCGCGCGTCCACGCAGTGCGCCGCCCCGAACTCCCGCGCCAGCTCCAGCGCTCCCGGCGCCGTGTCCACCGCGACCACCCGCGCCCCGGCCGCCACCGCGACCATCACCGCCGACAGCCCCACCCCGCCGCACCCGTGCACGGCGACCCACTCGCCCGGCGCCACCCGCCCCCGCCGGGCCACGGCCCGGAACGCCGTCGCGAAGCGGCACCCCAGCGCGGCGGCCGTCGCGTACGAGAGCTCCTCCGGCACCGCAACGAGGTTGACGTCGGCGTGCTCCAGGGCCACGTACCGCGCGAAGGAGCCCCAGTGCGTGAAGCCGGGCTGCGTCTGCCGGGCACACACCTGCTGCTCGCCGGCCGCGCAGTCGGCGCAGCTCCCGCAGGCGCAGACGAACGGCACGGTGACCCGGTCCCCGGGCCGCCAGCTCACCACCAGGGAGCCCACCGCCTCCACCACACCGGCCAGTTCGTGCCCGGGCACGTGCGGCAGCACGATGTCCGGATCGTGTCCCATCCATCCGTGCCAGTCGCTGCGGCACAGGCCGGTGGCCTCGACGCGCACCACGACCCCGCCCGGCGACGGACTCGGATCGGGCACCTCGCGGACCTCGGCCGGCCGCCCGTACCGCTCGAACACCACCGCGCGCATGGATACCGCCCCCACTCGACTGCCCGGCACGCTACCGCGCGCCCGCCGACGGCGTCAGGGGGCGCCCGTGCCGGCCCGCGCGAGCGCGAAGACACCCAGGCAGACCAGCGCCACGCCCAGCAGCTGGGGCAGCACCCACCAGCCCGACCGCAGGTGCTCCTCGTACAGCACCACGCCCAGGGCGACGCTGACGCTCGCGTCGCCCAGCGTCAGCGCGGGCTGAGAGGCGACCAGCGGCCCGCCCTGCATGGCGTGTTCGAGCAGCAGCAGGGCGCAGATGCCGGTCGCTCCGAACGCGTACGTCTGCCACGTGGTGAGGAATCCGACGAGGCCGCTCTCCGTCAGCACGTACACGGAGTGCTTCATCAGGGCGGCCGTGATCGCGTAGCAGACGGCGGTGGCCGCGCCGAGGCAGCCGGCCCGGGCGCGCCCCGGCGGGCGGCGCAGCCCGGCCACCGCCAGCGCCGCCACGACGGCCGCGCACGCCACGAGGGCCGGAATCCACCGGTCGGCCGGCACGTGCGTCCGGTTCCCGGTGGGGGAGGCCGCGGCCATGGCCACCCCCAGCCCGGTCACGACCCCCGCCACGGCCAGCCACAGGGCGCCCGACAGCCGCTGCCGCGTCACCAGCGAGGCGATCAGCAGCGCGAGCGGCAGCTCCAGCACGAACAGCGGCTGTACGAGGACCAGCGCGCCCGTGGCCAGCGCCGCGGCCTGCCCCACGCCGGCCGCGATCACCGCCAGGATCCCGGCGATCCACACGGGCCGCCTCAACAGGTCGAGGACCAGCCCGAAGCGGAAGCCCTCGCTCTGCGGCACGGTGAGCGCCGCCCGCCGCTGGAGCACGGTGGCCAGCGCGTTGCTGAGCGCCGCGAACAGCGCGAAGAGGACCGGCAGTACGACGCCCATCCGCCGATCCTCACGGCGGCCGCCGCGGCCCCGGCCCGCCGACACGCCCCGCGGCGCGGATTCCCCCTGTCCGGTCCCCGCACGACGCGATCAGCGCGCAGCCGCGGCCCGGTCCAGGGCCAGCGCCGCCAGGGCCTGCGGGGCGCCGGCCTGGCCCCGGATCCCGGGGAAGGCGTTGACGTCCACGATGAGCGGGGCGCCGTCGCCCGTCTCGATGAGGTCGACCCCGTACACGTCGAGTGAGAAGACCTCGCCGGTGCGGCGGACCAGGTCCGCCCAGCCGGGCGGCAGTTCGGCCGGGGCGAGCGGCCGCGTCGGGCCCCGGCCCTCCGGTGCGAGTTCCGAGCGGCGCAGGGCGGCGAAGACCCGGTCCCCGATCGCCCACAGCTTGTGGTCCCAGCCGCTGTTCGGCGCGAACTCCTGGACCACGACGGGCTCCTGCGGCCAGGCCCGTGCGAGCTCGCGCAGCCGGACCGCGTCGTCGACCCGGGCCACCAGGTCGGCCCGGCGGCTGTGCCGGCTCTTGACCACCAGCGGCGAGCCCCCGAACGGAGCGCCGGCGGCCCAGTCCGCGAGCGAGCCGTAGGTACGGGTGCCCGCGAACGGCAGCCCGGCGCCCAGCGCCAGCTCCGCCATCCGGGTGCGGTCCTGGCAGAGCGCGGTGGCCGCCGCCGAGTTCAGCACCGGGGCCCCGCGCCGCTCCAGCTCCCGCGCGAGGTCCAGCGCCCGCGGCGTCCGCGCCTTCAGCAGGTATACGTCGGCCGGCCCGGCGGGGGCTGCGACCGCCGCACCCGGATCCAGCGACTCCACCCGGTGCCCTTCGGCTTCGAGCAGCGCCCTCGCAGCGGCCAGCAGCGGATGGCCGGGCTCGGGCGTGACCAGGCAGATCCTCACAGCGCGGCCTCGCCGGCCCGCGTGGAGGCCGCAGCCGCGGGAGCCTGTGCCGCGGGGGCTTGCGCTGCGGAAGCCTGCGCCGAGGAAGCCTGCGCCGGGATCGGCAGCGGGAGTCCGTGAGCCGGCGGACGGACGCCGGAGTCCGCCGCCCGGCCGCCCGCCCGGGCCAGCCCGAGTACGGCCCGCCCCACCCGGGCCGCCGCGTCCGGGACCTGACGGAAGCTGGGGAAGTCGTTCACGTCCACCACCACCGGCCCTTCCGGACCCAGCAGCACGTCCACCCCGTACAGGTCGAGCCCGTAGACCGCCCCCACCTGCGCGGCGATCGCGGCCACCTCGGCCGACAGCGGAACCCGCCGCTCCCGTACCGCCGGATCCGGGTGCAGGGGCGAACAGCGCTCGGTGGCGAAGAGCTCCCCGCCGACCGCGTACACCTTGATGTCGGTGCCCGAGTTGGCCACGTACGGCTGGGCGATGAGCATGTGCTCGCCCGCCAGCTCCGGGAGCAGCGCTTCGAGCTCCCCGGGCGAGGACACCAGGTGCACGGCGCGGCCGGAGCTGCCGTCCGCCGGCTTGACCACGAGCGGGTACTGCGCCACCGGTATCTCCCGCAGCAGGTCCGGCCGCGCCACGGCGTACGTCGGCGGCATCGGGAGCCCCCGGGTCCGGCCGATGGCGGCGGCCAGCGCCTTGTCCCGGACGCCCCGGATCGAGCGGGCGTCGTTGACGGTGGTCATGCCGGCCGCGGCGGCGGCTTCGAGCAGGGTCAGCCCGGGCCCGCCCGACACCGTTTTGAGCACCCAGGCGTCGTGCGCGCCCGAGCCCATGACCTCGTCCATGCGCAGCAGCGAGCCGCCCGGCCGCACCACGTCCACCTGGTGTCCCCAGGCGGTCAGCTGCCGGATCACCTCGTTCGGCATGCCGTCGTGGCGGTAGTGCTCCTCCACCAGGAAGCAGAGCCTCATCGACCTTCCCCATATTCCCCGGACGTCCGCCGATCCCGTCCGGCGAGTTGTGACGTCACAGGATGTCATGGAGCGCAATGTGATGATCAGTCCGGATGGTGACGGGATCGGTGACACGATCCACCGACCGCCGCCGCCGGTCACTCCTGGTGCGTGAACACCACCAGTGCCGCCTCCCGTACCTCCTGATCCGCGTGCCGCCTCAGCCCCCGCAGCACCTCACGCCACTGCGGCGCCCAGCCGCAGCGCCGGCCCATCGCCGAGGTGAGCGCGACGGCGAACAGCCCCGGAACCGGGGCCCCGTCCTGTGCGAGTGAGCGTACGGCCTCCAGCACGACGGCCGGATCCCCGACCCGGTCGCCGTACCAGTTCCCGTCGCGCAGTGCGTCCGCCGTCGACGCCGCCGCTGCCGGCCGGCCCGCATGGGCCTCGACCAGGGCGTCCAGCGCCGCACGCAGCTCCGGCAGCTCCGCGCGCAGGTCCACCGACCGCCGCAGCAGCGCCACGCGGACCGTGGCCAGGGCCGGTTCACCCGCGAGCTGCCGCACCAGGGCCGCACGCAGCCCGTCGTGCTCCTCCGCGAGGCTCAGGCACAGGAACCGGACGCGCTGGAGCGCCGGCAGGTCCCTCTCGGCCCCGGCCTCCGGGCCGTCGCCGGAGCGTACGACGGCCAACAGCTCGGCCACGGCGCGGTGGAACGGGCTCCCGGGCTCACCGCCGCCGACGGGATGCGCCAGCCCCGAACCGGCGATCTTCTCCAGCGCCGTCGCCGCGCCCTTCCAGTGCGGGTTCGGGGCCAGGTCGCAGACGGCCCGGCGTACGGGGTCCGCCGCCTCGGGCGCGTACGCGACCCATTGCGGCAGCGCCGCGATCGCCTGCGCGGCCACGGACGGGTGCGCGGAGGCGGCCAGGAGCGCCACCAGCCGGGCGTAGCGCGGCCGGTGGCGCTGCGCCACCCACAGCGTCGGGGTCTGCGCCATCACGGCCCCGGCCTCCCGCGTTCCGCTCGCCGCGGAGCGCTCCAGCAGGGGCCAGACCTCCCCGGCCGACAGGAGCCCGATCGCGAGGCCCACCGCCGCGGTCACCACATCGGGGTGGCTGTCCTCGTCGTCCGTGATGCGCGCCAGCAGTGCCACGGCCTGCCGGGGCGGCAGGAAGCGCACGGTCAGCCGGACCGCCTCCTTGCGGCTGGTCACCTTCACGCCCGCGGCCCGGCCCAGCAGCCCCTCCAGCAGCTCGGCGAGCCGCGTCGGCGCGGTCGCGGCCGCTGCCCGCCCCGCCGCGTACACCGCGACGCGGGCGCGGTCGTCGCCCGCGTGCGCGAGCAGTTCGGGCAAGGCCGCCGCCGGCTCGACGGTCCGGGCCGAGGCGGCGAGCGCGGTCTCCGCGAGCAGCGTCTGCGCCGAGCCCGCGTGCCGCCGTACGAGCTCCAGCCCGTGGTCGGGGATCAGCGCCGCGGCCCGCAGGACGTCCGAACGCTGGTACTCCGTCCGCGACTCGTCGCCGACGGCGACCTCCGCCAGCCAGGCCGCCTCCTCCTGCTGGCGCGGGACCCACAGGGACGCCCGGTCGAACCGGGGCAGCGGCCGCACGGAGCCCTCGCGCAGGAAGCGGCCGTACGGCGGGCGCGCGGCGAGCACGCGGTCCAGCAGATCGGTGCGGTGCGCCGACAGCACCTCCAGTACGGGCGCCAGCGCGACCGCCGAGGGTTCCTGCTCCAGCAGCGCGGCCACGCGCTCGCCACGCGTGGCCGAGTCGGCCAGCCAGACCCTCGCGAACTGGGGGAACAGCGAGTCGGAGCAGCGCGTGCGGGCCTCGTCGAGCATCCGCTGGAGCTCCGGCAGACGGCGGCCGCGCTCGCCCAGGTAGGCCGCGAACGAGACCAGCGCCCCGTATTCGCCCTTGGCCGCGTGCACGCCGAGCCGGGGCCGCACCGCTTCGAAGACCTGCCGTTCCCGGCCGCGCGGGAGCCTGTGACCGCAACCCCCGCGCACCAGAAGGCCCGTGCGCACGACGAGGTCGTGGAGGGTGCGCAGCGCCCAGTCGAGCAGTACGGGAGCGGGATCCGGGCTCTCCAGTACGGCGAACACCAGGCGTTCCAGGACGGAACGGGTCTCCACCGAGCAGTCGCGGGCCTCCGCGGCGTCCAGGGCGATCCGCTCCACGGAGGCGACCGACGCCTCGGCGGCCAGCAGCGACAGCGGCACCCCGGCCAGCGCCGTCAGCGCGGCGGCGCGCACGGGGTCGCGGTCGTTGCGCAGCCGCTGCGCCATCAGGGCGAGCACCTCGCCCAGTGCTTCGGCGTCGCGCGCGCGGACCGCGTTCTGGACGAGCCGCGGCCACGCCGCCCGGCGGACCTCGGCGTCGGACCGTCGCGTCGCGGCGAGGAGTTCGGGCCGGGCCTCGGCGACCGGAAGGTGCGCGACCAGTTCCAGGAGCCGCTCGTCCGGCCACCCCTTGAGGCGGCCGCGCGCCAGTTCGCGCCGCGCCTCGTCCTCGCGGCGCTCGCGCGGGAGCACGGCCAGGACGGAGTCGGGGAGCGCCCTGCCCGGAGCGCGGACGTGCGCGACGGCGGCGTCGTGGAACTCCTCGCGGCGGCCCGGGGGGAGCGCCTTCAACAGTGCGGCCAGGTACTCGGGACGCTCCGCCCAGCGGCGGCCGAGGGCGGGCAGGGACGGCGGATCGGCGTGGACGAGCCGGCGCAGCAGGGAGCGCGGAAGGAAGTACTCCTGGTAGCCGCCCGCCCGCTCGGGCGCGGTCAGCCACCGTACGAACCGCTCCGCGTCGGCGGTGATGAGGTGGCCGGCCCCGCCCTCCAGCGGCCGGGGCAGCCGGGCCGGTCCGTACTGCTCCAGCAGGCCGAGCACCCGCTCGGGTGCGGCGGGCAGAGCCGCGGCCACTCCCGGCGCCCGGCGGTGCCACCAGGCGGCGCGCAGGTTCTCCGGCAGCTCCGCCAGTTCGGCCGCCGCCCGGTCCAGCACCGGGCCGGGGTGCAGGCGCCCCAGCCGGCCCCAGTGCGTGACGGCGTCGGCCAGTTCCGGCAGCAGCCGGGCGACGAACCCGGGTCCGCAGGCGGGGAGCAGCGAGGCCGCTTCGGCGTCGCCCCACTCGGCCCTCAGGACGGGCGTCAGCCGCTCCGCGAGCGCCTGGCGCGAACCGCGGAGCACGGCCAGCGACAGCTCCCGGCGGACCACGGCGGAGGCGTCCTCGTACGCCGCCTCGATCGCCCCGTCCGGCACCGGAAGGGTACGGACGGCCCGGTGGGCGAGGGACCGCACCACCGGGTCCGGGTCGGCCAGCCGCTGCGCCAGGTACCCGCTCTGCCTCCCCGCGAGGGCCGCGAGTGCGGCCAGCCGCCGCTCGTAGCGGCCCCGCCCGGCCAGCTCCTCCAGCACGCTCCCCAGTTCGCCGGTGCGGGCGAGGCCGCGGGCGGTGGTGGCGAGCAGCCGCAGCCGGTCGGCGTGCGCGAGCGGATCGAGTTCGGCGAGCAGGTGTTCGGCAGACGGTGGCATGCGGTCAGTGTGCCCACCGGGTCTGACGAGGGGAAACGGGTTTCCCGGCGGCCCCGGGCGGACGCCGGGCCCGGGCGGCCCCCGTACGGCCGCCCGGGTTCCGGTGTGCGCCGCAGCGCCCCGGTCTACACCGGCATGGGCACCGACACGAACCGCGTGCCCGACTCGTTCTCGACCACGACCTCCCTGACGTTGGCCGGGTCCACCGCCGCCGAGCCGTCCAGCGAGGCGCCCTTGCCCTCGCCGTTCTGGCTGCCGACGACCCAGCTGCCGGCGGTGGTGCGCTTGCCGTCCTTCCCGACCACGATCAGCACGCAGCGCTCGCCCGGCGGGATCCCCGCCACGGCCGCGTGCACCCGCACCCACTTGGCGGCGGGCATGACCTGTACGGTCATCCGCGCGTTCGTGCGCACGTCGGTCGCCGACGCCACCTTCGTACCCGCCGGTGGCGGCGAAGGCTGCGCCGAGACCGTGGGCGAGGGCTGTGGGGGCAGGGCCACCTGCTCGCCGTCCGCCGAGCCCAGCTGCGCCCCGGCCCAGAACACCGCGGCCAGCGAGGCCGCCGCCGCCAGTCCGGCGACACCCCATCGTCGGCGCCGCTCGCCCGAGGCCTCGCCCCGCACCTGCCGCAGCGTGCGCTGGAGCAGCAGATCACCGCCCTGCGGCGGTCCGTCGAGGAAGGCCTCCGCGGGCACCTCGCCCAAGGCCGCTTCCATCTCGCGCAACGCGGTCACCTCCTCACGGCATTGCACGCAGCCGCTCATGTGCTCCTCGACCCGGCGGAGCTCCTCCCCGTCCAGGACGCCGAGAACGTACGGGCCGAGCAATTCCTCCTCCTCGTGCCGCTGCCGGTTCATGCCACCACCTCTCGCAGTCCGGCGCCCTGACGGGGCGGCCTGCCCATTCGTCTGCCCGCTCGGCCCTCCGTGGTCCCGCCCTGGCGGAACACCTCGCGCAGTGCCTTGAGCGCGTAGTGCGCCCGTGATTTGACCGTGCCCGCCGGGATGCCGAGGCTGTCGGCCGCCTCGGCCACGCTCAGCTGGCGGTAGTACAGCTCCTTCAACACGTCGCGGTGCTCCGGCGACAACTGGTCGAGGGCCCCCAGCACGGTCATCGTGTCCACGATGGAGTCCGCGTGGTCCTGCTCCACCGGGGGAGCGGCCACCTCCCCGGAGACCTCCGCGGGGCGCGCCGCCCTGGCCCGGTAGCGGTCGGTGATGATGTTGCGGGCCACCGTCAGCAGCCAGCCGCGCACCGATCCCTTCCCGTTGACCAGGATCTCGGAATGCCGCCAGGCGCGGATGAGCGTCTCCTGGACGACGTCCTCGGCGGTGGCCCGGTCTCCGGTCAGCCGGGTGGCGTACGCGAGCAGGGCGTGGCCGTGCTCCTCGTACACCGACCTGATCAGTGCCTCATCGGTCGATCCCCGCCGTGTACGGGGCCACAGTGGTCCGGCCATCTCACCCTCTCCGCTTCCTCGCCCATCTCGTGCGGTCAGAACACGCGGCCCGGCGGGAAACGGTTCATGTGACCCGCGTCACTTCGGGGGAAATGGCTGCGTTCTCAGGTGCGGCAGGCGCGTCCCTCGTTGAGGCAGCCGACCACGGCGGCCATCCGGGCGTCCGTCATGGCGTTCACGAACATCGCGTGGTCCGTCTTCGGGCTGTGCCGCTGCTCGGGGAAGGAGTCGACGGCGACCGGCACCCCCGGCGGCACGTCGTAAGCGAGGGAGACGCGCAGCTGGGGCACGGCGAACATGCCCTGCGGGCAGACCCCGTTGGCCGCGGGGAAGACGAGGTGCGAGCGGTGGCCCGGGCTCTCGGTGTCCAGTCCGTTCCAGCAGCTGGGGAAGACGAGCGTACGGGTGAGGCGCTCGCCCGCGGGGCAGCGCGGGTAGCGGGTGGTGAACCGGTCCGGGGAACCGGAACAGCCCCAGCGGGCGCGTACGTCGGCGTCGCTCCAGGCAGTGGCCGCCACCGCGTCGCCGGTCATCGCGCGCAGGAAGCGCGGCATCGGCACCACCTTGCCCACCGGGCTGCCGCGGAACTCGACGGAGACCGCCGCCTCGGGCAGGATCTCGCCCGTGTTGCCGTGCCCGGCCGAGCCCTCGTGCGGGTGGCCGCCGGCCCGGTCCGTCCGGCGCAGGACCGGCCAGTAGTACGTGGAGCGGTCGCCGCCGCGGCAACTGGTCGCGGCGGCGGCCAGGGAGGCGTCGGTCGACATCGCGTCCGTGGACAGGTTCCCGACGTAGGCGTGGGTGTGGTGGGCGCCCGAGCGCAGGCCCGGAGACACCACCAGATTGTCCTCGTTGTAGTGGCGCTCCTCGTTGCGCCCGCAGTCCACCGTCACGGTGCCCGTGGAGGCGTCGGGTCCGGCCGCCGGATCGCCGGGGCCGGGGGGTACGTCCCGTATGTCCACGTAGTCGCGGGAATTCATCCCGGAATGCGAGGTGCCGTCGGGGCCCGCCACCCGTGCGGCTCCCAGCACTGCGGCCGTCAGCCCGATGCCCAGCACCAGGCAGACCAGCAGTGTGAGCACTCGGCGTTCGTTCCCCATGCGGGTCACGGTTGCCGCTGCGCGCCGCAGCGTCAACCTTGAGTCCCGGATGCCGGTCCGTGTGCCCGTCCGCGTGCAGGTCCGCAGGCCGGCCCGGATGCCGGCCGGAGCCCTCCGCCGGGCGGCCCGCGCGCTTGCCGAGCCGTCGGCGGACCGCGCACAGTGACCGGCATGACACCCGCAGAGCTCCTGCACGCGTTCGCCCGCACCCGCGCCTCCCTCGACGGCGCCGAGGTGACCTTCTGGTGGTCCGGGGACATCTACTCCTGGGCCCCGGACCAGCCCTACCGGCGCCTGTTCGGCTTCGAGGGCCTCAACGTCGCCCGCCTCGTCGAGGACGCGGACACCGGCGGCTTCCAACTGCTCACCAGGGAGGCCGCGTTCTACCTGGATCCGCAGACCCGGGAGATCCTGGAGACCTGGGAGGACAAGCCGGTGATCCACATCTGGAACGATCCGGCCAATCTGCGGCTGCGGCCCTTCCCGGTCCCGCTGACCGAACTCGGGGACCAGGTCTGCTTCAGCCTGGAGATCCCGATCGCCTATCCCTCGCCGCTGCCGGTCGCCGAGTATCCGCTGAACTCGGCCGACGACACGTACCGGGCCCTGGAGCTCTTCCAGTTCTTCGCCCCGGCCGCGGTGCTGACGACGGACGAGCCGAGCGTCCCGAGCACCATGTCCTGGACGCGGATGTCCCCGTGGCTGCCGTGGATGGAACAGGGTCAACGCCCGGGCGGCCTGACGTTCCACTGCCGGGGCCGCAAGACGGGCTCGTACGCCGAGGTTCCGGAGCGCACCCGCGCGTACATCGCGGCCCGCCACCCGGAGTACGCCCACGCCCCGGAGAAGTGGACCGAACCGAACGAGACGAGCTGGACCCACTTCCGCACCCACGGCCGCCCCTGACCCCCCGAGGCCCCGCCTGCCGGGGGCGGGTTGGCAGGGTTCGTCCGGAGTTGACCCGCAGGGGCGGGCGGGGGGAGTTCGGCGGGGGATGCGGAGTCCCGGAAACCGGGGCCCCTGGAGGCCGGGGGCCCCGGTGCGGGAGGTAGGGTCCGGGGGAGGTGTAGGGGGGCGGCAGGGGTGCGGACAAGGGTTTTCCCTGTATCGGGTTCATCCTCGCGTTGCCTACTGTCTGCCCACCGGCGATCTCTCCCGCCCCGAACGGACCCCGCGCCAACCCCACATGGTGTGAAGCCGTCCGGACGGGTGGATCGCCCGCACCGCCGTTGCCCCAGCCCCGCCGAAGCGGCCGGGACAACGCGGCGAGCAGCGGTGGCCGGGACGGGACTGACCGACCCGCTCCCGGCCCCGTAGTCGCCGGTTCACCTCCCACATTGCTCCAACCGCCCGCTCCGGCCTGCCCGGAAACGGCCCGCGAAAGGGAACACCGTGCACGCAACGAGACGCAGCAGGCTCATATCCGTGGTGGCGATGTCCGTCACCCTGCTCGCCGGCTCCGCCACCGCTTCCGTCGCCCTCGGCGGCTCGGAGCCCGCGCCGGCCCCGGCCGCCGCCTCCACCCTGCCGGCCGCGGGGGCGCCGGCCGCTCCGGACGCCGCCCCGGTGCAGAACCTGATCGTCGGCTACAAGTCCTCGGCCACCGAGGCCAGCTCCAACAAGGCCGCCGCCGACGACGCGAGCGCCAAGGGCAAGAAGGCCGGCAAGAAGGCGAAGTTCGACCGACGCCTCGGCACCGGTGCCGCCCTCGTCAACCTGGGCGGCTCCGTCGCCCCGGCCGCCGCGGCCGACGTGATGGCCCAGTTCCGTGCCGACCCGGACGTCGCCTACGTCGAGGTGGACTCCCGCGCCTACGCGATGGCCACCCCGAACGACACCGAGTACACCAAGCAGTGGGACCTCTTCGAGCCCACCGGTGGCATGAACGTTCCTGCCGCCTGGGACAAGACCACCGGCTCCGGCGTCACCGTCGCCGTGATCGACACCGGCTACGTGACCCACTCCGACGTGGCCTCGAACATCGTCGCCGGCTACGACTTCATCTCCGACGCCACCGGCGCCCGTGACGGCAACGGCCGCGACAACAACCCCGCCGACGCGGGCGACTGGAGCGCGGCCGGCGAGTGCGGCACCGGCTCCCCGGCCAGCGGCTCCTCCTGGCACGGCACCCACGTCGCGGGCACCATCGCCGCCGCCACCAACAACGCCAAGGGCGTCGCGGGCATCGCGTACAACGCGAAGATCCAGCCCGTCCGCGTGCTCGGCAAGTGCGGCGGCACCACCGCCGACATCGTCGACGCCATCACCTGGGCCTCCGGCGGCACCGTCGCGGGCGTCCCGGCGAACGCCACCCCCGCCAAGGTCATCAACATGAGCCTCGGCGGCTCCGGCGCCTGCACCTCCAGCTACCAGAACGCCATCAACGCGGCCGTCGCCCGCGGCACCACCGTCGTGGTCGCCGCCGGCAACAGCAACGCGGACGCGGCCGGCTTCTCGCCCGCCAGCTGCAACAACGTGGTCTCCGTGGCCGCCACCAACCGCACCGGCGACCGCTCGTTCTACTCGAACTACGGCAGCCGCGTCGACGTCTCCGCCCCGGGCGGTGAGACCCGCCGCGCCACCGACACGCCCGGCACCGTCACCACCCCGGAGAACGGCATCCTCTCCACGCTCAACAACGGCGCCACCACCCCGGGCTCGGAGATCTACAAGCCCTACCAGGGCACCAGCATGGCCGCCCCGCACATCGCGGGCCTCGCCGCGCTCGTCGTCGCCGCCAAGCCCTCGCTGACCCCGGCGCAGGTCGAGTCGGCCATCAAGGCCAACGCCCGCCCGCTGCCCGGCACCTGCACCGGCGGCTGCGGCACCGGTATCGCCGACGCCGCCGCGACGATCACCGCCGTCACCTCGGCGCCCGCCCCGGGCTTCGAGAACGGTACGAACGTGAACATCCTCGACAACACCACCGTCGAGAGCCCGATCACCGTCAGCGGAGTCGCGGGCAACGCCCCGGCCGCGCTCAAGGTGAACGTGAACATCGTGCACACGTACGTCGGTGACCTGAAGGTCGACCTCGTCGCCCCGGACGGCTCCGTCTACAACCTGCACAACCGCGCGGGCGGCAGCACCGCCAACATCAACCAGCAGTACACCGTGAACGCCTCCTCGGAGGTCGCTAACGGCACCTGGAAGCTCCGCGTGAACGACAACGCGGGCGGCGACACCGGCTTCATCGACTCCTGGAGCCTCGGCTTCTGAGGAGCCGCAGGCCTCGCCGGCCGGTAGCACCGACCGGCCGCTCCAGTACGGACCAATGAGCCCGCGGACCTGCCGATACACCTCGTATCGGCAGGTCCGCAGCCGTTTCCCCACAGCTGACTGAATTCTGCGTCACAATCCGGGTCCACCCGGCATCCGACCTCGTATTGTCGCGTCTCACAGGAGATGCACAGAAGTGGGGACGAGAGGCTGGTGGCTGTGCGTGGTGGCGGCGACGGGGAACGCTGACACGACCGTCGGACACGGTGAACTGATCAAGGAGGTCGAACGCGCGCTGACCGCGCACGGGCGGGCCCTCCTCACCGGACCCGCCGGCGCGGGCAAGACCGAGGTGGCCGCCGCCGTCGCCGCCGCGGCCGCTTCCCGCCACGAAACCGTGCTGCGCCTCGCCCCCGAGGCCGCCGACCAGTGGATACCGGAAGCCTCCGCCGCCGCGCTCCTCGCCTCCGTGCCCTGCTCCGCCCTGGACCGCCTCTCCGGACCCCAGCGCACGGCCATCGCCCTGCTGCGCCGGGAGGCCGACGCACCCCGCGCCGGGCGCGACCACGTCGCGCTGCGCCTCGCCGTCGTGGAGATCCTGCGGACTCTCGCCGCCCGCACCCCCGTCCTGCTCGTCCTCGACAACGCCCAGTGGCTGGACGCGGAAAGCACCGATCTGCTCCGTTTCGCCCTGCGGCTGACCCCGCCGCGCGTACGGGTCCTCGTGGCGGAGTGCGTCCAGGGCGGCGCCCTCGTCGGCGGCCCCCTCTGCGGCCCCGGCACCCCCGCGATACGGGTCCCCCCGCTCGGCGCCGACGAGGTCGCCGAACTCCTCGCCCGCCACGGCCTCCCCGCCCGCCTCGCCGGCCGCATCCACCAGGCCAGCGGCGGAAACCCGCGCCTCGCCCTCGCCCTCGGACACTCCCTCGCCGAGGCCGCCGAGGCCCGCGACGCCAGCGCCCACCACGCCGACCCCCTGCCCCTGTCCGGCCAGGCCCGCGAGGTCGCCCGCCGGCTCCTCGCCGAAGCCCCGGCCCCCGCCCGCCGCACCCTGCTGCTCGCCGCCCTCGCGGCCCGGCCGACGACCGCCCTGCTGCGCCGGGCCGGGCGCCCCGACGCCGAGGCCGAGCTCGCCGAAGCCGAACGGGCCGCGCTGGTCACCGTGGGGGAGGACGGGGCGGTCGCGTTCACCGCCGGTGCCCTGCCCATGGCCCTGGCCGCCGATGCCGGCTGGCCCGAGCGCGCCGCCGGACACTCCGCGCTCGCCGACGCCGTCGACGACCCCGTCCAGGCCGTACGCCACCGGGCGCTGGCCGTGGACACCCCCGACGAGTGGCTCGCCGCCGAGATCACCGAGGCCGCCGCGGCCTGCCGCAGACGCGGACAGCGCGCCCTGGCCGCCGAACTCGGCCTGCTCGCGGCCGAACGCACGCCGACCAACCGGCCCGGGGACGAACTGGCCCGCCTCGTCGCCGCCGCCGAGGACGCCGGCTGGGCCGGCCGCGCCGACCTCGCCCGCCGGGCCACCCGTGCCGTACTGGCCCGCGACGCCTCGCCCGCCGACCGGGTGCGGGCCCGGCTCGCCGTGATCGACGCCGCGGGGCAGGCCCTCGCCGCCCTCGACGAGACCTTCGCGCACGCCATGGACGACGCCGCCGCAGACCCCGCCCTCCAAGCGGCCGTACAGCTGCGGATCGCCACGAAGTACAACCTCAGCGACGGCGACCCCGTGCGCTCCCGTGACGCCGCGGCCGAGGCGGGTGCCCTCGCCGCCCTCGGCGGCGACCAGGTCGCCGAGGCCATGGCCCTGACCGTACGGGCCCGCATGGGCCGCATCCTCGGGGACCGGGACGCCGAGGACATCCTCGCCGAGGCCCTGGCCCTGCCCGCCCCCGACGTGCCGCTCGGCATGCGCAACGCGCCGCAGTACCTCGCCGTACGGCACGCCCTGTTCGACGACCGCGTCGACGACGCCCGCCGCCAGCTGCTCGTCCTGCTTCCCGCCGTCCGCCGCACCGGGTCCGCCGAGGACGTCTTCGAGGTCCTGCGCAGCCTCACCGAGGTGGAACTGCGCCGCGGCCGGTGCACGTCCGCGTCCGCGCACGCCCGCCGCGCCCTCGAACTCACCATCGAGGCGGGCCTCTCGCCGGGCCCCGCCTGGTACGCCTCCGCGATGGCCGAGGCCATGGGCGGCAGCTTCGCGCGCGCCGCCGCGTACGCCCGGCGCGGCATCCAGGCCTCCGAGGAGGAGCACGACCAGGTGTTCCTCTCGCGCAGCCTGTACGCGCTGGGCCTGACCGAGCTGGCGACGGGGGATGCGGCCAGAGCGGTGGCCACCCTGCGGCGCGTCGCCGAACTGGAAGAGGCCCAGCAGGTCGTCGACCCCTCGATCCTGCGCTGGCACGGAGAGCTGGCCGAGGCCCTGGTGGCCGCCGACGCGCCGGACGAGGCCGCCGAACTGCTCGGCGCGGTCCGTACGGTGGCGCTCGGACTCGGCCGCACCACCGTGGTCGCCGCCCTGGACCGGGCCCGCGGCCTGTGCCTGTCCGCGCACGGCGACGCCGATGCCGCCGTGGACCTGCTGGGGTCCACGGCGCAGCGGTTCGCCGCCCTGGAGCTCCCGGTGGAGCGCGGCCGTACGCTGCTCGCCCTGGCCCGGGTGGAACGCCGCCGGCGCCGGCGCGCCCCGGCCCGCGCCGCGCTGCGGGCCGCCGCCGAGGTGTTCGCCGCGGCCGGGGCGAAGCCCTGGGCCGAACTCGCCGCGGAGAACCGGGAGGCGGCCCCCGCCCCGGGCGGCGGCGCGGCCGTGGCCCTGTCGGCGCTGACGGAGGCCGAGACCCGGCTCGCGCTGCTCGTCGCGGAGGGCGCCAGCAACCAGGAGGCCGCCGCGAAGCTGTTCGTCAGCGTCAAGACCGTCGAGGCCCGGCTGACCCGGATCTACCAGAAGCTGGACGTACGCTCCCGGGCCCAGCTGGCCACCACCCTGCGCACCCGCTGAGGGCGCGCGGGGTGCCGGCAGCCGGGCCGGTGGCGGGGTTCAGCAGCCGAGGTTGCCGCCCGGGCTCACGCCCAGGATCTGCGTGAAGGACTGGTAGGCGTTGATCCGGCTCTGGACCTGGGCGGGGTTGCCGCCGTTGCATTCCAGGGAGCCGTTGATGGAGCGGATCGTCTCACCGAAGCCGGCCCCGTTGACCATGGCGGCGTGGGCGGTCATCGTGCCCGGGCCGTTCTGGGTGTTCCAGTACCACAGGGCGGTCTTCATGGCGACGGCCGGATCCTGCTCCACCAGGTACGGGTTGGCGAGCAGGTTGATGCCGAGGGCGTCCCCGGCCGCCTTGTAGTTGAAGTTCCAGCTGAGCTGGATCGGGCCGCGGCCGTAGTAGGCGGCCTGTCCGGCGGGGCAGCCGTACGGCTGGCTCGCGTCGCAGTAGTGGGGGTAGTTGGCGGTGTTCTGCTCGACGATGTACACCAGCCCGCCCGTCTCGTGCGAGACGTTCGCCAGGAAGGCGGCGGCCTCGCGCCGCTTGACGGTGTCGTCGCCGGTGTTGGCGAAGCCGGGGTACGCCGACAGGGCCGCGACCAGACCGTTGTAGGTGTAGAAGGAGTTCCGGTTCGGGAACATCTGGTTGAACTGGGCCTCGGAGACCACGAATCCGGACGGGGTGCCGGGGTCCGTGCCGCCGCCACCGCCGCAGGTGCCGAGGTCGGACCAGACGCCCCACTGCCCGGTGGTGCCGGGCGTCTCGCCCTGCGTCCACCACTTGGCCTGCCAGTTGTGCCCGCCGTACGAGGCGTTCGTGCCGCCGGTGTAGACGGCGGAGGAGGACCAGGGGGAGGCGCAGGCCGCGGCCGCGGAGGCGGGTGAGGCGGGGAGGGCGACCGCGAGGCCGATGGTGGCGGCCGCGGCGGCGGTCAGGGCGAGTGCTCGGCGGCGAAGCGCACGTATCACGTAACTGCTCCTTCAATGGGGGGAATTGCCGTGGGGGGCATTCCTGGCCACTGAAGCGAAACTGGTCTGGACCTGTCAAGGTCTAGACCAGCATTCATGCGTTTCGGACAACATCCGGGCCACGAGGCCGCCGCAAACGGGCGGGGCCCGTACGCGCCGTCGCGCATACGGGCCCCGCCGGTCGTCCTGCGGTGATCAGCTGCCGGCGGAGAGGTTGCCGGAGAGGACCGGGATGTTGTCCACGATGTGGGAGAGCGACTCGTCGCCCTTGGCCTGGGTGGAGTTCTCGGTGCACTGCTGGTTCATCGGGTTGGACAGGACGTTGATGTCCTGGACGCCGATGTTGGCGAGGACGGCCACCAGCGACTGGGCGTTGACCTTGGCCGGCAGGCCGACGCAGAGCTTGTTGAGCGAGCCCTGGGCCAGGCTGAGCTGCGGGCTCATCGCGCCCTTGGTCTCCTGGTTGCCGTAGATCTGCGAAGCGTCGTTGCCGTTGACCGTGTTGATGCCGTTGTCGTTGCCGATCGCCATCGCCGGGGCGGCAACCGCGGCACCGAGGCCCAGCACGGAGGCGGTGACCGCAGTGGTGGCCATGAGCTTCTTGAGCATGAGGATTTTCCTTCTGTAGCGCTGTTGCGTGGGATGGCTGCCCCCGGCGGGACGAGCTGATCAACTGCAATCCGCGCGCTTGGTTATCGGCTGTCACCCGAGTGGCCCAGTGAGTGCGGTCGTGACCGGGCACGCGAAAGGGGCCGCCTCCCGCTCTGTGAGCGGGAAACGGCCCCTTCGTCCGACATCTTCAGGGCATCGCCGTGGAGACGGCCGCGGGCGGTCAGCCCGTCTTGCGGCGGGTCTTCTTGTTCTTGCCGCCCGCGCCCGCGCTGGAGCCCTGGATCTTCGCCCGGCTCTGGTGGGCCTGCTGTGCGTGGGCACTGCGGGCATTGCGGTCGAGGGCCTCCCGGAACTTGCGCTTGGCCTCCTCGGCCGGCGATTCGTCCTGCGGGGTGTCCGACTCTTGTGCCATGTGTCCTCCTGGGTCGACCTGAAGCCGCCCCAGTCTGTCACCCGCCGTCCCCCCTGACCAGCGAGTTCGGTTCCGGGGGCGCGAGCCGGACCGGCGTCCGGGGCCGGGCAAGCGAAATCCCGGGCCTCGCGGGGAGACCCGGGACTTCACTGGTGCACTTCGCTTGACCGCCGTGTTCAACGACGGACCGCCCGCGAGGTCACGCCGCCGACTTCAACTCTGCGTGACGCGCAGCGCGTCGCCGACCAGGCGCACCGCGCGCGAGAGCCGGCCCAGCTGCTGGAGTTCGACGGCGTACATCCGGATCGAGCTCTCGATGACGGTCTCGGCCACGCCCATCGCCGGCAGTTCGGCCCGGCTGGTCTCCAGGGCCACCCGCACCGCGCGCATCTCGTGCTGCAGCTGGAGCTGGGCGTGCCGGGTGAGGAGGACGGGGCTGCGGGTCAGCGTCGAGTAGCTGCCGTAGCGGGCCGGGAGCAGATCCCGCAGCCAGCGCATGGCCGTGCGTTCCCAGTCATGGGTGCCGGGGGTCTTGACCTGGCAGGGCCAGTCCGGGCTGAGCGTGGTGGAGGCCGTCTGGCGCATTCTCGTCGCTTCCGAATGGTGTCGAACTCTGATCGAGACGTTGGTGGGCGGCCTCGGCCCAGGGGTTGACCGAGGCCGCCACAAGCGCTCTGGTGGAAACCGGTGCCGGGAACGGGCACCCGGCGCGGGGCAGGAGGAGGAGCTGTCCCGCGCGGGTGTCCGTTCTGGGAGGGCGTGGGGTCGCTCTCCTTGGCGTCCGTGGATCCGGCGCGCTGCTCAGTAAACATATATACCGTCGAGTAGACAAGAGAATGAAAAATTACATGCGCCTACAGGGCGTGAAAGTGGACCGCCTCGTACCGGTTGAAAATCGGGCTTACAGGAAGAATCCGTGCTGGTCGGCGACCTGTTCGTAACCTTCGAGCCGTGCTTGCGTACGCTCCGGATCCGCGTCGGCCATCGCCTGCAACAGCGCCGCGGAGAGCATCCCCGGGGCCGCGTACGAGTCGAACACCAGCCGCGCCCCGGTTCCGGCGGTCAGCGCCACGTCCGCCTCGTCGACCAGCGGACCCAGCGTGGTGTCGGTGATCAGCGCGATCTTCAGTCCGGCGCTGCGGGCAGCCCGGAGCGCCGACAGGGTCTCCTTGGCGTGCCGGGGCATCGCGAAGGCCAGCGCCCAGGTCCCGCCGGCCTCCCGGGACTGGAGCAGGGCGTCGTAGGCGACGCTGCCTCCACGTGTCACCAGCCGGACATCGGGATGGATGCGCCGTGCCGCGTACGCGAAGTACTCCGCGAGCGAGACCGAGATCCGCAGGCCCAGCACCGTCAGCGGCACCGAGCGGGCCAGCTCCCGGCCGATGTCGAGCACCTGGTCGGTGTCGGCGAGCAGGCGCCGTACGTTCTCCAGGTTCACGATCTCGGCGTCCACGGCCGCCTGGAGCTCGTTGCGGCGGAACTGCTCGCGGCTCTCCGGGGAGCCCGCGACCGCGCTGAGCGCCATGGGTTGCAGGGCGTCGCGCAGGGCGGGATAGCCGCTGAAGCCGAGGGAGGTGGCGAAACGTGTCACCGACGGCTGGCTGACGCCCACCCGCTCCGCGAGTTCGGTGATCGAGAGGAACGCGGCCTCGGTGAGGTGGTCGACCAGGTACTGGGCGATCCGCCGCTGCCCCGGGGACAGCCGGTGGCCGTCGAAGAGGGCGCGGACCCGGTCCCCGGGGGCCCGCTCATGGACCGGCGGCGCCTGCCCACTCGGCGTGATCGCAGCCGCCTGTGCGCGTGCCTGCTGCCCCGATGACACCGGTGGCCTCCCTCTCATGTCACTCGTCTTCAAACATAGCTCACGCCCTGTGGTCGGGCCGGGCCGGTGCCCGGGGCGGGGACGCGGGCCGGGCCGCATCTCTCGCGACCCCCGGATGGCGGAAATATGATGTGCTCGGATCCCGGGTGCGGCGCGCACCCGAAAGCCGAGGGCCGAGTGCCGAGAGCAGGGACAGAAGCAGGGACCTATGGATGCACCCGGGAGCGGTCCATGACCCCGCGCCGAGCCCCGAAGTCGGTGAGCGCCGCCGACCTCCTGAGCACCCTGGGACGGCTCACCGCCCGGGCCCGCGCGGGTGCGGAACTGCAACTCGCCAGGGTCGAGCTCGCCGAGGCGCTCCAGCGCGAGATGCTGCCGGCCTCGCTGCCGGCCCTGCCCGGGCTGCGCAGCGCCGCCCGCTACGCCCCCGCCCGGCACGGCCTGGACATCGGCGGCGACTGGTACGACGGCTTCCGGCTGTCGGCGGGCGGACTCGCCTTCTCCATCGGCGACGTCCAGGGACACGATGTGGAGGCCGCCGCCTTCATGGGGCAGGTCCGCGTCGGCGTGCGTGCGGTGTCGACCGTCGTCGTGGACCCGGGCGAGGTGCTGAGCCGGGCCAACGACGTCCTGCTCTCGATGGACTGCGAGCTCTTCGCGACCTGCACCCTGCTCCGCTTCGACCCCGACACCTGGGTGCTGGAGAGTGCCCGCGCCGGGCACGTGCCCTCCGTCTGGGCCACGGTCGACGGCCGCTACGGCATCACCGACGACGAGGGCGGCCTGCCGCTCGGAGTGGAGTCCGGGGCCCGGTACGCGGTGACCCGGCGCCGGCTGGAGCAGGCGGGCTCCATCGTCCTGCTCACCGACGGAGTGGTCGAGGGGCCCTCCTTCCCGATCGACGTCGGACTGGAGCGGGTGGCCCGCGTGGTCAGGGAGGCGGCGGGCGCCGACCCCGACGAGATAGCCGCCGAAATCATGAAGGTGGCCGACTCCACCGGCCACGCGGACGACGCGGCCGTGCTCGTCCTCAGCCACGACGCCGCCGGACCCCCGCGCCGGTAGCGCGTGTCACGGCCGCCCCGGGGCGGCGGCTGTTGTCTGATGCTGTGGTGCGCACCGAGGAATGGCGACGTTTCCGCGGAACCCTTCTCGGGATCCTCATCGTCGCCACCGCCTACTACGCCTCAGGACGGATCGGCCTCCTGCTGCGCGTGGTGGTCGACGGCGCCGTGGTGACGCCCCTGTGGCTGCCCACCGGCATCGCCGTCGCCGCGCTGCTGTGGTTCGGGCCGCGGTTCTGGCCGGGCATCGCCCTCGGGACGTTCTTCGCCATCGAACACCTCGCCAGCTTCCAGCTCGCCGACGTCGTCATCGTCGTGGGCAACACCCTCGCGCCGCTGTGCGCGTACCTGTTGCTGCGCCAGGTGGGCTTCCGCGTCGAGATCGACCGGCTGCGCGACGGCCTGGCCCTCGTCTTCCTCGGCGGGCTGGTGCCGATGATGCTCAGCGCTTCGATCGGGACCGGGGTGCTGGTGGCCACCGGGACCCTGGACCCCTCCGGGTTCTGGCCGGTGTGGTCGGCGTGGTGGGCCGGCGACGCGATGGGCGTCCTGGTGCTGACCCCGCTGCTGCTCGTCCTGCCCCGGGTGCGGATGCCGCAGGACGCCTACCGGGTCGCCGAGGGGGTGGGGCTGACCGTCGCCGCCGGGGTCGTCGTCATCGTCGCCACGCGGAGCTCGCTGTCGCTGCTCTTCCTCGTCTTCCCGCTGCTGATCTGGTCGGCCGTACGCTTCCAGCTGCCCGGCAGCGCGCCGTGCGTCCTGCTCGTGTCCGTCCTGGCGATCTCGGCGGCGACCGACGAGGTCGGGCCCTTCGCCACCCACTCCCTCTTCGAGATCATGGTCAACCTCCAGGCCCTCAACGGCTCGGCGGCCCTGACCGCGCTGCTGCTTTCGGCCATGGTCACCGAGCAGAACAACATCCGCGAGGAGATCGAACGGGTGTGCAACGACCTGGCGGAGGTGGTCGAACGCCTGGCCCCCGGCAGGCCGGAGGAGTGACCCGGGCGGCAACGCGTCCGCGACGGCCCGCGCGAGGCCGTACGGATCCCCGCTCGGCCGGCAGGGCGGCGGCCCGATGTCACCGCCGTGGGCTCGGAGGTGACGGGCCGCCGGACGTCCGCCGCGCGTACGGCCGGGCCGCGAAACGCGCCCACGAAACGCGCCCACCCGGCAGCGGAGGGGTCCGCTGCCGGGTGGGTGGTGGGGAGAAGAGCGGGAGAGGGGCGGCCTCAGCCCTTGGGGACCTGGATGACGACGGTGTTGCACACCTTGTCGGCGAAGGTCTGCTTCTTCTCGTCCCACAGCGGCCACAGGAAGCCGATGTAGCAGGGGATGCCGTCGAGGATGTGGGCCAGCTTGCGGACGAACGCCATGCCGAAGCCGAGGAAGGCGCCGTCGGCCTCGCGGCGCACGCTGATGCCCAGGACCTTCTTGCCGATGGTCTGGCCCGTGGTGCCTTCCTTGTAGAGCTGGAAGATGGCCATGCCCATCGCGTACACCCAGCCGATGATGAAGAACACGCCGGGACCGGCGTTGGCCGGGTCGCTGCTGGCGGCCAGGTCGATGAAGCCGAGGGCGTACATCGGACCGGCGATGATGAGAGCGTCGAGCAGGTACGCGCCGAAGCGCTGGCCCCAGTGGGCGAGCGGCGGCATGCCCGAGCCCGGCATGCCGGTCATGCCGGGCGGCGGGTAGGCGCCGTACGGCGGCGGGGTCTGCTGCGGGGGCTGGGGGTAGCCGTACTGCGGCTGGGCACCCTGCGGGGGCTGCTGCGGGTAGCCGTACTGCGGGGGCACGCCCTGGGGAGCCTGCTGCGGGTGGCCGGGCTGACCCTGCGGGGGCTGCTGGCCGTACGGGTTGTTCGGGTCGCCGAAGCTCATGGCTGAAACTCTCCGGTGTCGGAAACGGGGACGTAGCGGATGGATCGGAGGAACATCACCATCTATCCGGTTTGCCCCCCTGAGCTGCCGCGATCTAGCGCGCATCATCGTGGTCGTTCCATCGGTCACTTGTCCAATCCGGCCATACGGATTTCTTACCGCCGGACCGTGCGTGCGGGCGGCAGGGCGGTGGCCGAATCCGATATGCGGGAATTCCCGGGCCTTCTGACCCGGTGGTAACTTCCGCGAGTTGATCTTGCCGGTCGCCCCTCGCGGCGACGGCGGTCCCTCCTGCAAGGAAGTCACAGTGCACCGCCTCACCCCGCACCGCCCGTCAGCCCGCCGCCCGTCAGTTCTCGCCGTACGCGCGGCGGTTCCGGCGGCCCTGCTGGCCCTGTTCACCGCCGTCCCGGCCGCGGCGGCCCCGGCGCCCGGCTCCGGCCCGGCGACCCCGGCGCCCCACCTCGACGCGGTGGAGCAGACGCTGCGCCAGGTTTCCCCCGGCCTCGAAGGCCGGGTGTGGGAACGCACCGGCGGCAACGTCCTCGACGCGTCGACGCCCGGCGGCGACGACTGGCTGCTGCAGACCCCCGGTTGCTGGGGCGACGACACGTGCGCCGCGCGCCCGGGAACCGAGCGGCTGCTCGCGAAGATGACGGAGAACGTCTCCCAGGCGGCGCACACCGTCGACATATCGACTCTGGCACCGTTCCCCAACGGCGCGTTCCAGGACGCGATCGTCGCGGGCCTCAAGTCCTCGGCCGCGCGCGGGAACAAGCTCAAGGTGCGCGTCCTGGTCGGCGCCGCGCCCGTCTACCACCTGAACGTCCTGCCGTCGAAGTACCGGGACGAGCTCGTCGCCAAGCTGGGCGCGGACGCCCGCAACGTCGACCTCAACGTCGCCTCGATGACGACCTCGAAGACGGCGTTCTCGTGGAACCACTCCAAGCTGCTGGTGGTCGACGGCCAGTCGGTGATCACGGGCGGGATCAACGACTGGAAGGACGACTACCTGGAGACCGCCCACCCGGTCGCCGACGTCGACCTCGCCCTGCGCGGGCCGGCCGCCGCGTCCGCGGGCCGCTACCTGGACGAGCTGTGGTCCTGGACCTGCCAGAACAAGAACAACATCGCCAGCGTCTGGTTCGCCTCTTCCAACGGCGCCGCCTGCATGCCCGCGATGGCCGAGGACGCCGCCCCCGCCACACCCCCGGCGGCCCCCGGCAACGTACCGGCCGTCGCCGTCGGCGGACTCGGCGTCGGCATCAAGCGGAACGACCCCTCCTCGGCCTTCAGGCCCGCGCTGGCCGGCGCCCCCGACACCAAGTGCGTCGTCGGCCTGCACGACAACACCAACGCCGACCGCGACTACGACACGGTCAACCCGGAGGAGAGCGCCCTGCGGACGCTGATCTCCAGCGCGAAGGGGCACATCGAGATCTCCCAGCAGGACGTCAACGCGACCTGCCCGCCGCTGCCGCGCTACGACATCCGCGTCTACGACGCCCTCGCCGCGCGGATGGCGGCCGGAGTCAAGGTCCGCATCGTCGTCAGCGACCCCGCCAACCGCGGGGCCGTGGGCAGCGGCGGCTACTCGCAGATCAAGTCGCTCTCGGAGATCAGCGACACCCTGCGCGACCGTCTCGCCCTGCTGACCGGCGACCAGGGCGCGGCGAAGACCACGATGTGCTCGAACCTCCAGCTGGCGACCTTCCGCAGCTCCCAGAGCCCCACCTGGGCCGACGGCCACCCGTACGCGCAGCACCACAAGGTGGTCTCCGTCGACGACTCGGCCTTCTACATCGGCTCCAAGAACCTCTACCCGGCGTGGCTCCAGGACTTCGGCTACGTGGTGGAGAGCCCGGCGGCCGCCGCCCAGTTGAACGCCCGGCTCCTGGCCCCGCAGTGGCAGTACTCCCGCGCGACCGCCACGGTCGACCACGAACGCTCCCTCTGCCCGGCCTGAGCACCCTCCCGCCGCGCACAGCCGTCGCGCAGAGGTCCCACCGGTCCGTCCGGTGGGACCTCTGCTGCTACCGGGCCCTTTCAGGAGGCCCCGGCGATACGGGCTCCGCGGAGAGGGCTCAGTGGAAGAGCATCGAGGCGTCGCCGGCGGCCGTCGTGACCGAGCCGGGGCACAGGAAGCTGCCCGAGGTCTTGGTCGCGGTGAAGGCCTGGTTGACGTACTTGCGGGTCGCGCCGTCACGGTTCCACGTGATGTTCGTGGCCTTGTAGCGGCAGGAGATGAAGCTCATCTTGCCCGTGATGTCGATGGCGTCCGTCTTCGCGAGGCCGGCGGCGTCGTCGAAGGTGAACGCGGGGTTGTTGTTGAGAGCGGCGGTGATGCCGCCGTTGCAGCCGAGGTTGCCGCCGGGGGCGTTGATGGTGGTCCGGTCGACGGTCAGCGCGCTCGGGGGGTTGGCGCTGGTGCGCGCGTTGGTCCACGTACAGGTGTTGCCGGCGACGACGATGACGCCGTCGAGCTGTTGGTCCTCGGTGGGGCCGAGGGCGGTCGCCGACGTCGCTCCGACGACGATCACCGCTGCTGCCAGGACGGCCGCGCCCGGCCATGTCGAGATCTTCATGCTGTCGCTCCTCTTCGCCACGTCCTCGTGGGGGTGTGATGCGGGGCCCGGGACGGCCTCGCCGGCGTGCGCCCGGTCCGTCGGAGGCGGTGTCCGAACCGGCCGGGGGAGAGAGCTTTCGAGACGCGCCAGGGAACGTCCCACAGGGACCTTGAAATGTCAGGACCATGTCAACAAGTTGGCTGGAGTTCGCCCTGTACGGCGCCGAGTGCGGCGTGAGGGGGCGCGGGGTGACCAGCATCCGCCGTCCCGTGGCCGGATGGCGCAAAAGGGATGCGACTGCGTCTGTGGCTTCCTTTTCTCCTGCGAACGGGGTGGAACGGATCGGGCCCCGATGCGGTCTAGCTCTGTGCGCCCGCACAGGCGGCGCCGCCGGACCGCAGGTCCGTGCCGACCCGGCCAGCGTAGAGAGTCCCTCTGTTCCGTGAGTCTCACCAGTAGCACGCTCCTGATCCTCGTCCTCCTCGGCACGGCGCTGGCGTTCGCCGCCGCCGTGTGGCTCTGGCCGCGCCTCGGCCGCCGCGGCGGGCGGCCGGTGCTCGGCCGGATCGGCGTCGTCCTGACGCTCCAGGTGCTGCTGCTCGCGTCCGTCGGCCTCATCGCCAACCGGACCTTCCTGCTCTACGGATCCTGGGCGGACCTCGCCGGGACGCACGGGGCGATGCCCTCCATGGGCCAGGACGCGCCGGGCGGTGCGGCGGTTCGCGTCGTCGGCCGCCAGCCGACGGACGTACCCGGCGGGGCGACACCGCGCATCGGCGGTGAGATCGAGCGGATCACGGTGCGGGGCGAGGGGTCCAAGGCCGTCGTCCAGGCGTACGTGTACCTGCCGCCCGAGTACTTCCAGCCGGGCAAGGAGAACACGAAGTTCCCCGCCACCGTGGTGCTCACGGGCTTCCCGGGAATGGCCGAGAACCTGCTCAAGGGGCTGGACTACCCGAGGACGGCGTGGAGGCTCGCCAAGCAGAAGAAGATGCCGCCGATGGTCCTGGTGATGATGCAGCCCTCGGTGATACCGACCCGCAACAGCCAGTGCGTCGACGTGCCGGGCGGCCCGGCCAGCGAGACCTTCTTCGGTACGGACCTGCCCAAGGCGGTCTCCAGCGCCTACCGCGTCGCCACCTCGCCCTCGAACTGGGCCATCATGGGGGACTCCACCGGGGGTTACTGCGCGCTGAAGATGGCGTTGGAGCACCCGGAGCACTACGGGGCCGGAGTGGGCCTGTCGACGGACTACAGGCCAGAGCTCGACCAGTACTCCGGTGATCTCTTCCACGGGAACACTGCCGAGGAGAAACGATCCGACCTCCTGTGGAGCCTGGACAACCTGCCGCAGGGCAAGTCCTCCTTCCTGGTGGCGAGCTCGAAGCAGGGCGAGCCCAACTACAAGGACACGCAGAAGTTCATCGCGAAGGTGAAGGCCCCGGCGCGCGTCTCGTCGATCACGCTCGACAGCGGCGGGCACGGCTTCAACACGTGGCGGCGGGAGATCCCGCCCGCACTGGAATGGCTCGGCGGCCGCATCGGCGCCCCATGACCTCCGGCGCCTACGGACCTCCGCCGCCGGCCTCGGACACGGGAACGGGAACGGGAACGGGAGAAGGCATGACACAGGAGACGACCACCCCCACGGCATCCTTGCCGTGCCCGTACGACGAGTCGTTCGCCCGCGACCCGCACGCCGTCCACGCGCGCCTGCGCGCCGCGGGCCCCGTGCACCGCGTCGCGCTGCCCGACGGCTCCCCGGTGTGGCTGGTCACCCGCGCGGCGGACGTACGGGCCGGGCTCGCCGACGCCCGGTACTCCGTCGACAAGCGGCACTCGACCACGGGCTTCAGCGGGTTCTCGCTGCCGCCGGCTCTCGACGCCAACCTCCTGAACGTCGGCCCCGAGGACCACCTGCGGCTGCGCCGGCTCGTCTCGAAGGGGTTCACCGCCCGGCACGTCGAGCTGCTGCGGACCGGCATCCAGGACTGCGTCGACGAGCTGACCACCCGGCTCGCCGGCACCATCGCCCGTACCGGCGAGGCGGACCTGGTCGCCGAGTTCGCCAAGCCGCTGCCGCTGCGGACCATCGGCGCACTTCTGCGCGTACCCGCCCCCGACCAGGAGCGGTTCTCCGGCTGGGTGGCCACCATGCTCGCCCCGCGCTCGAAGGGGGAGCTCGTGGCGGCCGTCGGCAGCGTCCACCGGTTCCTGGTCGAGCTGGTGGAGCGGCGGCGGGCCCACCCGGGGGACGACATGCTGTCGAGCCTGATCGCGGCGCGCGACGAGGAGGACCGGCTCACCGAGGACGAGCTGGTCTCGCTCGCCTTCCTGATCCTCATGGCCGGCAGCGAGACCGTCCAGCACGTCATCGGCGCCGGGGTCCTGACCCTGCTCACCCACCCGGAGCAGCTCGCCGTCCTGCGCGCGGACCCCGCCCGGCTCCCCGAAGCCGTCGAGGAGCTGCTGCGGTACGCCGGCCCCAACCAGACGGCCATCCGCCGCTTCCCGACCGAGCCGGTGGAGATCGGCGGCGTCCGCGTCCCGGCGGGCGACACGGTCCTGTTCTGCCTGGCCGCGGCGCACCGCGACCCGGACCGCTACCCCGATCCCGACCGCTTCGACATCGACCGTGCGGACAAGGCCCACCTCGCGCTCGGCCACGGGCTGCACTACTGCCTCGGCGCACCGCTGGCCCGCCTCCAGATCACGCTCGCGCTGGGCGCCCTCCTCGACCGGCTGCCCGGGCTACGCCCGGCCGGCCCCGTGGAGCTGCTCTCCTGGAGCAGCACGTTCCGCTTCCACGCCCTCCGCGCCCTGCCGGTCACGGCGGACCTCTAGGGGTGTCCGCAAAGTCCCGCCTGTCCCGCGGCGCCAGGCCCGCGGATTGCGGCCCCGGCCGTCCCGGCAGAGGCTGGCCGCATGCACCACGCGCCGATCCTCGTCCACCCGCTCGCCCCGGCAGGCGGCCGCCGGGTCTCCCTGCGCGCCGAGGGCCAGGACACCGTCCTCGGCCTGGCGTTCAACGACGCCGACCTGATCGAGTTCCTGCGCCGGGCCGGCGTACCCGACCCCGATGACGTGGTCCTCGGCGACTCGGAGCTCCTCGAATGGCAGGGCGAGGAGCCGCACACGTACGGGGCGGAGCCCTCGGACACCGACATCCCGTGACTTCCCACCCCGAACCCCCGCGCCCGGGCGACCGGGCAGGCACCATGGGGGCGGTGGCTGACCCAAGCCGTCCGTTCGGGAGATGAAAGGGAGACGGCATGCTGAAGGCCTTCACCGACCTGTCCACGCCGCTCGTGGCCGATGCCTGCCTGCGCGCCGGAGTGCCGGTGCGCGTGGCACCGCCCGGCATCCGCACGGTGCTGCCCGGCCACCGGGTCGCGGGCCGCGCACTGCCGGTGCGCCACTACGGCAGCGTCGACGTGTTCCTGGAGGCGTACGGATCCGCCGAGCCCGGTGACGTCCTGGTCATCGACAACGGCGGCCGGACGGACGAGGCATGCGTCGGCGACCTCTCCGCCCTCGAAGCCGAGAGCGCGGGCGTGAGCGGCCTCGTGGTGTGGGGGTTGCACCGCGACACGCCCGAGCTGGCCGAGATCGGCCTGCCCGTGTTCAGCTACGGAAGCCATCCGGCCGGGCCGGTGCGGCTGGACGAACGCGAGCCCGAGGCCCTGGTCACCGCCCGGTTCGGCCCGCACCTCGTCGGCGGCTGGGACTTCGTCTTCGGCGACGCGGACGGGGTGCTGTTCGTGGCCGCCGACCGGGTCGAGGAGGTGCTGGACACGGCGCTCGGGATCCGCGAGACCGAGCGCGAACAGGCCCGCCGCATCCGCGCCGGCGAATCCCTGCGCAGCCAGACGGCCTTCGCCGACTACCTGGTCCTGCGCGAGGCCGACCCCTCGTACACCTTCCGCCGGCACCTGCGCCGGATGGGCGGCGCCGTCGAGGAGTGACGGCGCCGCCGCGTGCCCGGCCGGATCACCGCCCCGGCGCCGGGCATCCGGTGTCCCCGGCCGGCAGGGCGCCGTCCAGCAGGTAGCCCTCCACGTAGGCGTCGACGCACGCGTTGCCGTTCTGGAACTGGCCGTGGTCCCCGCCCTCCACGGTGACCAGCCGGGACCCGGCCAGCCCCCGGTGGGCGCGCACGGCGGCCTCGTAGTAGGTCGCCGGGTCGTTCTTCGAGTTGAGCATCAGCACCGGCGGCAGCCCCTCGCCGGTGACCTTGATGCGCGGGGCCTTGGAGCGCGGCCAGTTCGCGCAGACCGATGCGTACGTCAACTCCCGCGCCCCGGCCAGCGGATGGGTGCGCGTCGCCCCGGCGCTCTCCTCGATCCAGTACCGGCCGTCGCGGTTCCAGGCGGTGTCCCCGCAGGTGACCGAGAAGAAGTCGGCGGCGAACTCGGCGCTCATGACGTGCCGGAGCTTGCCCGCGACGGCCTTGCGCGTCTGCTCCGGCGCCTGCTCGGGACGGGTCAGGAAGCCGAGGAGCGAGGCGAGGTCCGCGAACTGGTCCACGTCGTACAGACCGCTCGTGGCCGCCGCGTCGAGGTGGTTGGGGGTGATGAGCGTCCCCTCGACGTCCAGCGGCCGGTCGTGCAGGGCGGCCCGCAGCCGCTCGTACGAGGCCTGCGCCTCCTGTGGCGTGCGCCCTTGGTGGTACGTGGCGTCGTTGGCCGCCAGCCACGGCAGGAAGTCCTGCTCGAAGCGGCGCTGGAAGCTCATCGGCTGCCCGGTCAGGAAGGACTGCCAGTCCCCGGTGAAGTCGATGTTGCTGTCGAGGACGACCCGCTCCACGCGGCGGGGGAACTCGGTCGCGTAGTACGCCCCGAGGAAGCTGGCGTAGGAGGGCCCGTAGTACGAGATCTTCCCGACCCCGAGCAACTCCCGGTACAGGTCCATGTCGTGCACGGCCTGATCGGTGGTGATGTACGGCAGCAGCCCGCCCGACTCGCGCCGGCAGTCCCCTACGAACTCCCGCGCGCGCTCCACGGTCTGCCGGACGGCGGCCGCCGAGCGGTCGCGCATGTCGACGCCGGGGCCGAACATGGCGTCGACCTTGTCCTGGTCCGAACAGACGACCTTCGTGCTCGCGCCCACACCGCGCTGGTCGAAGGAGACGATGTCGTACGCGGCAGCCAGCTTCGGACTGTACGAGGCGAGCCCGGCGGGCCGGGGGAGCCCCGAGGCGCCGGGGCCGCCGGCCGCCATCATGAGGACGCCCCGCCGCTTCGCCGGATCCGCCGCGCGACGGCGGGAGAGCGCGATGGTCAGGTCCGGTCCGGAGTCCGGGTGGTACCAGTCGCGCGGCACGGACATCGAGGCGCACTCCAGCGAACCGCTCGGGCACGGCTGCCAGTCGAGCTGTTGCCGCCGGTAGCGGGAGGGTACCGGCGGGGTCCCGCCGCCCGTTGCCGCGACGCTCGCGGGGCTCGCGAGGCCTGCGGGGCTCGCGACGCTCGCGGGGCTCGTGGCGCTCGTGGCGCTCGTGGCGCTCGCCGGGATGGTGGGCAGGGCGGTCGCGGCGAGCAGCCCGCAGGCCGCGACCGCGAGCCTGCGCCCCGGCTTCCTGAACACGTGCATCTTTGAACTCCCCCTTGGGATACGGTCGGTCCCCTTGATCGTCGCGCGCGGGCCCCCGCGCCCTCCATGTCCCTGGCTTCCGTATCGGGGGTGGCACCAGCGCCACCCCCGACCCGCCCGCGGCGGCTTTGCCCGAAGGCGGGGAGTCCATGGCAGAACCGATACTTCAAGCCTCTGTGACGTGTATCGCACGCAGCGCTACATTGCCCACGCCCCGCCGTCGCGGGGAGGTGCGGGCCGTGCGGGGCCGGGGGAAGGGCATCGACGATGGGGTCTGGAGTCTTGGCGAGACTGGGGAGCGCGGTCACCACCAAAACGGCCGCGGTGGCCGCCGCGGGCGCCCTGGTGGTGACCGGCGCGGTGGGGGCCGGGGTATGGGCGCTCGGAGGCGGTCCGCAATTGGCGGTCGTCCAGCGCAGCGTCTCCGTATCGGTCGCGGCGGGAGGCGAGCAGTCCGCGGTCGCCGCCTGCAAGAGCCACGAGAAGGCGCTCGGCGGCGGGTACGCCGTCACCGGCACGGGCTTCGCCACGAGCAGCCTCTTCGTGGGTGACGCGTGGCTGGCGGCCGCGTACAACCCGGACGCCGCGCCCGCCACGCTCACCTCGTACGCGCTGTGCGTCAACGCGAAACCCGAGTTCCTCGGCGGCGTCGACTGGTCCGAGCAGGCGCACGCCTTCCACGACCGGGGCAACAAGGTGACGGCCACCGGCGGCGCGCTCATTCACGACCTCACGACGGGAGGGCCGTTCGCGGAGGCGGCCCACCACGCCTCCGCATCGCCCTCCTGTCCCGGGGACTTCACCTCGCTGGGCACCGAGTTCCGGGCGGGCCGTACGGTGACGGGCCGGGGCGTCGCACCGGTCCCGCTCGACAGCCTGACCACGAAGTCGGTGTTCGCCGGCGACGCCAAGGCCGTGCCCTATGCCTCGCTCAATCCGGGCACCCGGCTCAGCTCCGGCACGTTCCCGCTCCACTCGTCCGAGAACATCGTGCGCCAGACCCGGATCGAGGACCCGCAACCGCCGGAGGCGAACTACGCGGTGACGCTGCGTCCCGTCTGCGTCCGGCTCAAAGACGTGTCCGTGGCCACCGCGAAGGTTTCGGTGGCGGCGGGCGGCACCGCGGACGCGGCCGTGTCCTGCCCGAAGGGGAAGCTGGTGGTCGGCGGCGGCTTCCAGTTCCCCGCCGAGAACGAGACGGGAGCCGCGGAGGCCCCGACGCGCTTCTTCGGCGACGGGTGGCTGTACGCGCCGACCGACGCGCCGGCGGCGGGCGGTGAGCCCTCGGGGGCCAAGGTGAAGGCCTGGCACGTCACCGGCAGGAACCAGCAGAAGGCCGGCCTCGACTACTCCAACTCGGTCTGGATCGAGCACAGTGACCGCGAGACGCTGACCGGCAACGGCTACTTCGACACCCACGGGCGCGGCCCGGACGACCAGGAACTGCGCGTCGCGCCGGTGCCGGACGGCCAGTCGCTGGTCGCCACGGCGGTCTGCGCGAAGATCGACGCCGAGCCCACCGAACCGGCCAAGGCCCCCGCCCCGCCCTCCGTCTCCCGGCCCGAACTGCCGCACGCCCTCGATCCGGGGCCGGGCGTGCCGGACGGTACGGGCACCGCGTCGCCCTCGCCCTCGTCCTCCGCCCCGACGCCCGGCACCTCCCCGTCGGCGAGCGCATCCGTCCCGCCCGGTACGACTCCCGCGCCCGGCAGCCCGGGAACCCCGACCAAGGGCGGCCCGAGCCGGCCGGGCACCCCGTCGCAGAGCGGAGCGCCTACCCGGCAGCAGCCGCAGGCCCCGGCGGTGAGCATCCGGCAGCCGTCGAGCGGCGGGCAACTGCGGCGCGGCTGCGAGGAGTCGTTCGCCGCGACGGCCCGGACCCGCCCGGACGACCGGCCCCTCACCGACCCGCAGTACACGAGCTGGCGGATCACCGGGCCGAACGGGCCGGTGACGCTGGGAGCGGGCGCATCGGGCCGCTTCCTGGTCCCGCTGCTACCCGACGGCACGTACGAGCTGGTGTTCACCGCGACCGATCCGGCGGCCGGCCTCACCGGCAGCGCGGAGGTCTCCGTCAGGATCGTCGGCTGCATCCGCTGAGCGCCGGGCACGGACGGCCGGTCGCCGAACACCCTTCGGGGGAACGGCGCCGGAAGGCTGGCCGGGGCTACGGACGAAGAGGATCATGAGGGGGCGCCGGCCCGCCGGGCCCCGCCCCGCCACCGAGTCCAGGAGGTACGTGTGTCTGCCGCGTCGAGCACAGCGTCGAGTTACGCATCCGGGGTCTTCGAAGTACCGCTGCTGGGCGACACGATCGGCGAGAACCTGGACCGCACCGTCCGCCGCTTCCCCGACCGCGACGCCCTCGTCGACCTCGCCGCCGGGCGCCGGTGGACCTACGCGGAGTTCGCCGCCGACGTCGACGCCCTCGCGCTCGGCCTGCTGGACCTGGGCATCGCCAAGGGGGACCGGGTCGGGATCTGGGCCCCCAACCGCGCCGAGTGGACGCTGGTCCAGTACGCCACCGCCAAGATCGGGGCCATCCTCGTCACCGTCAACCCGGCATACCGTTCGCACGAGGTGGAGTACGTGCTGCGCCAGGCCGGGATCCGGCTGCTCGTCGCGGCGGAGCGCTTCAAGTCCTCCGACTACGCCGGGATGATCGAGGAGGTCGCACCGCGCTGCCCGGACCTGGAGTTCACCGTCCTGCTGGAGGGGCCGCAGTGGTCGTCCCTCCTGGAGCGGGGCCGCCGCGGCGACCCGGCCGACCTCGTACGGGCGGCGGCCGGGCTGAGCCCGGACGACCCGGTCAACATCCAGTACACCTCGGGGACCACGGGCTTCCCGAAGGGGGCGACCCTCTCGCACCACAACATCCTCAACAACGGGTTCTTCGTGGGCGAGTTGTGCCATTACACCGAACAGGACCGGGTCTGCATCCCGGTTCCCTTCTACCACTGCTTCGGCATGGTGATGGGCAACCTCGCCTGCACCAGCCACGGCGCGGCGATGGTCATCCCGGCGCCGGCCTTCGACCCCCGGGCCACCCTCGACGCGGTCGAGGCGGAGTCCTGCACCTCCCTGTACGGGGTCCCCACGATGTTCATCGCCGAGCTCGCCGCGCCCGGCTTCGACGCGTACGACCTGTCCAGCCTGCGTACGGGCATCATGGCGGGCTCGCCCTGCCCGGTCGAGGTGATGAAGGAGGTCATCGACCGGATGGGCATGCGCGAGGTGTCCATCTGCTACGGGATGACGGAGACCTCGCCGGTGTCCACGCAGACCCGCGCCGACGATTCGGTCGAGCGCCGGGTGTCCACGGTGGGCCGCGTCGGACCGCACCTGGAGGTCAAGGTGGTCGACCCCCAGTCGGGGCGGACCGTGCGGCGCGGGGAGCCGGGGGAGCTCTGCACCCGCGGCTACTCGGTCATGCTCGGCTACTGGGGCGAGCCGGAGCGCACCGCCGAGGCCGTCGACGCCGCGCGCTGGATGCACACGGGAGATCTGGCGGTGATGGACGAGGACGGCTACCTGAGCATCACGGGCCGCATCAAGGACATGGTGATCCGGGGCGGGGAGAACGTGTACCCGCGCGAGATCGAGGAGTTCCTCCACGGCCATCCGGACGTCCTGGACGTACAGGTCATCGGCGTCCCCGACGACAAGTACGGGGAGGAGCTGATGGCCTGGGTGCGGATGCGCGAAGGGGCGCCGCCGCTGACCGCGGCGGCCGTCCGCGCGTACTGCGACGGACGGCTGGCCCACTTCAAGATCCCGCGGTACGTGCACGTCGTCGAGGAGTTCCCGATGACCGTGACCGGCAAGGTCCGCAAGGTCGAGATGCGCGAGACGGCGGCCCGCCTGCTGGGGCTGTCCTCGTAGAGGCGGCGCCGCCGGCCCGTGGGATCAGTCGCGGGGGGACAGCTCGGCCATGGCGCTCCAGCCCTGGCCGGGCACCTCGACGTGGATGATCTCCGGCGTACTGGCGATGGCGCCGGCGAGGGTTTCCATACCGGCCTTGAAGTGGTCGGAGGCGACGTGCGCGGCGCCCGCCTCGGCGTCGGTGAAGGCTTCCAGGAGGGTGTACTTGGTGGGCTCGTCCACGCTGCGCGACCAGTCGTAGAAGAGGTTGCCGGGCTCGTTGCGGGTGGCCCGGGTGAACTCGTCGACGAGCGTGAGCCAGTTGTCGCTGTGCTCCGGACGGACGTCGAACCTGACGGCGATGAAGATCATGCCGACCAGCCTGGCACCCCGGCGGGGCCCGCGCATCCCCATCGCGCCGTATTTCCGGCAGCGTCGGAAAACGGCTTCGGAAGACCGCCTGCGAGGGCGGTCCGCCGACCGGCCGGGGGCATCAGACGCACGCCGCCGCGGCCCGATCGAGCGCGGTACGGATCTCGTGCGGGCGCCGCCGGAACTCCTCGGTAGCCAGCGACACCGAAAGGGCGTGCACCGCGTCGCCGTCCTGGTTCTCCTCGCGGCCGCGCGGCAGGGCGACGGCCAGGCAGGTGTACGCGGGATCGGCCTCGCCGATCGACACCGCGAACCCCTGCCCGCGGACCCGGGAGAGCTCCGTCTCCAGCAGCTCGGCGCTGGTGATGGTGGCCCCGGTCAGACGGGCCATCCCGTGCTCGGCCAGGTACCGCCGCCTGAGCGGCCGGGGCAGCTCGGCGAGCAGCGCCTTGCCGTGCGCGGTGGCGTGCGCCCGGGTCTCCCGGCCGGGGGCGAACGGATGCGCCGCGTCCGTGACCGGGGCGGTGGTGTCGACGACCGTGATCAGGCCGCCCCGGTAGGCGGTGTAGTACGCCTCGGCGCCGGTGCTGCGGCGCAACCGGGTCAGCAGGTCGGCCATGCGCGGGGTGGGCTCCAGATGGCGCAGCAGGCTCCGGTGCAGCCCGGGGATCCGCGGCCCGAGTTCGTACCCCTGCGGGGTGCGGACGAGGTAGCCGCGCTCGGTGAGCGGGGCCAGGAGGTGGTAGGCGGTGGACAGCGAGCATTCCATCCGGCGGGCCAGGGCCTTGGCGCCGAGCGGTCCGGGGGCGTCGGCGACGGCGTCGAGGATCGCGAGCGCGCGGTCGACGGACTGCGGACCGGTGGGCGGCATGGTGCGGATCTCCAGGTTCTCCGGTGGAGGGGGTGGGCGTACCCCGAGCCTATGACGCAGTGGACGGACGACGTTCATCGAACGTTGACCCGACGCTGACACGGGGCGCGCACAGTCTCCGTATGGACAGCGAACACGTCGCCCCCGCGAGGCCGTACGGTCCGGTGGCTGCCGATCTCACCGGCGTCCGGGTCACCCATCGTGCGATCCTGGCCGACATCGAGCGCCTGGCCGGGCTGCTCGGCGCTCTGGCCGCGGCCGCCGAACCGGCCGGGCCCGCGAGGGCCGGGGCCATCGCCGGGTACGTGCACCGTTTCAACGAGGTCGTGCGGGGCCACCACCGCGGGGACCAGATCCTGTGGCCGGTGGTCCTGGACGCCGTGCCCGACGCCGCGGAGGCGGTGGCCGGCATCGTCCGCTTCGTCGCCGACCACGAGGCGCTCGACGCGCTCCAGGCCGACTGCGACGCGGCCGCGGCCCGCTTCGCCGCCGAACCCGGGCGCCACGCGGGGCACCTGGCCCGCCTGCTGGCCGTCCAGCGGGACCTGCTGGCCGCGCACATCGAAGCCGAGGAGCGGCACGTCCTGCCGGTCATCGCCCGCCGGGTGCCCGGCGCCGCGTACGCCGCCGCGCAGGCCCGCATCCGTCAGGCAGACCGCTCCGCGGACCCGGCGTGGTCCCGCGCCTGGCTGCTGAGCCACGCCACCGAGGACGAGGCCCGGCGCCTGATGCCGGCGGGCGCCGCGGCCCCGGCCGGCCTGGAGCCGCGGCTGCGCGAGTACGCCGCCGAGGCGTCGGCGGTGTTCGCGGGCTGACCGGCCGGTTCAGGGGTGCGGCCACTGCCGGGCGAGCGAGGTGAAGGCGCGGACGGCGGCGCTCTCGTACGCGCTCTCGCGGCGCAGCAGGACCACCGTCCGCGCCGGGAGGGCGGGGGCGAGCGGGACGGGGTGCAGCGGGGTGTCTCCGCGGGTGAGGGCGTCGGGGAGCACCGTGGCCAGCCCGGTGCGGCGGACGATCTCGGTGAGGGCGCTGATGGAGTTGGCCTCGACCGCGATCCGCGGCGCGACGCGGTGCAGGCGGAAGTACGCGTCGATGTGCGCCCGCGTGGCGAAGTCCCCGCTGAGCAACGCGAGCGGGAAACGGGGGAGTTCGGCCACGGGCAGGGGCTCGGTGCGGCCGGCGTGCGGGTGGTCGGGGCCCACGACCAGGCCGAGGGTCTCGGTGAAGAGGTCGGTGGCGCCGATGCCGGGCAGATGCGCTCCCGGGAAGGCGATGCCGAGGTCGACGGCGTCGGCCAGCAGCGCCGACTCCAGCTGATCCTGCGTCATTTCCTTCACGTTCAGGGCGATTCCGGGGTGCCGGGCGTGGAGCTGTGCGGCGAGCGGGCCCAGCAGGTACGCGGTGAAGGTCGGGGTCATCGCGAGGCGCAGGCTGCCGCGCGAGAGATCGGCGACGTCGAGCACGGCCCGCTCGGCGGCGGCCAGGTCCTGGAGCGCGCGGCGCGCGTACGAGGCGAAGGTCGCGCCGGCGTCGGTCAGTCG
Organism: Streptomyces sp. NPDC051582; assembly: GCF_040681715.1. Lineage (NCBI taxonomy): Bacteria > Bacillati > Actinomycetota > Actinomycetes > Kitasatosporales > Streptomycetaceae > Streptomyces > Streptomyces sp. NPDC051582. Next base: position 58,919 of record NZ_JBFAZJ010000030.1, read on the forward strand.
TACGGACCGCCCCGTACGGTCCAGCAGCTGGACGCCCACGGTCCGCTCCAACTGCTTGACCTGCTGGGACAGCGTGGGCTGGGAGACGTGCAGCTCCTCGGCGGCGCGGGTGAAGCTGCCGTGTTCGGCCACGGCCAGCAGATAGCGCAGATGGCGCAGTTCCAGGGGCATGGAAGCGAGTATAGATCGCACCAATAACGATCATGCTCAACATGTCTTGGACACTATAGATCCAGGTCATGCATGGTGGATCTCGTCAGCCCGACCCGGGCCGGCCCCACCGAAGGGAGTGACCGTGCAAGACCTCACCGAGGGCCTCGCGCACTTTCAGCAGGACGTCTTCCCGGCGAAGGCGGAGCTCTTCGCCCGCCTGGCGACCACCCACCGGCCGCGGACGCTCTTCATCGGCTGCTCGGACGCCCGCGTCGTCCCGGAGCTGATCACCCAGCGGGAGCCGGGCGAGCTGTTCGTGATCCGGACCGCCGGCAACCTCGTACCGGCGCACACGGACGTCCTGGACGGCGGCGACGGCGTCGCCGCCAGCATCGAGTACGCGGTCGCCGTCCTCGGCGTCGCCGACATCGTGGTCTGCGGGCACTCCGCCTGCGGCGCCATGAGCGCGCTCGCCGCCGGACAGGACCTCGCGGAGCTGCCCGCCGTCGCCCGCTGGCTGCGCCACGCGGCCCCGGCCGAAGCGGCGCGGCGCGAGCCGGGGCCCCTGATCCGGGGCAACGTCGCCGTGCAGCTCGCGAACCTCGCCACCCACCCCGCGGTGGCCCGCGCCCTGGCCGCCGGGACCGTCACCCTGCACGGCTGGGTCTACGACATCCCCACCGGCGCGGTCGAGCGGATCGAACCCGCCGCCGCCCTCGCGGCCTGAACGCCGTACCGGCCCCTCCGCACCCCCAACCCCAGCCCCCAACCCCAGCCCCAGCCCCCAACCCTCGACCCCCGACCCCCGAAGGGAACCTCCCGTGATCCACGCCCAGTTCGACCCCTCCGCCCGCCAGGCCCTGGCCGTCGCCGCCGTCGACGCCAAGATCCGCAAGGACCTCTCCTGGCAGCGGATCGCCGACGCGGCCGGCCTGTCCGTCGCCTTCGTCACCGCCGCGGTACTCGGCCAGCACCCGCTGCCGGCCGCCTCCGCCGAGGCCGTCGCCGAGCTCCTCGGCCTCGACGCCGACGCGGCGCGGCTCCTCCAGACCATCCCGACCCGCGGTTCGATCCCCGGCGGCATCCCGACCGACCCGACCATCTACCGCTTCCACGAGATGCTCCAGGTGTACGGCACCACCCTCAAGGCCCTGGTCCACGAGCAGCTGGGCGACGGCATCATCAGCGCGATCAACTTCAGGCTGGACGTCAAGAAGGTCGCCGACCCCGAGGGCGGGGAGCGCGCCGTCATCACCCTCGACGGCAAGTACCTCCCGACCAAGCCCTTCTAGGGGGTGGCCGCAAAGTGGCGGCGTCCGCCCGCGGGACAGGCGGGACTTTGCGGACACCCCCTAGCGGATGCCGGCGCGTCCTGAAGGGCGCCCTTCAGGACTCAGCGGCCCTTCTCCCGCGCCGCCGTCCCCCGGTCCAGGGCTGCCGTCACGGTCGCCATGAGCCTGTCGCCCACGCGGTCGACGCTGCCGTTCTGAGCGCTGACCTGGGCGCCTTCCAGGAGGAAGGTGATCTCCGCGGAGACGTCATCGGGCACCTTCGCTCCCGCCCGCTCGCACATGGCCGTGAGGCGGCGGCGCTGATCGACCTTGTGCTCCTCGATCAGCCGGCGGGCCGGATGGCCGGGGTCGGTCAGGCCGGCGATGGAGTTCACGAAGGGGCAGCCCCTGCCGACGATGTCCGGCAGTCCTTCGGCGACGAAGCGCGCCACGCCGAGCACCTGGGCCCGTCCGTCTTCGGCGTGCTCGGCTTCCACCCGGTCGAAGGCGGTCGTGTACTGCGCCGCGACGATCCTCAGCCACTCCTCGATCAGTGCGTCCTTGGTGGCGAAATGGCGGTAGAGGGCCGTCTTCGTCGTCTTCGCCCGCTCGGCGACGGCCTGGACTCCCACCGCCCTGACGCCCTCCCGGAGGAAGAGCTCCTCGGCCGCGTCGAGGATGCGCTCGCGCGGGGGGAGCCGCGCGACCCTGGAGTCCCGGCCCGGCCGCGGGGGGCTGCTCGTCATGGTCTGCCTCGCTTCGGTCGCGGTGGCCGGCGTCTCTCGGGCCATGTTACGTTACCGCCCACTCCCAAGCGATACCGATCGGTATCGCACGGGACCGAGCGGGAACGCAGGTGGAAATCCGTGGAGCTGCACGAATACACCCGGTACGACGCGGTGGGACTGGCCGGCCTCGTGGCGCGGGGAGAGGTGACCGCGGCGGAGCTCGCCGCCGCGGCCCGAGCCGCGATCGCGGCCGTGAACCCGCGGATCAACGCCGTCGTGGAGAGCTGGCCCGCCGAGGACGCCCCGGTCCCGGGCAGCACCGCGCTCGCGGGCGTGCCGTTCCTCATCAAGGACCTGGCCGTGTCCATGAAGGGCAAGCGCGTCGAGTTGGGCAGCCGCCTCGCCGCGGGCAACGTGGCGGCGGAGGACTCCTTCCTGATGCGGAGGTTCCGCCGGGCCGGCCTGGTGACGCTGGGCCGCACGGGCTCGCCCGAATTCGCCTTCAGCACCACCACGGAGCCGCTCCTGTACGGCGCCACCCGCAACCCCTGGGACCTCACCCGGACACCGGGCGGCTCCAGCGGCGGGTCGGCCGCGGCCGTCGCCGCCGGCATCACTCCCCTCGCCCATGCCACCGATGCGGCCGGATCGATACGCGTGCCCGCCGCCGGAACCGGGCTGTTCGGGCTCAAGCCCACCCGGGGCCGGGTCTCCCTGGGGCCGGAGGCCGACGAGGTCTTCAACGGCCTCGCGGTGCACGGCGGGCTCAGCCGGACCGTGCGCGACAGCGCGGCCCTGCTCGACCTGATCCAGGGCCCGGAGACCGGCGACCCCTACTTCGCGGAGCGCCCCCGCCGCCCGTACGCCGAGGAGATCACCAGGGAGCCCGGTCGCCTGCGCGTCGGCCTGGTCACCACCCCCTGGAGCGGGCGGGCCGTGGAGCCGGCCGTGCACGAGGCGACCCTGGCCGCCGCCCGGCTGCTGGAGTCGCTCGGCCACCAGGTGGACCAGGTCGACGTCGCCACCGTGGATCTCGGCGTGAGCTGGGAGGAGTTCGTGCTCGCCAACGCCCGCCTGTGGTGCGCGAACCTGGTGCAGTGGATCGACGACCTCGCCGGGGCCTTCGGCCGGCCCGTGGACGAGTCCACCGTCGAGCCGGAGATGCTCGCGAGCTACGCGTGGGGACTCAAGGTGAGCGGCGCGGAGTTCGTGCGCGCCCTCGACGTGCGCAACCGGGTCGCCCGCGCGGTCGGGGCCCACTTCGAGTCGTGGGACGTGCTCTTGACGCCGACGCTCCCCGAGGCGCCGGTGGCCCTGGGCACCTACGGCCGGGGAGCGGAGAACGCCGACGGGCTGGGCTGGGTGGAGCACCTGTTCCACCGCTCCCCGTTCACCGCCGCTTTCAACGTCGCCGGCACGCCCGCGATGTCGGTGCCGCTGGCCTTCGACCCGGCCACCGGCATGCCGATCGGTGTCCAGTTCGCCGCGGGCTACGGGCGCGAGGACGTGCTCTTCCGGCTTGCCGCGCAACTGGAGAAGGCCGCGCCCTGGGCGCACCGCAAGCCCGCCGTGTGGGCGGGCACCCCCTGAGGCCGTGTCTTTCGGATCAGGGCGGATCGGCAGGACACCCCCTAGACGGACGAGCCGAGCAGGGACTCGGCGACCGCGGTGCGGGCGTACAGCACCGAGCGGCCCGCCCGGTGCGCGCTGACCAGTCCCGCGTCGCGCAGCGCCGTCAGGTTCTGGGAGACCCGGGCCGCCGACAGCCCCGTGCGCCGGGCCAGTTCGGTGGTGGAGGCCGGGGCCTCCAGCTCCGTCAGCAGCAGGGTCCGCGAACGGCCGAGCACCGCGGCGACGGCCTGCGCCTTCGGGCTCGGCGGCCGGGACGCCCACAGCGCGCCGACCCCGCGCGCCGGGTACGCGATCTGCGGCGGGTCCGGCGGGGTCATCCGGGTGAGCAGGCCCGGCCCGAGGAAGGCCGAGGGCACGAGCAGCAGACCGCGGCCCGCCATCTCCCGGGTCAGCGGCCGGGTGCGGCGCACGAGGCTCAGCGCGTTCTCGTCCCAGCGCACGGCGCTGTGCAGCTCGTTGATGACCTGGCCGGCGCCCCGCTCGGCGGCCTGCCGGGCCCGGTGGAAGACATCGGCCTCCAGTACCGCGCGGATCCGCGCCCAGTACGGAGCGAGCGCCAGCTTCCAGTACGCCTCGACCTCCTGCGCCAGCCGCGGCAGGCGGGCCGGCGGATCCGCGTACAGGGCCCGGGCGCGGGGGCCGAGCGCGTCCTGGTGGTGGCGGAGGTGGTCGAGGTTGCGGCGAACCGTTTCGGCGGGGGCCGCCACCAGCTCTGCCAGCTCCGCCGCCAGCGCGGGGGCCGGTCCGGCGGGCGCGGGGTTGAGGAAGTGCGGTACGTACTTCGAGGCCGGGACCAGCTCGGCGAGCCAGCCCCGGTCCAGCCCGGCGGCCGCCAGCCGGGGCCGCACCTGCTCGGCCCAGGGCCGGTACACGGGCGACACGGCGCCGTCGCCCAGCAGCCGCCGGAAGCTGGTGACCACCTCCCACAGCGGCGAGACGGCGAACCGCATCTGCGCCAGATCGCCCGCCGAGAACGCCAACTCCGCCAGCAGGACCACCCCTTGGATTCACCCATGCCCAAATCAATGGCCCCGACCCTACCGCGGTGCGGATCCTTTCGGCATGACCTCTCAGACCCCCGATCAGACCCCCGATCAGACCCCCGACGCAGCCGCATCCGGCACGTGGAAGCTCGGCGACCTCGAAGTGAACCGCCTCGGCTTCGGCGCGATGCGCCTGACCCAGAACGGCCCGGCCTTCGCCCCCGGCGCCGCCCCCAGCGACCGCGGCCGGGCGATCGGCGTCCTGCGCCGCGCCGTCGAACTCGGCGTGAACCACATCGACACCGCCGCCTTCTACTTCTCCCCGCTGCGCTCCGCGAACGAGCTGATCAACACGGCCCTGGCCCCCTACCCGGACGACCTCGTCATCACCACCAAGGTCGGCCCCGGCCGCGCCCTGTCCGGGGAGTTCCTGCCGCACGCCACCCCCGGACAGCTGCGCGGCCAGGTCGAGGAGAACCTCCGCCAGCTCGGCCGCGACCACCTCGACGTGGTGAACCTGCGCATCGTCGGGACCGATTCGATCGCCGAGCGCTTCGGCGCCCTGGCCGAACTGCGCCAAGCCGGACTCATCCGCCACCTGGGCCTGTCCAACGTCCTGCCCGGGCACCTCGCCGAAGCACGGGCCATCGCGCCCGTGGTCTGCGTACAGAACCTGTACGGACTCGGCGCCGCTCCCGAGCAGGAGGCGTTCCTGCGCACCTGCGGGGAGCAGGGGATCGCATACGTGCCCTTCTACTCGATCGCAGGCACGGGACGCGAAGCGGGCGCGAGCGGCGCCGAGCACCCGGAGGTGCTCGCCGTGGCCCGCGCCCACGGGGTGGGCGCCGCCGAGATCCGGCTGGCGTGGACCCTGCACCGCGGACCGCACGTCCTGGCCATCCCCGGCACGGGGAACCCGGACCACCTCACCGCCAACGTGGCCGCGGGCTCCCTGCGCCTGTCCGCCGAGGACCTCGCCCTCCTGGACTCGGCCGGCCGGAGCGCCTGAGGGCCGGGCGCGCGGTCAGCGGGTACCGACCGGACCCTTCCCGACGGGGGTGTTGCCGGTGACGGCGCCGTCGGCGCCGGCCAGCGTCACGGCGTGCCGGACCCCGTCCGTACCCAGGACGACGGCCAGCCACGCGCTGCCGCCGCCCTGCTGGGCCACGGGACGCAGCGATTCCAGCTTGCCGCCCTCCACGGCGGCCGTCGCCTTCTCCACGGCCTGGGCCGCCGACAGCGCGGGCAGCGGCGCGGGGGCGCCGCCCTTGGCGGAGCCGCCGGCCCGGCCGCCGCCGGGACCGCCCGGACCGCGGCCCGCCGGCCCGCTCTCGTCCGGGAAGGTGCGGTCGCCGTCGACGATCTCGGGCTCGCCGCCCTTGCGCGCCATCGGACCCGGCCGGCCCCCCATCGGACCCTCGCCCGGGCCGTGCGCGCGGACCTTGGCGGCGAAACCGCCCCGCACGTGGTCGTGGTGGCCGTGCTCGGCCACCGCCACCGCGGCCAGTCCGCCGCCGATCACGACGACCGCCCCGAGGGCCACCCATCTCGTACGCCCTTCCCGGGCGAGGCGGACCAGCCGGCCGCGGCGGCCCGCCGCGCCGCCGCCCGCGCCGGCCAGGGTCTTGGCCTCGTCCGGGCCGGCGGGCGGATCGGCGGGCTGGGGACTGGACTGAGTCATCGACATGCTCCTCGCGTTCTGCGGGCACGCTGCCCGGCTGGGCAGATCGTGCGCGCCGGATGCTGAAGCCCTGCTGAAGCCGGCTGAAGACCTCTTCAGCAAGCGGACGGCGCGACCTGAGAACCTGTCCCCATGCGCGTACTGGTGGTCGAGGACGAACGGCGGCTCGCCGCTGCCCTCCAGCGGGGTCTGCGGGCCGAGGGCTTCACCGTGGACGTGGCCCACGACGGCCCGCAGGGCCTGTGGCTGGCCGGGGAGCACGACTACGACGCCATCGTGCTCGACATCATGCTGCCCGGACTCAACGGCTACCGGGTCTGCGCCCGGCTGCGCGCGAGCGGCTGCGAGTCGGGGATCTTGATGCTCACCGCCAAGGACGGCGAGTACGACGAGGCCGAGGCCCTCGACACCGGCGCGGACGACTTCCTGTCGAAGCCGTTCTCCTACGTGGTCCTCGTCGCCCGGCTGCGCGCCCTCATCCGGCGCACCGGCCGCCGCAGTCCGCAGATCATGGAGTTCGGCGATCTCGTGATCGACCCGGCCGGGCAGCGGTGCACGCGCGCCGGGTCCGAAGCCCGGCTGACCTCCCGCGAGTTCGCCGTCCTCGTGTACCTGGCCCGGCGGGCCGGGGAGGTCGTTCCCAAACGGGAGATACTGGAGCACGTCTGGGACGCGGCGTACGAGGGCGACCTCAACGTGGTCGAGGTCCATGTCAGCGCCCTGCGCCGGAAGATCGACGCACCCTTCGGACGGGCCGCCGTGGAGACCGTCCGCGGCGCGGGCTACCGGCTGGCGGCCGACGGTGGCTGACCGCGGACCCGTCGGCGCCGCCGCGGCCCGCGTCCTCGGCCGCTTCCCGCTGCACGCCGGCGCCCGGATCCGTGAGCTCGTACGGGGCCCGCGCCCGAAGTCCGCAGGCGACCTCGCCCGGCGCCTGCGCCCCCGGTCGGTCCGGGCCCGGGCCACGCTCGGCGCCTCGGCCGTGGTGGCCCTGGCGCTCGGCGCCGCGTCCTTCGCCCTGCTCGGGATCCTGGACGGCAACCTGATGCGGGACGCCCAGGCCGCCGCCGAGCGCGAAGCCCTCTCCACCGCCGGGCTGGTGGCCGCGGGCCGGTTCGACACCGTCGTGACCCCCGGGCGCGGCACCGACTTCGTCCAGATCGTCGACGCCCGGGGCCGGGTCCTGGCGGCGAGTCCCAACCTGGCCGGCCGCCCCGCCCTCTCCCCGGCACGCCCGGGACGGCCCGGCACGGTCCGCGACACCTGGAAGGAGGGCCCGGCGCGCGGCGACCGCCGCCACCGCGTCGTCCAGGTCACCACCGTCACCGCGGACGGCCTCGTCACCGTGTACGCCGGGACCTCCCTGAGGGAGGCCGACACCGCCGACGACGTCATCACCGGCGTGCTCGCGGTCGTGGTTCCGCTGCTCGTGCTCACCGTGGCCCTGGTCACCTGGCGGGTGACCGGCTGGGCGCTGCGGCCCGTCGAGGCGATCCGCGCCGAGGTCGCCGCGATCAGCGACCGCGATCTGCACCGGCGGGTGCCGGTGCCGCGCAGCCAGGACGAGATCGCCCGCCTCGCCGTCACCATGAACGCCACCCTGGACCGGCTGGAAGCCGCCGGGATCCGCCAGCGCCGGTTCATCGCCGACGCCTCGCACGAGCTCCGCAGCCCGATCACCGTGCTCCGCACCCAGCTCGAAGTCGCCCAGGCCCACCCGGACCCGGCGCTGTGGGGCGAGCTGGTCAGCGGGGCCCTGGAGGACACCGTACGGCTCCAGGACCTCGCCGCCGACCTGCTCCTGCTGGCCCGCCTGGACACCGGGGAGGCGCCGCCGGACGCTCCCGTCGACCTGGCGGACGTGGCCCGGGAGGCGGCCCGCTCGCGCCGCCGGGACCGCATCCCCGTCGACATGGAGATCGCTCCCGAGGCGGTCGTGCGCGGCAGCACCCTGTGGCTCTCGCGGCTCGTCACGAACCTGCTGGACAACGCCCAGCGCCACGCCGACCGGAGGGTCCGGCTCGTCCTGCGCGCCGACGGGCCCGCGCGCACCGCCGTACTGGAGGTCCGCGACGACGGGCCCGGCATCGCGGTCGCGGACCGGGAGCGGGTCTTCGAGCGGTTCACCCGTCTCGACGACGCCCGCAGCCGCGACGAGGGGGGCACCGGCCTGGGTCTGGCGATAGCCCGCGACATCGCCACCCGCCTGGGCGGATCCCTCACGGTCGAGGACGCGCCGGCCGGTGCCCGGCTGGTGGCCAGGATCCCCCTCGAACCTGACGGAAGCGGGGCGGACGCCGGGTTCTGATTGTTCCCCGTTCTGCTCTTTTCGCACCTGTCCAACTCTGTTCACTCCATGCTTGCTTCGGCTCCTGAAGGGGGGCGTGGCAACGCCATGAGCCGCATCCCGGACAGACACCAACCAGGCGCAAAGCAGCCAGAGGACGGCGCGATGAAGAACAACCGGATGATCGTCACCGTGGTGGCGCTCTTAGCGATCTTCGCCTTCAGCGTGGTGATGGTGGTGGCGGGACAGCCCGTCGCGGCCGTCACCGCCCTGATCCCGTCGGTCGCACTGGGCGTGCAGCAGATCGTGCAGGCGGGCACCGGGGTGGCCGAGAGCCGCCGCGAGCGGCCCGCCGCGCAGGTGCCCGACCGGGAAGAGGAGCCGCGGGGATGAACCTCCACTCGGCACCCCAGGACCTCCCCGAGGGCCGGCGCGGCAGGCCCGGCCGGCCGCTGGGCCCCATCACCGAGGGCACCGGGCCGGCGCACCGCGCCTGGCTGGAGCCGCTGCGCGACGCCATCCACGGCAAGGGAGTGACCCTGGACGAGCTCCAGGCCCGGACCGGCCGGGACAAGGGGCACATATCGGAACTGCTGCGGGCCGTCGGACGCTACCCGCGCTGGGTGTTCGTGCGCACGGTGCTCCTCGCGCTGGAGCGGCCCGGCCTGCCGTACGACTCGATGCGGCTGCGCTGGGTGATCGCGGCCCAGGACATCGGCAAGCGCACCTCGTGGATCAAGGACTGCCTCCACGAGGGCGGCGCCCGCCACCGCACCGCGAACACCTCGGCCCCGCTGGACTTCCGGGCCTTCCAGCAGATGCACCGGCCGCACTACACCAGCTACGCCTCGGCGTTCCTGCGCCGGGGCGGCCTGGTCGAGAAGGCCGTCGACGACGTGTTCACGCTCCTGCTGATGCTGTGGCACGACGCGCTCGCCAGCGAGAACCCCGAGCGGTTCGCATGGCCGATGCTGCGCCAGACCGTGCTCGAACGGGCCTCGAAGGAGAACGGCCGGCCCTCCCTCGTCGAGGCCGCCTTCGAGACGGTCGCCCTCGGTCTCGCCCCCGACCCGGTCGGGCAGGTCGAGGAGTCCATGGCCCTGTTCCGGGCCGTCGGGGGCCTGCCGCCCATGCAGCGGGACGTCATCGTCCTGCTCCACCTGTGCGGACTGGAGGAGGCCCGGGCGGCGGACGAACTGGGCGTCTCCCCGGCCTCCGTGCGTTCCACCGCGCGACACGCCAAACGCAATCTGCACGCCGTCCTGTACCCGGACACGACCACCGAGGAGGAGGTCTCCGGTGACCTCGACGATTGACCAACTGCTGGCCCGCGCCCGCCTCCACACGGCTCCGCACGCTCCCGCCGACATCGCGGACACCGGCGGCGCACCGCACCGCGGGGTGATCGCCGGGGCCTGCGGCGCGGCGCCCGGCGAACCGCGGAAGGACATGCGGGGAGCCGCCCGCGACCTGCGGGCCCTGTGCGAGACGGCCGTCACGGGCGCCGCGGTCGCCGCGCTCGGGGACTTCCTCACGCACAAACTGCCCCAGCCCTCCGGGGCGCGCGTGCTGGGCTGCATCCTGCTGCTCACCGACGCCGAGGACTCCGCCCGGTTCTGGTGGCAGTACGCCGCCGGCGCCGGGGACTCGATCGCCTCGTACTGCCTGTACCTCCACCACCTCGCGCTCGGGGAGGACCACGAGGCCGTCTGGTGGCGGCGCCAGACGGTGCCGGCCGCCACGGGGCGGGCGGCGGACGCTCCGCCCCCCTCGGACGTGCCGGACACGTCCACGGTGGTCTTCGACGGCGCGGAGCGCGATCTGGCCGCCGACGCGAGCCTGCCCACGACCCTGCGCGTCCTGCGGGCGCTGCGTCCCGGCGGAGCCGGGTCCGGGCGCGGTACGGGCACGGTCAGAGCCGTCATGGAGTACGTCTCGGCCGCCGTCAGCTACGTCGACGACGATCTCGAACTCCCGCTGCCCGACCCGGACTTCACCGATCGCATCCGCGACCTGACCGCCGCTCCCGGCCGCCCGCCGAAATCGGGCCCCCGCACCCCGCCCCGCCTCCCGCCCCGCCTGCGGGCCACTTGATCAGGTAGGAGCGGCCTTCGGGTTCCTGCCGCCCCGCACGTCCGCGATTTGACGGACCGTGACCTCTCGCCACATCATTCCACTAAGGCATTAGTGGAATGAGGCAGGCGCATGATCGAGTTTCAGGTGGACCGGCACAGCGGTGTCGCCACGTACCTGCAGCTCGCCAACCAGGTGAAACAGGCGCTCCGACTGGGCGTCTTGGAACCGGGGGACCGGCTGCCGACCGCCAGGGCCGTGGTGGAGGCCACCGCGATCAACCCCAACACCGTGCTGAAGGCCTACCGAGAGCTGGAGCGCGAGGGGCTCGTCGAACCCCGCCCGGGACAGGGCACGTTCGTCACCCGCTCGCTCTCCCGCCCCGAAGCCGCCGCCGATTCGCCCCTGCGCGCCGACCTCGTCGGCTGGGTGACCCGCGCACACGCCGCCGGGCTGGGGCGCGAGGACGTACTGGCGCTCGTCGAGGCGGCGCTCGCCGAGGCGGCGGCGCGGCCGCCGGGACCGGCGGGATCCGCGGCGGCCGGCACGCAACGACCGTCACGAGAGGACACCACGTGAACGACCCGACCGCCGAACCGGCGCTCCGGGCAACCGCGATAGGGCAGCGGTTCCGGGGGAACCAGGCCCTGCACGACTGCGCCTTCGAACTGCCGGCGGGGCGGATCGCCGCGCTCGTCGGCCCCAACGGGGCCGGCAAGAGCACGCTGTTCCACCTCGTGACCGGCCTGCTGCGGCCCACCACCGGGGAGATGCGGGTCTTCGGCGCCCTCCCCGGCACCCGGGCCGCCCGAACCCGGACGGCCTTCGTCAGCCAGGACAAGCCGCTCTACCCGCAGTTCACCGTCGCGGAGATGCTGTCCGTGGGCCGCAGACTCAGCCCCCGCCACTGGGACCAGGCCAAGGCAGAACGCATCGTCGGTGAGGGCGGGATCCCGCCCGGGACCCGGATTGGCACCCTCTCCGGAGGCAGGCGCACCCGCGTCGCGCTGGCCCTGGCCCTCGGCAAACAGGCCGACCTGCTCCTGCTGGACGAGCCGCTCGCCGACCTCGACCCGCTGGTGCGCCACGAGGTGATGGGCCTGCTGATGGCCGAGGTCGCCGACCGCGGGATCACCGTCGTGATCTCCTCGCACGTCCTGCCGGAGCTGGAGAACGTCTGCGACCACGTGCTGCTCCTGCAAGGCGGCCGGATCCGGCTCGCGGGCGACACCCAGGACCTGCGCGAGGCCCACACCCGCCTGACCGGCCGCGCCGACCCGGACACCCCGGACGGGCTGCCGCACGGCGCCGACCGCGAAGCCGTCGTCCACGCCACCACCACCGGCCGTCAGCTGACCGCGCTCGTCCGCAACGCGCCCGGCGGCTCCCTCCCTTCGGGGGTCGACGCACGCTGGATCACCGCGACGCCCTCCCTCGAAGAACTCCTGCTCGCCCACCTGCGCTCCGGCCCCCGCAGCGCCGCACATGCAACGGAGGCCGCGGCATGACGGGCACCCTGTGGCTCGCCTGGCGCCAGCAGCGCCTGCTCGTCCTCGCCGGAGCCCTGCTCGTCACGGCCCTCACGGTGTGGGTCGCCCTGCGGCGGGCCGACCTCATGGAGGCCGTCAGCGGCTACGACCTCTCGCAGTGCAAGGGCTGGAACGGCGAATGCCCGCCCGAGACCTACGCCGCCATGTCCGAGAGCAGCGGGGGCATCCGCCTCCTGGGCGCCATCGGCCTGGCCCTCCCGGCGGCCATCGGCATGTTCTGGGGAGCCCCGCTCATCGGCCGCGAGCTGGAGAGCGGCACGATCAAGGTCGTCCTCACCCAGGACACCGGCGTCCGCAGCTGGTTCGCCGCCCGCTTCGGCCTGGCCGCGTTCTGCGCCGCCACCGTCTCCACCGCCGTCGCGGGACTCCTCGCCTGGTGGTGGGCGCCGATCGCCAACATGTACGACGGGGTGTACTGGCACGACCCGTACATCCTCAACGCGTCCGGTCCCTCGGCCGTGGCCGGCGCCCTGTTCGCCCTGGCCGCCGGCACCGCGATCGGCCTGCTGGTCCGCCGTACGCTCCCCGCGATGGGCGTGACCCTCGCCGCGGTCCTCGCCGTGGCCGCCGTACTGACCTTCTTCCGCCGGGACTTCGTCACCCCCGTCGACCGGATCACCCCCGGCACGCAGCCCAAGCAGCCCATCGGCAGCGCCTGGTCGGCGGGATACCGCTACCTCACCCCCGACGGGGCCCAGCACCCGCTGGAGAACTGCCTGTTCTCGGGCGGGCAACTGCGCGCGTGCATGGAAGAACACGGCTTCACGGGCCGGGTCCACAAGGTCTACCCCAGCTCCGACTTCTGGACCTTCCAGGGAATCGACACCACGGTCTACCTGCTCCTCGCCCTGGCCCTCGTCACGCTGACGACCGTCCGGCTGCGCGGCCGCCGCCTCGGCTGAGCCCGCCTGTCAGGCCCTCTCCACCGCTTCTTCCGGAGGAACCTCCCATGGCAACCAAGAAGAACCTCATCGCCAACCGCACCACCTTGACCCACAAGGTCCGCTACGCGGCGCGCAACCCCGCGCGCATCGGCCCGTACGTCCGCCGCGCCGCCCGCGACAGCTGGCTGCGGCTCAAGCACCCCGACCACGTGGGCTACTACCGGGCGGTCATGGCCTCCGACACCGCCCGCAATCCCGAGGCCGCGGTCGGCAGCCAGACCCACGACCGGTGGCTGGCCCTCGGCAAGATGCAGTTCGAGTACCTGGTGGAGCACGGCCTCGCCCCGCACCACGCGATGCTGGACATCGGCTGCGGCAACCTGCGCGCCGGCTGGCGGTTCATCGAGCACCTCGATCCCGGCCGGTACTACGGCATCGACATCTCGCCGGACATCCTCATATCCGCCAAGCAGACGCTGGCCCGCCAGGAGCTCCAGGGCAAGCTGCCGCACCTCACCCTCACCCAGGACCTCACGCTCGACTTCCTGCCCGAGGCGCACTTCGACGTCGTGCACGCCCACAGCGTGTTCTCCCACTCGCCGATCGAGATCATCGAGGAGTGCTTCGCCCACGTCGGCCGCATCCTGGCCCCGGGCGGCTTCTTCGACTTCACCTTCGACCGGACCGAGGGCACCGAACACCAGGTCCTGCGGGAGGACTTCTACTACCGCACCCGGACCCTCGTCGACCTCGCGGCCCGCCACGGGCTGAAGGCCCGGTTCATGGAGGACTGGGAGCGCTTCGGCCACGGCCAGTCCAAGATCCGCGTCACCGCCTGAGAACGCGACGCGCCGCCCGGCCGGACCGCAGGGTCCGGCCGGGCGGCATCCGTCACCGGGGTCAGCGCGAGCCGCGCTCCGGGAGGTCCTGCTCGGCCGGGGCCGCGGTCAGCGCCGGCAGCAGCGCGAAGCCGCGCTGGGAGGGCGCGGCCGCCGGGCCTGCCGCCGGGGTCTTCTTCCCGCAGAACGCGCCTTCGAGCGTGCCGCCGAGGGCCGTGTTCGCCTCGCCCTTGTTCGAGGTGTTCGCCACCGCCGCCAGGCTGCGCTTGCCGTCACGCGTGGAGAAGGCGTACGTGTAGAAGCCCTGCACCGTGCCGGTGTGCCCGTACACCGACGTACCGCACGACAGGTCGTAGCGGCGCAGGCCCAGGCCGTAGAAGCGGCTGTTCGCCGCGTCCGTCGGGGTCATCGTGAGCATGGCGTCCAGCGTGCCCGGCTTCAGCAGCTTGCCGGCGAGCAGCGCCGACGTGAAGGTGTTCAGATCGGCCGCGTTCGAGATCATCGCGCCGGCGGACTGCGCCCAGGAGACGGTCTGTTCGGTGGAGTCGACCAGCGGCGCCCCCGCCTCGTCCGGGTGCAGGTAGCCGTGCAGGTGGGCGCCCTTGATCTCCGTCGAGGGGTGGACGTACGAGGTGTTCTTCAGGCCCAGCGGCTTGATGATGCGCTTCTCGTACTCCTTGGCCACGCCGTGACCGGTGGCCTTCTCGATGAGCATGCCGACGACCACGAAGTTGGTGTTGGAGTACTGGTACGAGACGCCCGGCTGGGTCGTGCGCGGCTCGCGCAGCGAGAGGGCGACCAGCTCCTGGTAGGTGAAGACCTTGTTCCGGACGGCCTCGAAGCCGGGCACGGTCTTGTCGAACATGGCGTTGGTGTAGTCGGACAACCCGCTGCGGTGGGTCATCAGGTGACGGACCGTGATGCGGTCGTCGGGCAGCAGGCCGGGCAGGTACTGGTTGACCGGGGCGTCCAGGCTGATCTTGCCCTCGTCCACCAGCTGGAGCAGGACGACGCTGGAGAACGTCTTGGTGACGCTGCCGATCCGGAAGCGGCCGTTCACGTCCATGGCCGCGCCCGTGGTCCGGTCCTGGACGCCGACCGCGCTGGTCAGCGGCGCACCGGAGCCGGTGATGCGGACCATCGCGCCGGGAGCCCCGACGGCCAGGGTGTTCTTCAACGCCTGTGTGACGGCCGCCATGTCGGGCTTCGGGGCGTGCGCGGCGGTGGTCTGCGCCGCGGCCGGGGCGGCGAACGGGCTCGCGGCCGCCTGGGCGGCGGTCGCCGGCACCACGCCGGCCACGACGGCGAGCAGGGCGGCACTGAGAGTCAGGCGTCGGTCGAGAGGCAGGCGCACGATGTTCCTCAACTACGGGATGACGGGACGGGATTAGCTGTCGCAGTCGCGAACTCGCCGCCGCGGGGCGGTCAAGTCCGCGGGCTGTGATCGTACGTGCCCCGCCGGTCCGGCTCGTGCACCCGCTTGCTCAGAACGTGCAGGCAGGGGCGCTTTTCAGCCACTCGGTGCCCGTGCGCAGCCGGCAGATCTCCGCCAGCCGGGCCTTCGGATCCGGGTTCCACAGCCGCACCGTGCCGTCGTTGCTGCTGCTCGCCACCGTGCGTCCGTCGGGCGAGAAGACCACGCCCCACACCGCGCTCGTGTGTCCCGTCAGGGCGGCCCAGGACCGCCTTCCGGCCACCTCCCAGAGCCGCACCGTACGGTCGTTGCCGCTGCTGGCCAGCCATCGTCCGTCGGGGGAGAAGGCGATGGCGCGCACGGAGCCGGTGTGGCCCGACAGTACGGCCCCCGCCCCGGCCGCCGGCCCCGCCCGCCGGGCGTCCCACAGACGTACGGTGCCGTCGTTCCCGCTGCTCGCCAGCGTCCGCCCGTCCGGGCTGAACGCGACCGCCCGGACCGCGCCCGCGTGCCCGGTGAGCGTGGCCAGCGGCCGCCGCCCGGGCACGTCCCACAGACGTACGGTCAGATCGTCGCCGGCGCTGGCCAGCGTGCGACCGTCCGGGCTGAACGCCACGCCGTTCGCGAAATCCGTATGACCGGTGAGCGTACCCAGGGCGGTACGGGAGGCCACGTCCCAGAGCCGGACCGTCCGGTCGGAACCGGCCGAGGCCAGCAGCCGCCCGTCGGGGGAGAACGCCACCGCGTACACGATCCCGCCGTGCCCGGTGAGCGTGCCCAGTGCCGTACGGGAGGCCACGTCCCAGAGCCGGACCGTCCCGTCGGCGCCCGCCGAGGCAAGGAGGCGCCCGTCCGGGGAGAAGGCCACCGAGAACACCGTCGCGGTGTGGCCCGCGAGCGGGGCGACCACCCGCCGCCCCGCCACCTCCCACAGCAGCACCGTGTGGTCGGCGTCCGCGGTGGCCAGCAGTTTCCCGTCCGGGCTGTAGGCGGCCTGCCAGATCTCGGTGAACGGGCGCGCGGTCAGCACCGGACCGCGCAGGTCCCAGAGCACCACCGACTGGTCGAAGGCCGCGGTGGCCAGCAACGCGCCGCCGGAGTCCACCGCGACCCCGAGCACGTAGTCGGTGTGCCCGGCGAGCGTGGCGAGCGCCCGGCCGCCGCGCACGTCCCACAACCGGGTGGTGCCGTCGCCGCCCGCGCTGACGACCGTGGTGCCGTCGGGGGTGTAGACGACCGCGTTGATGTCGTCGTTGTGACCCGTCAGCGCCGTCGTCGTACGGCGCTCGGCCACGTCCCACAGCCGCAGGGTCCGGTCCACGCCCCCGGAGGCCACCGTCCGCCCGTCCGGCGCGAAGGCCACCGCCAGTACTTCGGCGGTGTGCCCGGAGAGGACCGCGATCTGACGGGCCGCCACCGGATCCCACAGCCGTACGGTCTGATCGGCGCCCGCCGACACCAGCGTCCGGCCGTCCGGCGCGTACGCGAGGGCGTTGACCCGCCCGGTGTGGCCGGTCAGCTCGGTCACGGCCGACCCGCCGCCGGCGGGATCGCACAACCGGACCGTCCCGTCGGTGCCCGCGACGGCGAGCGAGCGCCCGTCGGGAGCGAAGGCCACGGCCCGGGCGTCCGCCGTCCCCGCCGGGAGCACCGCGACGACGTGCCCGTCCGTGTCCCACACCCGCACCGGCCCCTGCGAGGACGTCGCCGCGATGGTCCGGCCGCCCGGCCCGAACGCGATCGCGCGCACCCGGCCCGGCATGGTCAGCGTGGCCGTCGTCCGCCGGTCCGCGACCCGGCGCAGCAGCACCTTCCCGTCGGAACCGGCGCTCGCCAGCAGCCCGTCGCCCGGGGCGAACGCCACCGCGTTGACCGGCCCGCCGTGCCCGCCGAGCCGGGCCAGGAAGGGCTGGGACTGCGTGCTCAGCAGCGCGCCCCGCGCCTCGGGGTTCGCCTCCGTGCGGTACGCCTCCTCCGCGAGCCGCATCGAGGCCTCCGGCTGACCGGCGGCGAGGGAGGTGGACCGGACGGCGAGGGCCTGCGCACGGGCGGTGCGCTCCTGGCGGAGGGCACCCGACCGCTGCTGGTACGCGACGGCCCCGGCGCTCAGGGCCAGGACCAGCAGGACGCCGAGCAGGGCCACCATCCGCTGCCGGAGCCGGACCTGGCGCAACGCCTGCGCCCGGCGCATGTCCTGCGCGGCCCGGCTCGCGCTCAGGAAGGCCGCCTCCCGGGGGCCGAGCCGGCTCCCGCCGCCGAGTTCCCCGGCCCGGGCACGGGCGGCGTCCAGCCGGCTCCCGCGGTACAGGACGGACGGGTCGCGCCCCTCGCGCTCCCACTCCTCGGCGGCGCGGGCCAGTTGCCGGTGGACCAGCAGCCCGTCCCGGTCGGCGTGGATCCAGCCGCGCAGCCGCGGCCAGGCGTGCAGCAGGGCCTCGTGGGTGATCTCGACGGTGTCGCTGTCCATCGTGATCAGCCGGGCCCGGACGAACGCGTCGAGGGCGGCGGCGGCCCGGTCGGCACCGGCGAGCTGCTCCATCAGCTCGGCCCGGGACGTGCGCCGCCGCGTAGCCACCGCGCCGTCGGCGACGTGGACCAGTGCCACCAGGACGCGGCGGATCGTCCGCTGCTCCTCGGGGTACAGGCGGGCGAACACGCTCTCGGCGGTGTGCGCGACCGCGCCCTGGATGCCGCCCGAGTCCTCGTACCCCGCGACGGTCAGGGTGGACCCGGCCCGCCGCTGCCAGGTGGCCATCAGGGCGTGGGAGACCAGCGGCAGCGCACCCGACGGAGCGTCACCGGGCCCGGCCGCAGGGCCGCCGGCGGCCGCGGCGGGCTCCTCCCGCAAGCCCGCGTCGCGCAGCAGCAGCTGGACCAGGCCCGGTTCGAGGGCGAGCCCGGCGAGCTCGGCGGGGCGGGTGATCGACTCGCGCAGCTCGGCGACGGACATCGGGGGGAGGACGAACAACCCGTCCGTGCAGGCCGCGGCCAGTTCGGGCAGGTCCAGACAGCTGCCCGTGAAGTCGGCCCGTACGCCGAGCACCACGACGGCCGGGTCGTGCGCCCTCGTCCCCGGTTCCGCCGTGGCCAGGGCGCACAGGACGTGGACGAAGCCGCGCCGCTCGTCCTCGTCGGAGCAGAGCGTGAAGAGTTCCTCGAACTGGTCCACGAGCAGGACCGGCCGCACGGAGGGGGGCCGGCCATCCCCGGCCCCGCCCGCCTCACCCGCCTCGCCGGGGGAGCCGTCCGCCAGGCCCCGGACGGCTTCCAGCAGGCGTCGCGGCCGCTCGCGCAGTTCCCGCACGGTGATCCCGAGGTCGCCGCCCAGCACCTTGGCGGTGGAGTCCAGGAGCTCTTGGAGGGGATGCGCGGTCGGGGTGAGCCGTACGACCGGCCATCCGTCGGCGCCCGCCATCGGGAATCCGCCGGTGCGCCGCAGGGCCGGTACGAGACCCGCGCTGAGCAGGGAGGACTTTCCGGCGCCCGAACGGCCGACGAGTACCAGCGGGCCGCCGCCGATCCGGTCGAAGACCCGCTCGACCAGGGCGGCGGTCACCCGGTCGCGGCCGAAGAACCAGCCCGCGTCGCGCGAGGTGAACGCGGCGAGGCCGCGGTAGGGGCACTCGCCGGCCGACCGAGCCTGCCCGGAGGCCGCGGCGGTGCGGGGTTTCGGCACCTCGGCCTCCGTGACCAGTTGGAGGAGCGTGCCCCCGGCCTCCAGCACCCGGTCGCAGCGCAGCGCGACATCGTGGGTGACGCGCTTGGCGCCGGTCTCGATCTTGCTCAGATAGCCCTTGCTGTAGTGCGTCCGGCGGGCCAGATCGGCCAGCGACAGACCGCGCTGCACCCGCAGCCGGCGCAACTGGGCCGGAAAGGCCGCGGCGGGGCCGGCGGTGCCGGCCGCTCCGAGTGGATCGGGCTCGTGATCGGTGTGGTGATCGGTGTCGCGTCCGCGGTCCGGGTCCCCCACGGCATCCCCCATGGCACAGCGCGCCCAGGTCGTGAGATGGAACGTCCCAGGCTACCGCGGGGGTCGGACGGCGCGGCGCGCGCCGGGCCGGCGTGGCGCGAGGCGCGCGCCGCCGCGGACCTCCGGGGCCGCCGGGGGAGCGGCGGACCCGGAAGGCCGCGAACGGGTGCCCCGCTACGGGCGATTGAGGGTGATGGAATTGATCGGGGTCAGGTTCGCGTAGACGCCCCGCTGCTGGGCGATGGGGGATCCGCAGCCCGCCCCGCCCGAGCCCGTGCACAGGCTGGCGGTGGCCCCGCCGTACTGGTTGTTGAGGACCCAGTGGCTGCCGTACTGGTTGCTGAGGTTGTGGGCTCCGTAGCTGGTGAAGATGTGGCTCGGCTTGACGGCCGGGTTCTGGTCCTGCGGGTAGATGCAGACCGACCCGTACGGACAGCCGGCCCAGTCGTCGGCGGGCCTGGCGTCGGCCGGGCCGCTCAGTGCCACGACGGCCGCCGCGGCGGTGGCGAGCGCGGCGGCGCCGCGGATCATCTTGCGCATCATGTCCCCCTGTTGGGTGAGTCCCTGGGTTGACGTCGGGGCGAGGGAGCCCGTACCGGCCCGACGCCCCGACTCGCTGACGTCTTCAGCCTTGCCCGGCTGCCGGCGGGGGTCGACGGGTTTCCCGTTGCCCATCGCCGGCCCGGACCGGGAAACCCTGCCCGACCTGCCCCGCAGCGGGACGGCGGGCAACCCGTCACCCGTGGTCACCGGCCGGCTCCCGTCCGCCGCCGTAATGTCCTCCGCCCCGATGGCGGGCAGAATTGAGGGGGCAGCCCGTGTCCGCCGCGCGGGCGCCGGTCAGCCGCGCAGGCGCGCCGGACGCGCGCAGAAGGGGGCCCGCCGATGCCATCGGACCGGCTGGGGGGCACGAACGACCCCGGCCCGATCCGGTCCGAACCGGGGTCCTTGCTGGAACACGTGGTGGTGGCCGTCTTCGGCATCGACGACGAGGACCGGGTCTGCTACTGGGGCCCCGGCGCGCAGAGCCTCTTCGGCCACGAGGCCGGCTCGGTGCTGACCCGCCCCGCGGCCGCCCTCTTCCCCGAGCCGGACCCGGGCGAGGGACCCGGCGGGGCCGCCCACCTCGCCGAGCGCGCCCGGACCCTCGGCTACTGGCGCGTACGGATGCCCGCGCTCCACCGGGACGGCTCGGTGTTCGACTGCGGCTTCCGGGTCTTCCCGATGACCGGCGCGACCGGCGCCTCCGTGGTCATCGGACTGGCGAGCCGGGGCGACGAGCTGGACCGGGTGAAGACCAACCTGTCCTTCCTCGACTCCCTCTTCGAGACCTGCCCGATCGGCCTGGTCATGCTGGACGAGGAGCTGCGCTACGTCCACCTCAACCAGGCACTGGCCGACATGGACGGGGTCCCGCTCGGCGAGCACCTGGGCCGCCGGATGGCCGACGTCATGATCACCTCGGACGGCGGGGAGTACCAGCGCATGCTGCGGTCCGTGGCCGACGAGGGCCGGACCGTGATCGGCACCCTCGTGGGCCTGCGCACACCGGGCCACCCGGACCGCGACCAGGTGCGTTCGGTCAGTTTCTTCCCGCTCACCGGCGCGGGCGACACCCGGCGCGGGGTGGGCGGCCTGCTGCTGGACGTCACCGACCGCGAGCAGGCCATCCTGGAGGCGACGGCCGCGCGCAGGCGCCTGGCCCTGCTCGACCGGGCGGCGGCGGGCATCGGGACGACCCTGGACCTGAACACCACCGCGCGCGAGCTGGTCGGTGCGGTGGTTCCGGAATTCTGCGACGCCTCCGTCGTGGAACTGGTGGAGTGGATGGACGAGACCGAGGCGTTCGACCCCGGGCTGCCGGTCGCCACCCGCCGCATCGCCTCCGGCACCACCCTCCCCGAGCCCGCCGTCGAACTCGTGAGCGGCCTGCGGGAGGTCACGTACCCGCCGGGCTCCCACACCCACCAGATGCTGAGCACGGGCCGTCCGCTCTGCTTCACGGTCGACCAGGAGTTCGCGACCCGGACCATCGTCCACCAGGAGCGCGCGCAACTGCTGCTGGACAGCGGACTGACCTGCATCCTCATGGCACCGCTCATCGCCCGCGGCACCGTGCAGGGCATCGCCATGTTCGGCCGCTCCGCCGCCCGCCCGGCCTTCGGCGAGGAGGACCTCGCACTCGCCGGTGAACTCGCCTCCCGGGCCGCCCTGTGCCTGGACAACGCCCGGCTGTACGGCAAGGTCCGGGACATCGCGCTCACCCTCCAGCGGGCCCTGCTCCCCAGCGCCCCCGCGGCGGGCCCGTACGTGGACATCAGCCACCGCTACCTGCCCGGCAGCCGCGGTACCGAGGTCGGCGGCGACTGGTACGACGCGATCACCCTGCCCGACGACCGGGTGGCGCTCGTCGTCGGCGACGTGATGGGACACGGCGTGCCCGCCGCCGCGGCCATGGGGCGGCTGCGGATCACCGCGAAGACCCTCGCCCGGCACACCGCCGAGCCCGCCGCCCTGCTCGAAGAGCTCGACGCCTGCGCGCAGGAGGCCGGCATCGAGTGGGCCACCTTCCTGTACCTCCTGTACGACCCCCGCACCGGGCGCGCCCGCATCGCCAACGCCGGCCACCCGCCGCCGCTCGTACGGCACCGGGACGGAACCGTGCACGTCGTCGGCGACGTGCTCGGGGTCCCGCTCGGGGTGGGCGGCGTACCGTACCGGTCGATCGAGGTCGACATCCCCGAGGGCGCCACCGTGGCCCTGTACACCGACGGGCTCGTCGAGGCCCGTGGCCAGGACATCGACACCGGAATCGAGGCGCTGTGCGAGCAACTGCGGGCGCCGCTCGGTTCCTTGGAGGAGGGCGTCGACCGGATCCTCGCCCGTCTGCTGCCCGACACGGCGACCGACGACACCGTGCTGGTCCTCGCCCGGGTCGCGGCGGTCCCCGGCCGCCCGCCGGCCGCGGGAACCGGATCACCGCGCCGGGCGTCGTCGTAGCGTACGGCGCGGGTGGCGGAGCGCCGCGCGGGGAGGCGGAGCCGATCGGGAGCGGGGGCGCGTGGGCGAGCAGGAGGCGGGGCGGGGGCCCGGGCGAACGCGTCGGCGCCGGCCGCAGCAGTGGTCATGGCGCCGGCGGGGGCGCGTCCTCGCGGGGCTCGCGGTCCTCCTCGCCTGCCTGCTGGTCTTCCACGGCGCGGTGCCCGACGGGCTGCCGGGCCGTCCCGGCAGCCTGCTCGAAACGTTCCTGCCCTGGCTGGGCCTCGCCGTCCCGCTCCTCGCCGCCCTGGCGGTGCTGCGCCGAGCGACCGTGGCCGGGCTCGCCGCCCTGCTGCCCGCCGCCGCCTGGCTCGGCCTCTTCGGCGGCCACCTGCTCCCCGGCCCGGAGCGGACACCCGATCTCCTCGCCGTCCAGCACAACGTCAGCGACGAGAACCCCGACCCGGCGGGCACGGCGCGGGCCCTGGCCGGCACCGGCGCCGATCTGCTCGCGCTGGAGGAGCTGACGCCCGCCGCCGAGCCGGCCTACGCGGCCGTGTTCGCGCCGCGGTACCCGTACCACGCGGTGGCGGGCACGGTCGGGCTCTGGTCGAAGCACCCGCTGGCGGACGTGCGCCCGGTGGACATCAGGCCGACCGGAGTCGGGGAGGGCTGGGACCGCGGTCTGCGCGCCACGGCCCGCACCCCGCACGGGGAGGTCGCCGTGTACGTGGCGCACCTGCCCTCCCTGCGCCTGAGCCCGGCGCACGGCTTCGGTTCCGCACGGCGGGACGAGAGCGCCGAACTGCTCGGCGCCGCGATCGCCGCCGAGCCGACGGATCCGCTGATCCTGCTCGGGGACCTCAACGGCACCGTGGACGACCGCGGCCTGGACCCGCTCACCTCGCGCACGGAACCGCCGGCCCGGGACTTCGCGTTCAGCTGGCCCGCGACACTGCCGCTGGCCAGGATCGACCAGGTCCTGACGCGCTCGGCGACCGTCACGCGGATCCGGTCGCTGCCCGCGACGGGAAGCGACCACCTGCCCGTCGCCGCCCACATCACATGGCGCGCTCCTGTACGAGATCGCTGAAGCGCCGCAGCCCGTGCTCGCCGTGGCCCATGAAGAGATTGGGCTCCACGAGTTCGAGCTCCATCACGACCGGCGCCCCGTCGTCCGCCGTCGCGATGTCCACCCGCGCGTGAAGCAGCTTCGGTGACCCGGGCACGGCGGCCAGCGCGGCCTCGGCCAGGGCGAGTTCGGCCGGAGACGGCAGGTGCCGCACCAGACCCGGGTGCGGCACGCGGCCGTCGTCGACGGTCCCGATGTCGGTCAGCACCGGACCCTTGCGCACCGCGTGGCTGAAGGAGCCGCCGAGGAAGACGAGCGCCCGTTCGCCCTCGTCGATCCGGGTCAGGTACGGCTGCACCATCGCGGTCGATCCGGCCGCGTGGAGGGCCGCGACGTGACCGGCCGCCTTCTCGTGGAGGTCCTCCGTGTAGCGGGCGGCGCCGCGGGCCCCGGCCGACACCGTCGGCTTGACGACGAACTGGCCGTGCCCGGGGAGGTCGACGGCCCCGCCCGGCGCGATGAACCGCGTCGGTACGACGGGGACGCCGCGGCCGGCGAGCTCCCCGAGATACCGCTTGTCGGTGTTCCAGCGGACCAGCCACGCCGGGTTGTCGAGCCGTGTCACCCCCTGCACCGCTTCGGCCCAGGCCAGGTATTCGGGCAGGTGCTGCTCGTAACCCCAGGTGGACCGGATGGCCACCGCGGCGCACCGCGACCAGTCGAAGTCCGGGGCGTCCCAGGCCGCCGCAACGGCGTCGAGACCGCGGGCGCGCAGCGCTTCGAGGATCAACGGCAGGTCGGTGTCCCAGGCCAGGCCCAGGTCCGAGGTGGCCAGGGCCACCCTGGCGGTGGTGGACATCAGTTGCCTCCCGTCTCTTCGGCCGCGTCGTCCGAGGTCTCGACGCGCAGCAGGACGCCCCGCTCGTCCCGTGCGTAGACGCGGTCGCGGTTCTTGGCGAGCTTGCGCTCCACCTCGGACTCCAGGTCGATGCCGTTCATCTCGGCGAGCGCCGCGAGGTACAGGAACACGTCCGCCAGCTCCTCGCCGAAGTTGGGCAGTTTCCTGCGCCAGGCGGTGAAGGCCTCCCCGACCTCGGCGGTCAGCAGCCCGAACTCCAGTGGTACGTCACCGGTGTTGAAGCCCTTCACGAGCTTGTTGTCCCAGGCGAGCTGCTGGGCCGATCTGATGTCCACCGGTTCCTCCGGGCGTACGTGCGGGAGCGGGCTGCCCCGCGCAGCCTAACGACCTGCCGCCCCCGCGGCCGGAGCCGGGACCAGGCCGTCGGCGACCAGCCCGGCGAGGACCGCCTCGCCCAGGGCGTGCACCGCGGACTGCGGCCTGACCATCACCGTGAACTCCTTGATCCGGCCGTCCTCGGCGTAGTGGACCAGGTCGATGCCGTGGATCGCCCTGCCGTTCACCGTGGCCCGGAAGAGCAGGATCTCCGACGGGGACACGGAGCCGTCGACGCTCGTCTCGGCGCTGCCCGCGTACCGGCCGACGTAACGGAAGTCCTCGAAGGTGCGCAGCAGCACTCCGAAGAGCCCCAGCACCATCGGCCGGCCCTCGAACGGAGTGAACTTCACCGGGCTGTACAGG
Source organism: Streptomyces sp. NPDC051582 (assembly GCF_040681715.1). NCBI lineage: Bacteria > Bacillati > Actinomycetota > Actinomycetes > Kitasatosporales > Streptomycetaceae > Streptomyces > Streptomyces sp. NPDC051582. Next base: position 84,035 of record NZ_JBFAZJ010000030.1, read on the forward strand.
CGCACGTCCTGCGTGAACAAGTCCTCCAGAGCGGCGAGGTCGCGGCTCTCTACGGCGGCACGGAAACGTTCTGCTGCGTTCACGGCTTCTCCCTGAGGATCTGCTACTCACGAATATGATTAGTCATTTTCTTGAGTATCATGCGAGAGGTGTCCGTGCACAGGGGCGGCACCCGGAACAGGGGCGAGAGGGAGGCGATCCGATGGCTTTGCGCCATGCCGTACTGGCGGCGCTGCTGGACGAGGAGCTGAGCGGATACCAGCTGGCGAAGGCCTTCGACCTCGGCGTCGCGAACTTCTGGCACGCGCTCCCGCAGCAGCTCTACGCCGAGCTGGCCCGGCTGGAGAAGGACGGGCTGATCACGGGCCGGGAGGTGGTCCAGGACACCCGGCCCAACAAGCGCCTGTTCACCGTCACCGAGGCCGGCCTCGCGGAGCTGGAGCAGTTCACCGCCTCCGCGGCCAAGCCCTCCTCGATCCGCGACGACCTCATCGTGAAGGTCCAGGCCGCCGACCACGTGGACCCCGACACGCTCATCGCGCAGCTCACCGAGCGCGCGGCCTTCGCGCAGGCCAAGGTCGACCTGTTCGGCGGTCTGCTGGACAAGATGCGGGGCGACCGCTCCGAAGAGGACTTCCTGCGGCACGGCGAGGGCATCGGCCCGTACCTGACCTGCCTGCGCGGCCTCGCCTTCGAGCGGGGCAACCGCGACTGGTGCGAGCGGACGATCGCCGTTCTGCGGGAGCGGGAGGCGGCTCGTGCGACCCACTGAGTCCGCCGACCCGACCGAGCCCGCCGGCCCCGCCGAGTCCGCCGGCCCCACCGGGCACGCGTACCTGAGGTACGTGGCCCTCGGCGACAGCCAGACCGAGGGGCTCGGGGACGGGGACGACGCCACCGGTCTGCGGGGCCTGGCCGACCGGCTCGCCGAGCAGCTCGCGCTCCACAACCCCGGCCTGACGTACGCCAACCTGGCCGTCCGCGGCCGGCTGGCCGGTCAGGTCCGCGCCGAGCAGCTCGCTCCCGCCCTGGCCCTGGAGCCCGACCTGGCCACCGTGGTCGCCGGGGTCAACGACGTGCTGCGGCCGCGGTTCGACGCGGACGAGGTCGCGGGCCACCTGGAGGCGATGTTCGCCGCGCTCACCGCCCAGGGCACGCGCGTCGTGACGATGACCTTCCCGGACCTCGGGCGGATCACACCGCTCGCGCGCCCCCTCGCCCCGCGCGTGAGCGCCCTGAACGACCGGATCCGGGCCGCCGGAGACCGGCGCGGGGTGGTGGTCGTCGAGACGGGGCACCATCCCGTGGTCACCGACCCCCGGCTGTGGAGCGCGGACCGGCTGCACGCGAGCCCGCTCGGCCACGAGCGGATCGCCGCCTCGCTCGCGTACGCCCTCGACCTGCCGGGCAGCGACGACTCGTGGACGCGCCCGCTCCCTCCGGACGGGGCGCCCCGGCCCACCCTCGCCGCCGAACTGCGCTGGGCCGCCGCGTTCCTGGGCCCCTGGCTGGGCCGGCGCCTGCGCGGCCGGTCCTCGGGCGACGCCCGCACCGCGAAACGCCCGGAGCTCCTTCCGGTACGGCCGTGAGCCGCGCCGTCCCCGTCCCCGTTCCCGGGTACGCCTAGCGCGGGGTGCTGTCGTCGGCCTTGAACGGGCTGCCGTGCCCGGGCACGATCAGGTCCGCCGCGGCCAGTACGCGCAGCCGGGAGGCGCGGTGCACCTCGCGGTCCGGGGCGACGGGGTCCTCGGCGGGGCCGTCGGCGTGCCACCAGAGGTCCCCGGCGAAGGCCACGACTCCCATCTCGGTGCCGGCGAGCAGGGTGATGTCCTCGGGGCTGTGGCCGGGGGTGCGGATCAGGCGCAGGGACGGGGTGAGTTCGTAACCCTCCGCGTCGCGGTTCGTCCACTGGTCGCCCCGGTACTCCACCTTGTGGTCGTGCACCCGGGCGCGACCGAACAGGCCCACGTTCATGGTGTTGTCGGGGTGGTGGTGGCTGAGGACCACGTCGGTGATGTCCTCGGGGCCGAGGCCCAGTTCGGCGAGCGGGACGAGGATGTCCTCGTGGCTCCCCACCATGCCCGGGTCGAAGATCACGTGCCGTCCCGCGTCGTGGACGTAGGAGACGGTCGCGGCGACCCCGGGGCCGGTGGAGCCCACGTAGCCGGTGGTCAGGACCTTGTATGCGGCGCTGCGGCCGAGCGGTGCGTCTGTCATGGCCCCAATCCTTCCTGGAGCGGCGGGGGTTCACGAGTGGCACCAATGCCCACGATCGCAGGATTCGTGCCAACCGTGTGCCAGACTGCGCCCGTGCCCCCCTTCAAGACCGTCGCCGCGTACGTCCCCGCCGGCGTCGGCATGCTCGCCGTCGGCATCGTCACCGAAGTCTTCGGTCCCCACGGGGCGGCGCTGCCGGGCTTCGACCTCGCCCTGTGCGCCGACCGGCCCGGCCCGGTGGCCACGGACTGCGGCGTGCCGCTGTCCGTCGCGCACGGCCTGGACCGGCTCGCCCGAGCCGATCTGCTGCTCGTCCTGCCCGGCGCGGACTTCCGTACTCCGCCCGCTCCCGCGGTCCTTGACGCGCTCAGGTCCGCGCACGGGCGCGGAGCCGTCGTGGCGGCCCACTGCGTGGGCACGTTCGCGCTCGCCGCCGCCGGACTCCTCGACGGCCGGCGGGCGACCACGCACTGGCGGTTCGCGGAACTCCTCGCCGGCCGCCACCCCCGGGTCACCGTGGACCCCGACGCCCTCTACATCGACGAAGGCGACATCGTCACGGGCGCGGGAGCCGCGGCCGGCTTCGACCTGTGCCTGCACCTGCTGCGGAGGGAACACGGCGCCGCACTGGCCAACGGCATCGCCCGGGACATGGTGCTGCCCTCCCACCGCGACGGCGGCCAGGCCCAGTACCTCGCCGCGCCCGTCCCCGGGAACGGACAGGACGAGCGGCTCGGCGCCGTCCTCGACTGGGCCCGCGCACACCTCCACGAGCCGCTGCCCGTCACGGAACTGGCCCGCCGCGCGATGATGAGCAAACGCTCCTTCGCCCGCCGCTTCACCGCAGCGACCGGCACCACCCCGCACGCCTGGCTGCGGAGCCTGCGCCTGAGCAGAGCGGAGGAACTCCTGGAGACCACCGACCTCCCCGTCGAGGAGATCGCCCGGCAGGTCGGCTACGGAAGCGCCGCGGTACTGCGCGATCAGTTCGTACGCCGCCGCGGAGTCCCGCCCCGCGCCTACCGCAGCGCCTTCACCCGCACTCCGTAGGAGCGGGTGTGGTCAGGGCCGGGCCGGGCCCGGGGCCGCGCGGCGGTGGCGCTGGAGTCCGCGCGCGTAGAGGAGGTGCGCGATCGCCTCGGCGGCCAGGAGCAGGACGACCAGCCAGGGCGCCAGGTGACCGGCTCCCCAGACGACGAGCAGGGGGATGCCGATGCCCGGAAGGGCCCAGACGGCGACGCTCGCCGGCGGGCGCCCGTAGCGCAGCGCGATGCAGGCGTGGGCCCCGTGGTACAGGGCCAGGCCGCCCGCCAGCACCCACACCGCGCCGGTCGGCAGATGGGCGTGGTCGGCCTCCTCGACGGCGGTGGCCAGTCCGGCCGCCATGCACAGGACGCCCGCGGTCACGAAGAAGTGCAGGAAGCCGCCGATGTCACGGGCGAGCAGGTAGGCCCGGCGGTCGTCGGCCCTGGCGAGCATGAGTTCGGCCGAGGTCGAGCCGAAGTCGAAGTACGACCACCAGAGCGCGGCCAGCAGGACGAAGCCGAGGACGCCCACGACCCCGGCGCGCAGGGTCCAGGTGTGGTCGGCGGAGGTGACCAAGGCGATCACGGACTCGCCCAGCACGATGATGACGAACAGCCCGACCCGTTCGACGATGTGCCCGGTGTCCAGCCGGGCGGGCAGCCCCCGGCCGCGCGCGCTGAGCAGCAGCGCCATCTCGGCGGCGATGAGCACCGCCCACATGACGTACTGCCAGGGCGCGGGCACCGCGGCGGAGGCCGCCCACAGCACGCCCGAGGCCAGGCAGTAGCTCAGGGGGCGCCAGCGCGGGACCCGCAGCGGCTCGGGGTACTTGGTGGCCGGCCACCACAGCCCCAGCAGGACCAGCCGGGTACCGGCGTACCCGAGGGCGTAGACGGAGCCGCGGTCGGTGTCGGCCTCGGGCACGGCGCACGCCATGACGGCGATGCAGAGCATGGCCGACAGCATGAGCAGCCGGCGGCGGGGGCCGTTGTCGACGAAGAGGTTCGCCGAGACCATGAGGTTGATCCACAGCCACCAGGGCGGGAAGTAGAGCCCCAGGAACACGGCGAAGTCGCGCAGGCTCGGATCGCCGTGCAGTCGGTGGGCGAGCTGGGAGGCGAGCGCGACGAAGACGAGGTCGAGGAAGAGTTCGAGCCAGTCGGCGTGCCGGCCTTCCTGCGGGTGGCCGGCTTCGTCCGCGTCCGTGCCCGACTGGGAGGTGCTCATGCGTCGCCCGGCTCCGTTCCGCCGCCCTGGCTCGCGGCCTCTTCCCCGTACGAGAACACGGTACGGCCCGGGCCCGTGCCCTAATCGAGGGCGCGCGGCGCGGACAGGGCTTCCAGGGGGTTCCGGCGCCGGGTGACGGTGGCGAGGGCGACGGTGGAGGCGAGGCAGACGACGAGGGAGAACACGGTGAGCGACAGGGAGGCCGTCGGAGTGCCCACCGAAAGGGCGGCGGTCGCCAGCAGGGCGGCGATCATGCCCGTCGCGTTGATCCCGTTGAGCCGGCGGCTCGCGTACGCGTGGAGCACCTCGGTGCTGCCGGAGGAATGCTGACGCCGGTTCTGGAGCTGTTCCAGCAGACTGGCCACGACCACGGCGACGGGGATCACGCCGGACCACTCCGCGTACTGCACGAAGATCTCCAGGGCCGTCGCGCCCAGGCAGACGAGCAGGCAGAGCAGGTTGACCCAGGTGACGCGGCGGACGTCCTTGCGGCGCGGGACGTAGTACAGCCGAAGCGTGGTGCGTGCGACCCGATGGGCATCCTCCGCGGCGGGTCTCCCGCCGTCCGCCTGGTCCGAGAAGCTGACGAAGAACTGCTCCGGCAGTCCCTGGGGGCCCCCGTCCTCCCAGTCGGAAGGGGCGGGGACCGGGTCGAGGACCCACCGGTCGTCGGACGTCTCGATACCGGCCAGGTCCACCCCTTCGGGCGTGGGGACGGCCAGCTGGTTGTGGGCTTCGGTCGGCAGGCAGAGTTCCAGCTCGGCCGAGACGCCGAGCAGCCCGTGGCGGCGCAGGACGCAGGCGCGGTCGTAGACGTAGTGCAGCCGCGGGGAGGTGCCGTACGCGGTGTCCAGCTCGGCGACCAGCGGCAGATGGCGGGTGGCCGCGCGGATCCGGTCGCCCAGGACGCCGCCCGTGACCTCGGTCGCCGTCTCCAGCAGCGTCGCGACGGTCTCGTGCTGGCGGCTCTGCACGGCGGAGCCGAGGGCGAGGGACATCTCCCGGTGCGAGGCGCGGAGCTCGACGCGGCCGGATCCGCCGCCCCGGCGGGCGCTCCCGTCAGCTCCCTCGCCGGCCCCGGGGTCCCCGCCGTCGCCGCCCTCCCCGCCGTCCTCCGCGAGCCAGTACGAGACCGCGTTGGCGATGTACGACTGCACCTCGATCCGCTTCAGCGAGGGCACGACCCCGCCGTTCGGGTCCCGGATGTCGAGCTTGTCCAGGGTCTCGCCGTAGTCCCAGGGGAAGATGTCGATCACCGCGCGGGTGTTCTGCGTACCGGACGCGTACAGCGTCGAGGTGACCGAGTGTTTCGCCTTGCGCCGGCCGACCACCTCGACCACGTGGTCCCGGCGCATGACGGTGTGCGGGAAGTGCGCGAACTCCTCGGCCACGGACAGGCTCGCGGAGACCTCCGGCATGCCGCGCCGGTCCGAGCCCCGGCCGGCCTCCAGCGCCAGCGCCGCCGTCAGGGTGGGGGCGGGGGCCTGGCGTTCGCTGTAGTACGTGACCAGGTCGCGGGCGAGGCGGCCGATGCGGGCCGCGGCCAGGTCGCGCGGGGGCCGGGAACCGGCGAGCAGGCCGTCCAGCCGTACGATCGCCCGGTTGTCCACCTCGGCCTGCGAGGCGAGGATCAGCGCGACGGACCGTACGACCTCGGCCAGCAGGGTCAGTTCGCGGGGGTCGGCCCCGGACCCCAGCGCCGCGGCCGCCGCCCGGCTCGCCGCCTCCGGATGGCCGGCGAGCAGGGCGGTGTGGGAGAAGGCGGCCAGTCGGCTCAGGGCCCGGTCCGGATTGGAACGGGCCAGGTGGTGGACCTGTTCCACGTACCAGCCGATCTTGTCGGTGTTGAACGGGTCCAGCGGCTGGAAGTAGTACGCGGCGGCCAGCCGGTGGGCGCGTCTGAGCGTCGCGTCCTCCTCCTCGGCGAGCCGGTCGAGGAGGTCCTTGCGCAGCAGGGGCCGCAGCCGGAACGCCTCGGCCGCCGCCATGGGACGGGGCTCGACCACGGACAGCCGCACCAGCGGCCCGCTGTCGGCCGGGACCCCGAGGGCATCGGCCGTGTACTCGACGATGTCCGGATCGAACCAGTCGTACACGCAGAGGTGTTCGAGCAGCGAGCGCCGGGCGGGCGGCAGTGCGGCGAACGTGCCGCGGATCCGGCGCAGGACGAGGTCCGTGTCCAGGGGTCAGCCCTCCCGGGTGAAGTGGGACAGGAACTCCGAGATCGCCGAGGGCAGCCCGTCCAGCTTGCTGCACAGCTCTTCGGCGGACCCCTTGAGCTCCTCGATGCCCGCCAGGTCGATCCACTCCTGGACGGTCGCGGCGTCGAAGGGGGGCAGGATCAGGTTCAGGACGGCGCCGGCGTACGGATGCGAGAGGCTGGGGATGCTCCGCCCGGCGAGGAAGACGGTGATGCGGCGCGTGGCGAGCAGGTCCGGCAGGAAGCTGGTGCTGATCCAGCTCTGCAAGGGGGGCTCGCAGCGGTCGAAGCCGTCCAGGAGCACGATCGGGCCGGAGCCGGGAACGGTCGCCGACTCCGCGAGGCGCGCCACGAGTTCGTCGCTCATGGCCGAGTTCTGGGTCTCGCGGTCGGCGTTGACGCTCAAGGCGATGTCGAGGTGCGAGCGGTTCATCGACATCCCCTGGAAGTTCACCGTCGGCACCTCGCCGTAGCGCTGTTTGAGCGCGCGGAAGGAGTCCATGCGGATGCCTTGCCCGGATGCCTGCCGGTATATGTGGTTCAGTACGTCGAAAGCCGCCCAGGTGGTGGCGAGGTCGACGTAGCAGACCGTGCTGTCACCGTGTCGCCGGTGCACCTCGATGAGCAGGGCGGTCTTGCCGATTCCCTCGTCGCCCTCGAAGAACAGGGCCCGGTGCGATGCCCCTTCACCGATCACACGGGCGGCGTGGGCCAGTTGCTCGACGCGGTCTACGTGCACGCCGTCTTCCCCCCCGGAAGTCCCCTGAGTGCTGCGGACCGGATCAGTTGGCGGGCTGCCCGGTGCCGGTGCCGGTGCCGGTGCCGGAGCCGGTGGCGGGTCCGGCACCGGGTGCGGGCCCGGGTCCGGCACCGGGTGCGGCACCGGTGTCGGGCTCGGGGTCGCCGTCCTTGCGCACGATGATCCAGCTGTCCTCGACCTTGCTGTCCACGAGCCCGACCTTTCCGCCCTTGACCGTGCTGACCAGGGATTTCAGGATCTTGGAGCGCTTCGAGTGCACGGTCTGATCGGCCGGGTCCGCCTCCGGGGCGGACTCGACGGTGAAACTCCACAGCCGCAGCCGGATCTTCTTGATCCGGTGCCTCATGGACCACAGGAAGAAGCCCAGTACCAGCACTACGGCCACGGCCACGGCAGCCTGCTGCCAGTTCTCGATGACCACGCCTACCCCCCTCGGTTGGCTTGATAGCGCCGAATGATGGCACGGGGCGGACCGCTCGATTCCGAGTGCCGATCGATTCAAGCCAAACGCGGAGCGGCCGACAGCGCTGCCTCGACGGCGGCCTCGGCGTGGATCCGGGCGGTGGGGAAGACGGGCACGGGGCTGTCCCCGGCGCCGACGAGCAGCTCTATTTCGGTGCAGCCGAGGATGATCCCCTGGGCGCCGTCGGCCACGAGCTCCGCGATGACCTGCCGGTAGGCGGCGCGCGACCCGTCGAGGACGATGCCCCGGCACAGCTCCTCGTAGATCACCCGGTGCACGAGCGCGCGCCCCGCGGTATCCGGGACGCACACCTCCAGCCCGCTCGCGGCGAGTCGGCCGCGGTAGAACTCCTGCTCCATCGTGAAGGCCGTGCCCAGCAGGCCGACGCGCGTCAGCCCGGCCGTCTTCACGGCATCGGCGGTGGCGTCGGCGAGGTGCAGCAGCGGCACCGAGAGGCCGGCCTGGACCCGGTCGGCGACCTTGTGCATGGTGTTGGTGCAGATGAGGACGAGGTCCGCGCCGGCGGCTTCCAGCCGCTGGGCGGCCTCCGTCAGCACCTCGCCGGCCTCCGCCCACAGCCCCTCGGCCTGGAGCCGCTCGATCTCCGCGAAGTCCACGGAGTACAGCACGCAGCGGGCCGAATGCAGCCCCCCGAGCCGGTCACGGGTGAGCTCGTTCAACAGCCGGTAGTACTCGGCGGTCGATTCCCAGCTCATGCCCCCGAGGAGTCCGATCATCTTCATAAGTGGACACGGTAACAGCTCGCAAATCCATAAGGATTACTTTGTTTTCCTGTCGGTTGTCGGGTGGGTGAAACCGGTCGCCGCCGGTGCGGGAGGTCCCGGCGCCGGCGGCGGCTCGTGGTTCGTGGTTCGTGATCGGTCACCCCCGACGGTCAGGACTTCGCGGCGCCCTCGCGCATGACGTTTTGGAAAGCCGTCATACACGGCATGCAGTGGTGGTCCGTTTCTGCGTCGCCTCCCGGCTGGAGGGGGCGGCCGCACAGGGTGGCCCGGCGGTCACGGGCGACGACGTGCCATACGAGGCCAGGCCCTGTGGCCGCCTCACCGACCTGCATTTCATACATGAGAGTGCTCCATGTGGTGGACAGCTCCGTGTGTCCACCAAAGCAGTGCATGGCGCCGAAAGCCTGACGGGTGAGCCGTCCGGGTGACATCCGCCCCACCGTCTCGTTCACCTGTGCGATGCGTGCGGTACGGGTCTTCGGGATACAAAAAAACCCCGGACCAATTGACGGTCGGGGTATTCGTCTGCGTATATTTGATGTTTCGCGCCACGATGAGAACAGGGCGTGATGGGGCTTTACGAACACATCGTATCGGGTCGGGAGTGGAATTGTCAAGCGTGGAATTCCGTAATGAGCAGCAATTCATCGACGAGCTCTATGCGCGTCTGGACGACCTGCGTGACCAGGCCGAACACGCCGTGCAACAGGCCCTGTCCGGCGCGGGGTCCGGGTTTCAGGCACGTCTGGAGCGCGACGTGGTCGTCGCCGAGCAGTCCGGTCTGCTTTCCGCGCTGAACGCGGGCGAGAACGGTCTGTGTTTCGGCCGGCTTGAGTTCTCCGACGGACAGGACCACCACATCGGCCGTATCGGAATCCGGCAGGGCGACGCCGACCGCACCCCCCTCGTCCTCGACTGGCGGGCCGAAGTGGCGCGCCCGTTCTACCTCGCCACGGGGCATTTCCCCATGGGCCTGCGCCGGCGCCGCCACATCACCACCCGCGGCCGCGAGGTCACCGCCCTGCACGACGAGATCCTCGACCTCGCCGACACCGAGCGCACCGGCCACGAGGGGGCCGACGCCGACGCCGTACTGCTCGCCGCCCTCGACGCCGCCCGCACCGGCCGCATGCACGACATCGTGCAGACCATCCAGGCCGAGCAGGACCGCATCATCCGCTCGCCGCACCGCGGCGTACTCGTGGTGGAGGGCGGTCCGGGCACCGGCAAGACGGCCGTGGCCCTGCACCGCGCCGCCTATCTCCTCTACGCCCACCGCGAGCTGCTCGCCAAGCGCGGCGTGCTGATCGTCGGTCCCAACCCGGCGTTCCTCGGCTACATCGGCGAGGTGCTCCCCTCCCTCGGTGAGACCGGCGTCCTCCTCTCCACCCTCGGCGAGCTGTTCCCCGGCATCCGGGCGACCGGCACCGACCGGCCCGGCGCCGCCGCCGTGAAGGGCCGCGCGCAGATGGCCGACGTCCTCGCGCAGGTCGTACGCGACCGCCAGGCGCTCCCCGAGACCGTCCCCGCCGGCAGCGGCGAGGACAGCGCCGTGCTCCCCGAACCGGCCCTGGAGATCGACCACGACGACTACGGCACGCTGCTGCTCGACCGGACCATGGCCCACGAGGCCCGCGACCGGGCCCGCGCCACCGGGCTGCCGCACAACCTGGCCCGCCCGTACTTCGCGTTCCGCGTCATCGACTCCCTCACGCACCAGCTCACCGACCGCCTCGGCGCCGACCCGTACGGCGGCCCCAACCTGCTGGGCGCCGACGACATCGCGCAGCTCGGCAAGGAGATCGCGACCAGCGCCGAGGTGCACGCCGCGATCGACAGTCTCTGGCCGCCCCTCACGCCCCGGCAGCTGGTCTCCGACTTCCTCGCCGACCCCACCCATCTCCCCTCCCACGACGCGGAGCTGATCCGGCGGACGACGGAGGACTGGACGCCCGCCGACATCCCGCTGCTCGACGAGGCCGCCGAGCTCCTCGGCTTCGACGACAGCGCGCAGCGCGCCGCCGAGGAGCGCGAGCGGCAGGAGCGCATCGCGTACGCGCAGGGCGTCCTGGACCTGTCCCAGGGTTCCGAGTCGTACGAATTCGAGGACATGGAGAACGAGTTCCTCGCCGCGCACGACATCATCGACGCCGAGCGGATGGCGGAGCGGCAGGAGGAGGCCGACCACCGCAGCGCGGCCGAGCGGGCCGCCGCCGACCGTACGTGGGCCTTCGGACACGTCATCGTCGACGAGGCGCAGGAACTGTCCGAGATGGCCTGGCGGTTGCTGATGCGGCGCTGCCCGACCCGGTCGATGACGCTGGTGGGCGATCCCGCCCAGACCGGCGACGAGGCGGGCTGCGGATCCTGGAAGCGGATCCTCGACCCGTACGTCGGGGACCGCTACGAGCTGGTCCGCCTCGGCGTCAACTACCGTACGCCCGCCGAGATCATGGACCTGGCGGCCGCGGTGCTCCGGGCCCGTCACCCCGGATTCGAGCCGCCGAGCTCGGTGCGGTCCACGGGGCGGCGGCCCTGGGTGCGGGAGACGGACGACCTCGCCGGCGCGGTCGCGGAGGCGGTGCGCGAAGGCGCCCCGGCTCAGGCCCGGGAGCGGGGCGGGCGGCTGGCGGTGATCGCGCCGCGCCCGCTGCACGAGGCGCTGGCGGCCGCGCTGCCCGGCGTACGGGCGGGGGAGGAGCCGGACCTCACCCGTACGGTCGTCCTGCTGGACCCGCGCCAGGCCAAGGGGCTCGAATTCGACTCGGTGATCGTCGTGGAGCCCGCGGACCACGAGCCGAGCGATCTGTACGTCGCCCTGACCCGTGCCACGCAGACCCTCGGGGTGGTGCACACGGGCCGGCTGCCGGAGGGGCTGGCCGAGCAGCCGTGAGCGGGACCTGTGGGTCCTGTGGGTCCTGCGGGTCCGCGGCGGGCCGGACGCGTCAGACCGCGGCCGGGGCGAGGAGTGCCGGCGGCTCCGGCCGCACCCGGCCGCCCGGGAGCTCCAGCCCCGCGAGCCGCTCCAGGCCGGCCCGGCTCTCCTCGTCGACCGGGACCATCGTCACCAGGCGCGGGCCCGCCGCCGGCCCGAGCCACAGATTGGTGTGCTCCAAGTGCAGCAGCCCGACGTGCGCATTGCGCACGTACTTCGTCTTGGCGCTCAGGCCGAGCACCTCGTGCCGTGCCCACAGCTCCCGGAACTCCGCCGACTCGGCCTCCAGCCGCGCCAGCAGGGCCTTCCAGGCCGGCTCGGCGAGGTGCTCCGCCATGGCCGCCCGGAACTTGGCCACGATGGTGCGGTTGACCTCGGCCACGTCGGCCATCGAGGCCCGCCAGTCGGCGTTGGTGAACGCCAGCCAAAGGCAGTTGCGGTCCTCGGGAGCCACCGCGTCCAGGTCGCACAGCAGCCGCCCGTACACCTCGTTGTAGGCGAGGATGTCGTACCGGCTGTTCTGGATGCACGCGGGGACGGGCCCCAGCTGGTCGAGCATGGCCCGCAGGGCCGGGGTCACGCTCGGGCACGGCGCGTGCGGGGCCGGATCGGGGCTGCCGGCCAGCGCGAACAGGTGCGTGCGCTCGCTGGAGTCCAACAGCAGGGCGCGCGCGAGGGCGTCCAGGACCTGAGGGGAGACCTGGATCTCGCGGGCCTGCTCCAGCCACGTGTACCAGGTGACACCCACGGCGGAGAGCTGGGCGACCTCCTCGCGGCGCAGCCCGGGGGTGCGCCGGCGGCGGCCGCGCACCAGCCCCACCTGCTCGGGCGTGATCCGCTCCCGGCGGCTGCGCAGGAAATCGGCCAGCTCGTGCCGGCGTACGTCGCTGTCGGGGGCAACAGTGGTCATGGAACCAGGGTGCCGCACCGCTCATCCCGTTGCCAGGTATTCGTCGTACCAGGATAAGGACACTCTGGTACCAGGCTGAGCGCGGGGCGATCGTTTCCGTTGTGAGCGAAGCAACCGTACGTACCACCCGCCCCTCCCCGCCGGCCCCGGCCCCGTCGGCCCCCTCCTCGCCGGCCCCGGCCCCGGGCCCGTCGGCCCCGGCCGCGATCGGCCCCCTCGGGCTGTTCACCGTGCTGCTCGGCGCGGCACTGCCCCTGATCGACTTCTTCATCGTCAACGTGGCCCTGCCCGCCATCGACGACGACCTCGCGGCGGGCCCCGCCACGCTGGAGCTGATCGTCGGCGGCTACGGCGTCGCGTACGCCGTGCTCCTCGTCCTCGGCGGCCGCCTGGGCGACACGGCGGGACGGCGCCGGCTCTTCCTGATCGGGATGACCGCCTTCGGGGTCACCTCGCTCCTGTGCGGGCTGGCGCCCACCGCCTGGACCCTGGTCGGGGCGCGCGTGGCGCAGGGCGCCGCGGCCGCGCTGATGCTGCCCCAGGTGCTCGCCACCATCCAGGCGACCACCCAGGGGCCGCGCCGCGCCCGCGCGATGAGCCTGTACGGGGCCACGGCCGGGCTGTCCATGGTCGCCGGGCAGATCCTGGGCGGTGTCCTGGTCGCCGCCGACGTGGCCGGTTTCGGCTGGCGCTCGGTCTTCCTGGTCAACGTGCCGGTGGTGGTCCTCGGACTGGTCCTGGCCACCCGCGCCGTTCCGGAGACCCGCTCGGACCGGCCCGCCTCGGTCGACGTACCGGGGACGCTGCTGCTCGCACTGTCCCTGGTCTCCCTGCTGCTTCCGCTGACCGAGGGCCGGGCCGCCGGCTGGCCGCTGTGGACGTGGATCTCGCTCGCGCTCTTCCCGTTCGCCGCCGCGGGGTTCTACCGGACCGAGCGCCGGGCCGACCGGCTCGGGCGCACCCCGCTGGTGCCGCCGAGCCTGCTGCGCCTGCAGTCGCTGCGGCGCGGCCTGGCCCTGCTGGTTCCGTTCTCGATCGGCTTCAGCGGTTTCATGTTCGTCATCGCGGTGGTCCTCCAGCAGGGTCTGCGGATGGGCCCGGTGGAGGCGGGCCTGGCGCTCGTGCCGATGGCGGTGGCCTTCTTCGGGGCCTCGCTCGCCGGGCCGCGGCTGGTCGGCCGGTTCGGCAGCCGTGTCGTCACCGCGGGCGGCGTCCTCCAGGCCGTCGGCGTCACGCTGCTCGTCCTCGCGGTCCTGCGCGGCTGGCCGGACCTCGGGCTGGCCCCGCTCGCCCCCGGCGTGGCCGTCGCCGGTCTCGGCCAGGGTCTCCAACTGCCCGTCCTGATGCGGCTGATGCTGTCCGACGTACCGGCCGACCGCGCGGGTGTGGGTGGCGGGGTCATGATCACCACCCAGCAGTCGGCGCTCGCCCTCGGCGTCGCGACCCTGGGCAGCCTGTTCCTGGCGCTGGTCCCGTCGGCCGGCATGCGGGACGCGCTCGTCGTCACCCTGCTCGTCCAGCTGGGCATGATCGCCCTGACGGCGCTCCTGAGCCTGCGCCTGCCGAGGGTCGTGCGGTGAAACCCCGCTCGCGGGCGGGGTGTCACGGGGGGCGTCCGCTCGCGTACAGTCCGTGATGCCCGCGCCCCTCGGGGCCAGGACCAGCGGCCGAACAGGAGAAGATCCGTGGCCACCGAAGCCGGCTTCGACCACCCCCGCCCGCCCGCCGCCCGTACGGGACGGCCGATCCCGGAGGCGGACCCCGCCCTCGTGGAGCGATGGCGCACCGGCGGGGGCGAACTGGTCGACCTGCTGGCCCTGGTGCGTGAACGGCTCGGCGGAGTGGCGGCGTTCCGCCTCGGGCCGACCCCCACGGTCCTGGTCACGGGCCCCCGGGCCGTCCGGCACGTCCTCGCCCTGCATCCCGACCGGTACGTCAAACGCTCGCACCGCGCCCGGCTGTTGATCGGCGACGGGGTGCTCGCCGCCACCGGCGAGGCCTGGAAGAATCAACGGCGGCTGCTTCAATCCCAGTTCACCGGAACCGGGATGCGCCGGTACGAGCAGCGCATCGCCGCGGCCGCCCGGGTCACCGCCGAGCGCTGGGCCGGGTACGCCCGTTCCGGGCAGCGGCTCGACGTCGGCCGGGAGATGCGCCGCTTCGCCCTGGACACCATCTGGCGCTCCCTCACCGGGCACCCGCTCGACGACGGCACCGAGCGCGAGCTGAACGCCGTCGCCTCCGTGGTGGCCGCGATGCCGACCCTGCCGGCCGACGCCGCCGACGCCCGCGAGGCCGTCGCCGCCGACCTCGCCCGTATCGACGCCGTGGCGCACCACGCCATCGAGGCCGCGCGGGACGGGGCGGCCGGCCCCGACGGCCCGGGCCTGCTGCACCTCCTGCTCGGCGCGGCCGCCGAACGCCCCGAATACACCGACCGCCTGATCCGCGACGAGCTGATCACGCTGCTCGTCGCCGGCCACGAGACCACGGCCACCACCCTGACCTGGCTCTACCTCCTGCTCGACCGGCACCCCGAGGCCCGCGAGGAGGCCCTGGGCGCGGGCGCCCCCGGCTCGGCGGAACGCGGCCGCGCCATCCAGGCCCTGGTCCACGAGACGCTCCGGCTCTACCCGTCGGCGTGGATCCTGCCCCGGCACGCCGCCGAGGCCGACGTGCTGACCGGCCACGCCGTCGAAGCGGGCTCCGACGTGGTGGTCTGCCCGTACCTCACCCACCGCGACCCCGAACTGTGGCCGGATCCCGAGCGGTTCGACCCCCGCCGCTTCACCACCCCGGACGGCCGCCCCACCCACCCCGGCGCCTACCTCCCCTTCGGTATCGGCCCGCGCGCCTGCCTCGGCCTCCGGTTCGCCCTCCGCGAGTCGACCGTCCTCCTCGAACACCTGCTGCCGGCCCACGTCCCGGCCTTCCACTCCGTCCCGGCCAAGGCGGCGTACAGCATCACCGTCCGCCCCGACGGCCCGACCCCGGCGAGCCTGCGCTAGGGGGTCCGCAAAGTCCCGCCTGTCCTGCGGGCGGACGTCGCCATTTCGCGGACACCCCCTAGGCGGCGCCGATAGGCCGCGAGGTCGCGAGGTCGCGAGGTCGCGGCGGGGTCTGGTGTGAAGCACTGAATCGGTGCTTCAATCCTTCCGTGCCCTACCGTCGCCCGCCCTCCGTGCAAGCCCGCCTCGACGCCCGTCGGGAGCAGGTGCTCGAAGCCGCCGTCCGCCTGCTCTCCCGGGAGGGGTACGGCGGCTGCTCGGTCGCCGCGATCGCTGCCGAAGCGGGCATCTCCACCGGCAGCGTGTACCAGTCGTTCTCCGGCAAGTCCGAGCTGGCCGCCGCGCTCTTGCGAACCCTGGTGGCCCGGGAGCTGGACGCGGTGGCCGCCGCGACGCGGCGCCCGGGCGGCGCGTCGCAGCGGGTGGCGGCCGCCGTCGAGACCTTCGCGTACCGGGCGCTCCAGGCGCCGCGCCGGGCCTTCGCCCTGCTGGCGGAGCCGGCCGACCCCGCCGTCGACGCCGAACGCCTCGTCTTCCGGCGGGCGTTCCGCGACGTGTACGCCGAACAGATCGCCGCGGGCGTGGCCTGCGGGGAACTCCCCGCACAATCACCCGAGCTGACGGCCGCCGCACTGGTCGGCGCGATCGCCGAAGCGCTCGTCGGACCGCTGGCCGACGGGGAGGCGGCCCCGGGGGACGTCATCCCCGGCCTGATCACCTTCACCCTGCGTGCCCTTGGAGGACACGATGCCGCAGACGCATGAGGTCACCAACCAGGTGCCTGCGCACCACGGTTACGACGCGGCGGCCGACCCGGCCCTGCTGGAGGCCGTCGCCCGCGAGGGCGCCGCGTGGGCGGTGCCCGAACTCCACCGGCTCGGCGCCCTCGCCGGCGGCGAACAGGCCGCGGAATGGGGTCGCGTGGTCAACGAGAACCCGCCGGTACTGCGCACCCACGACCGCTACGGCCACCGGATCGACGAGGTGGAGTTCCATCCGTACTGGCACGAACTGATGGGCACCGCGGTCTCCCACGGGCTGCACGCCGCGCCCTGGGCGCAGGACCGGGCCGGGGCGCACGTGGCGCGCGCCGCGAAGTTCCTCGTCTGGGGCCAGGTCGAGGCGGGACACTCCTGCCCGGTGTCCATGACGTACGCGGCCGTACCCGCGCTGCGCGCCAATCCGGAGCTCGCCGGATGGCTGGAGCCGCTGCTCGCCTCCCGCACGTACGACTACGGACTGCGCCGGCCGGACACCAAGCGGGGTCTGATCGCGGGCATGTCGATGACCGAGAAGCAGGGCGGCTCCGACGTACGGGCCAACACCACGACCGCCGTCCCGGCCGCGGACGGCACCTACCGGCTGACCGGGCACAAATGGTTCACGTCGGCGCCCATGTCGGACGTCTTCCTGACGCTGGCCCAGGCCCCGGGCGGACTCTCCTGCTTCCTGCTGCCGCGGGTGCTGCCGGACGGCAGCCGCAACCGGCTGCTGCTCCAGCGGCTCAAGGACAAGCTGGGCAACCGGTCCAACGCCTCCGCCGAAATCGAGTACGACGAGGCCTTCGGCTGGCTGGTGGGGGAGGAGGGGCGCGGCGTCGCGACCATCATCGAGATGGTCAACATGACCCGCCTCGACTGCGTGCTCGGCGGGGCGTCCGGCCTGCGGCTCGCCACCATCCGCGCCGTCCACCACGCCACGCACCGGCGGGCGTTCGGCAAGGCGCTCATCGACCAGCCCCTGATGCGCAACGTCCTCGCCGACCTCGCCCTCGAATCGGAGGCGGCCACCGCCGTCGCGCTGCGCCTCGCGGGCGCCACGGACCGGGTCGCCCAGGGCGACCAGGACGAGGCGCTGCTGCGGCGGCTGGGGCTGGCCGTGACCAAGTACTGGGTGTGCAAGCGCGTACCCGGGCACGCCGCCGAAGCCCTCGAATGCCTGGGCGGCAACGGCTACATCGAGGACTCCGGCATGCCGCGCCTCTACCGCGAGGCCCCGCTGTCGTCGATCTGGGAGGGTTCCGGGAACGTGGCAGCCCTGGACTCGCTGCGGGCCATGGCCCGGCAGCCGGAAACCGTCGAGGCCTTCTTCGAGGAGGTGGGCCGGGCCGCGGGCGCCGACCGGCACCTGGACGCGGCCGTGGCCGGGCTCCACAAGCAGCTGGCCGATCCGGCCGAGGCCGAGTACCGGGCCCGTCGGCTCACCGAGACGATGGCCCTGGTCTTGCAGGCGTCGCTGCTGCTGCGCCACGCCCCGGACGCGGTGGCGCAGGCCTTCTGCGCCTCCCGCCTGGGCGGCGAGCACGGCGGCGCGTACGGCACGCTCCCGACGGGCGTGGACACGGAAGCCATCCTGGCCCGGGCCCGCACCACGACGCCCGCCTGACGCGGGCGCGGGTTCGCCGCCGGGCCCCGCCCCGGTGGCGAACCCACGGCTCGCCGGTCAGGCGCGGCGGCGCCGGGTGCGCAGGGCCACGTACCCCGTGAGTCCGCCCAGTGCCACGCACAGCGGCGAATAGAGCCGCAGGTCCCAGTGGCGGAACTCGGCCGGCTTGGACCACAGTCCGAGCCCGGAAGCCGCCAGTCCGCCGAGCCCGCGTGCCGCCATCGCCCCGGACACCGCCCACAGTCCGGCCCGCACCGGCCGGGCCCCGCCGAACCGGCTCGCCGGCCGGGCGCCGGTCACCACCAGCCCGGCGGCGGCGCCCAGCGCACCCGCCACCGCGAGCGTCAGCGGTCCGGACGGCAGCTGCGCCTCGTCCACCCCGACCACCACGGTCGCGAACTCGGCCCGCGAGGCCAGCGGCCACGGGGAGAACACCCACGTCACATGCAGGGCGCCCGCGGCGAGCAGCCCGCACGCCGCCGCCACCGCCGCACCCCGGACCCCGGCTTCCGCGTGCTCCCCGCCGACCCGCCTGGTCGTCATGGCGCTCATGTCGTCACCCTCTCCCCGGTTCCATACACCTCTGTCTGGATTTTCCATACAGTACTGTACGGAACATGGCCAAGGGGAGAGTGACCAAGGAGGAGTGGACGGCGGCGGCACTGCGCGCGCTGGCCCGCGGAGGGCTCGCGGCGGTGGCGGTGGACGTGCTCGCCCGCGAACTCGCGGTTTCGCGCGGGAGCTTCTACTGGCACTTCGAGAACCGGGAGGCCCTGCTCGTGGCCGCCCTGGAGACCTGGGAGCGGCGCGCCACCGCGGAGGTCATCACCGCCGTCCGCGGCGAGGGAGACCCGTGGACCCGGGCGCGCATGCTGTTCGCCGTCGCGCTGGGATCCGAGGAGATCGCCGGGCTGGAGCCGGCCCTCGTCGCGCACACGGCCCACCCCGCGGTCGCCGAGGTCGTCGCCCGGGTCACCCGGACCCGGCTGGACTTCCTCGCGGAGGTCTTCGGCGGGCTGGGCTTCGGAGTGCAGGAGGCCCGCCATCGCGCGTTGGCCGGGTACGCCGCCTACCTGGGCTGGCTGGAACTGCGCAGGACCGCCCCCGACACGGCCCCCGAGGTGCTGCCGGAGGACCCCGGCGCGCAGGCGGCGCTGGACCACCTCATCGGCATGATCCTGCCGCCCCCGCCGACCGCCCCGCACGCCGCCGGGCAAGGGTAGGACGGACGCGAGCCTCCGCGGCACGGGGCGCGCGGCCACCGGAGCCACCGCGACGGCCGGGGCGAGGTGGCCGGGGCGAGGCGGCCGGGCCGCATGTTGTGGATCACTCCGGGAATCCGGACGATGGCGGCATGGTCTTTGAAGGAACGCCCACCAGTCCCGCGGATGGCGCCGAGAACGGCCTCATCGCGTGCCCGTGCTGCTTCCGGCGAACGCTGGAGGAGCGCGCGAATTTCGAGATCTGCCCGGAGTGCGGCTGGGAGGACGACGGGCAGGACGACGCGGATGCCCACATCGTCCGGGGCGGCCCCAACGGCCGGCTGAGCTTGGCGCAGGCCCGGTTGGACCATCAGGAGGAAGTGGGACGCGACGAGTCGATGGCACGCGGCGGTGAGGGGCTGTGGTTGTCGGAAGCACGGCGCCAGGTTCCGGACATGGCCGACTAGTAGTGCTTTGTTAGCTGGTCTTGTCACGGTCGGTGTTTGGTAGTTCGCTGCTGGTATGAGGGCGGGTGAGCTTGCTGAGTGTCGGGGTCGGTTGGAGGAGTTCGCCGGGGAGGTGTTCGCGCCGCTGGTCCGCAGGGATCAGCGGGCGAAGGGCCAGTTGTATCTGCGGGGCCTGTTGCTGGACGG
>NZ_JBFAZJ010000031.1:0-90527 GCF_040681715.1 Streptomyces sp. NPDC051582
GCCGGCTCGCCCCCGCCCGGGGGTGCGCCGGGGGGGGGGGGGGCGCCGGGCGGGCGGCGGGCCCCCCCCCCCACGCCCGTCCCGCGCCGCACGCCCGTCCCGCGCCGCACGTCCCTCCCCGCCGCACGTCCGTCCCCGCCTTGCGTCCCGTCCGCCACCCCTACCCCACCACGCCCCGGAGGGCACCTGCATGACCGAAGCCACGACCGCCGCCGTCGCGCCCGCGCCCGAACCGGAGATCGGCTCCCTGCACCACCTGTGCCGCCTGCTCGCGGAAGCCGCCGAGGCAGTGGCGGACGCCTCCCGGTACGCCTCCGAACTGGCCCTCGGCGCCCGGCCGGCTCGGGGCGCTCGCGGCGGCGCCCGGCGCACCCTGTTGCGGACGATCACCGACCCCAAGGGGCTGGGCTGGGCCCCGCGCGGCCGCGGCCTCGCCCGGATCGGCTGGCTCGCCGGCGTGTTCACCAGCCGGGAGAACCTCGCGGTCAGCCTGGCCGTGACGGGCCTGAAGGCCAGGATCCGGGCCGCCGCCGTGACCCACCCCGAGCTGCTGCGCGACCCCGACACCGCGCGCGTGCTGGGGGCCGTCCAGAGGGACCGGCAGCGGGAGGCGGTCCGCGTCTTCCGCTCGATCCTCGCCGCCAAGGGCGCCGAGCGCACCTTCGCCCGGCTGGCCCCCGTCTTCGCCGACCTCCTGGCGTGGAACGCCCTCACCGACGAGAACCCCCTCAACGACGGGGCGGGCTGGGAGATCGCCACCGGCCGCACCCTGACCGGCGCCGAGCCGGTCCTCGGCGTCAGTGGCCGGGTCTGGGCCTTCCTGGACCGCGGACCGGGCCGGGCCGAACCGCTCGTGCCCTCCCCCGCGCTCGCCGAACGCCTCGACACCTCCGGCACCATCGCCGGGTACGTCCGCAACATCGGCGCCGTGGGCACCGACGGAACGCTGCTGGTCCAGCAGGTCTCGGGCCCCGACGGCGTCCAGCGGTACGTGGTCCAGCTCGCCGGCATGTCCGGCGTCAGCGGCAAGAGCCCCCAGGACCTGCTGGGCGCCGTGCACGCCGTCGCGCGGCCGGCCACCCCGTACTCAAGGGCCGTCGCCCAGGCGCTGCGCCGGCTGATCCCCTCGGGCTGCGAACTGGCGCTGGTGGGCCACAGCCTGGGCGGGATCACCGCCATGAACCTGGCCGCCGACCGGGACTTCTGCGGGATCCACCAGGTCACGCACGTCGTCGCGATCGGCTCCCCGGTCGACGGCAAGCGCCCGGCCGATCCGCGGACCCGGGTGTACTCGCTGGTTAACGAGCACGACGTGGTGCCCGCCCTGGAGGGCCGCTCCCCGGTCTCCGCGTACGCGCTGCCCGAGCAGTTCACCGAGTTCACCTGGACCGACGACACGCACGCCTTCCCGCTCTGCCACGCCGCGGAGCGGTACGCGCACAACCTCGAACACGCGGTCCCCGAGGCGAGCGCGCGCGTGGACGCCGACCTCGCGCCCTTCCGGGGCCGGGTGACCGCCGCCCGCTTCTTCCGGCTCTACGACCGCTGACAGCTCCACGACCGCTGAGGAACGCCATGACCGACACCACCTCCACCGAGCCGAGCGAGGCCCCGAGCCAGGGGAACACCGCGGATCCGGCCGTCCCCGCGCAGGCCGTCCGCCCCGGCCCGGCCCCCTCGTACGGCCCGCCCGGGCTCCTCGAACGCCTCGGCTCGGCCGCCTTCGCCCGCGTCAACCGCACCCGCGAATGGCACGAACTGCCGCTCCCCCTCGGACTGCTGAACCTGCGGGTGCTCCGCGACGACCTGCGCCGCAAGAACCTGTACGACACCTACGGCGCGGGCGGGGAACGGCGCCGTCGTCCGACCCCGGCGCTCGCGCCCTACCGCTCGTACGACGGCTCGGGCTACGACCCGTACGACGAGGACATGGGCCGGGTCGGCACCCGGCTCGACCGCAACGCCCCGTTGCACCTGGTCTTCCCGGATTCCGGTGAAGAGCTGATGTCGCCGAGCCCGCGCGAGATCAGCAGGCAGCTGCTGGCCCGCAAGGGGTTCGTGCCCGCGCCCACCCTCAACCTGCTGGCCGCCGCCTGGATCCAGTTCGAGAACCACGGCTGGGCCAACCACGGCGACAACGAGGAGGCCGAGCCGTTCACCGTCCCGCTCGCCGAGGACGACGACTGGGCCGAGCACGGCGGCGGCTGCCCGATGCGCGTGAACCGCACCCGCCCCGACCCGGCCCGGCACACCGCGGCCGACACGCCGCCCACGTACGAGAACACCGTCACCCACTGGTGGGACGGCTCGCAGCTCTACGGCTCCGACGAGGCCCGCTGCCGGGCGCTGCGCACGGGCGAGCACGGGCGGCTGATCCTGGAGGACGGCCGGCTGCCCGCCGACCCGCGGCCCGGCATGTCCTGCCTGGACTGGACGGGCATGAACAGCGACTACTGGGCCGGCCTGTCGCTGCTGCACACGCTCTTCGCCAAGGAGCACAACGCGATCTGCGACTACCTGCGCGCCCATCGCCCGTCCTGGGACGACGAGCGGCTCTTCCACACCGCGCGGCTGGTCAACACGGCGCTGATGGCGAAGATCCACACGGTGGAGTGGACCCCGGGCATCCTCGACACGCCGGTGCTGCGGCACGCGATGGACGCCAACTGGTACGGGGTGCTGCCGCGCTGGGTCAGCCGGACGTACGGGCGGGTCGGCAAGGGCGAGATGCTCAGCGGCATCCTCGGCTCCGCCACCGATCACCACGCGGCGCCGTTCTCGATGACGGAGGAGTTCGTCTCCGCGTACCGGCTGCACCCGCTGATCCCCGACGAACTGGCCGTACGGGACCACCGGGCGGGCGCCGTGCGCGCGAAGATCGGCTTCGACGAGATGCAGGGCAGGGCCACCCGTACCGCGGTCGACGCGTACGGCATGAGCGACCTCTTCTACAGCTTCGGCACGGCCCACCCCGGGGCACTCGTGCTGCACAACCACCCCGACGCGCTGCGCAATCTGTCCCGGCTCACCGGCGAGCACGTCGACCTGGGCACGGTCGACGTGCTGCGCGACCGCGAGCGCGGGATCCCCCGCTACAACGCCTACCGGCAGATGCTGCGCAAGCGTCCGGTGACCTCCTTCGAGGAGCTGACGGGCGGACACCCGGGCGACACGCCCCTGCTGAAGGAGCTGTACGAGGGGCGGCTCGACCGGGTGGACACGCTGGTCGGCAATCTCGCCGAGCCGCGGCCGGCCGGATTCGGATTCAGCGACTCCCTGTTCCGGATCTTCATCCTGATGGCGAGCAGGCGGCTGAAGAGCGACCGCTTCTTCACCACCGACTACCGGCCCGAGGTGTACACGGCGGAGGGCCTGGAGTGGGTGGACCGGGGCAGCATGGTCTCGGTGCTCCTGCGCCACCACCCCGAACTGGCCCCGGCGCTGGACGGCGTGAGCAATGCCTTCGCCCCGTGGAGGGCCCTGTGACGGCCGTCCCCGCGCCGCGCACGGCGCAGGAGGGCCGCCGGTACGGGCCCGCGGAGGGGCTGCGGGCCCACTCCGCGGCCCTGCTGCGGCACGCGGAACGGCTGCGGGCGGGGGCCGTGGCGCTGGACTGGAAGGGTCCGCAGGCCGAGGCCTTCCGGTGGCGGATCGAGGCCCTGGCCGACCGCTGCGCGACGGCGGCGGCCGGCCTGGCCCGGTCGGCGGAGCAGCTGGACGCGCCCGTGCGCCCCCGCTGACGGGCGGGGCCCCGGTCCGCCGGCGGACCGGGCCCCCCGCGGTCCTCAGCGCTTGCGCGCCTCGTCCACCACCTCGCGCACTGCGTCCGCGACCAGCCGGGGCTGCTCGACCGCGATGCCGTGTCCGCTGTCGGTGTCGGTGACGTGCCGGGCCCGGAGCTCGCGGGCGAGCTCGTCCTGCGCGGCGAGCCAGGCCGGCCAGGTCGATCCGCTGTCGCCGACCGCGAGGTCCCACGGCTTGTCGGAGGTGAGCACGGCGGCGGGCAGGGGGTGCGGCATCGGGGGCGCGCTGCGGATCTCTGCCACGGAGGCCTCGTAGTCCGGCACTTCGAGGCCCTTCCCCCGGTCCATCGTCGCGATCTTGCGCATCCAGTCCGACCACTGAGCCGGTGTCAGGGTGTCTCGCAGGTACGGTGACGCTCCGTCGACGGTGACGAGGCCGGACACCCGGGGGAAGTCGGTGCGTGCGAAGAGCTCGGCGATCATCGCCCCCCAGGAGGCGCCGACCAGCACGTACGGTCCGTGCTCGCCTGCGGCGGACAGCGCCGCCCGCAGGTCCTGCACCCCCGCCCGCGCCGTGGTCGGCTGGGGCACCGGGGTCGAGGAGGTCGGCTTTCCGTCGGTCCGCACGGTCCCGGGGCGGTCGTAGGCGCATACCCGCGTGAACGAGGCGACCGTCGGAAGCACCGCCGCCGCACTGGGTTTCAGGCCGGCCGCGGGGTTGGCGGGGTCCACGACATGGGTCCACTCGTCCCCGGCCCCGCCCGTCCCCGAGACGAGCACGACGGTCGGGGACCCGGTTCCCCGGCACTCCATCCGGATGTGGCGACCGCCGCCTACGGGCACCGGGCGGGAGAGGTCCCCTGAGGTGCCGCCCGCTGCCACCGTCGCCGTGGCGGTGGCCGCCGGCGTCGCCGTGGCTTCGGTCGCGGCCGGGCCGCCGCCCGCGGCGAGCGCCAGAGTCGCCACGACGGTGACCGCACCGGCCGGGACCCGGCCTCCTCCGGACACCCGCCCAGTGTCACACCCTGCCGCGACCGGGGCGATCGGGGCGATCGGTTCCGGCCGCGGCGAGCGCCGCGGCGACGAGGCGCCGCAGGTGGTCGTCGGTCAGGGCGTAGCGGACGGCCGGCCGGGCGGCTCCGACCGCCGCGGCCAGGTGGCGACATCGGCTTCTTCCGAGGCCATGGTGCACAGGAGGGCGAGGCGGGTGCGGTCGGCCGGCAGGCCCAGGATCTCGGCCGCGGCCTCGAAGGCCTGCGGGCCGGGCTCTTGCCGGTGCGGCCCTGGCGCAGGCGAGGGGTGCATGCGTGCGCTCATCCGCACACACTAGGCGGGTGGATGCCGGGGGGATGCCCGCGTCCACCGTTCCCTGTCGTCCTCGTCGGAAGCGAGCACGCCGTGAGCCACCACCACGAGCACCACGACGGGCCGTCCCGGGCAGGGCTGCGGCGCCGGCTCGCACACCGGCTCGGCCATCTGGCGCACGCGTTCACCCCGCACGGCCACGAGCCGGCGGACAAGGTGGACGCGGCCATGGAGACCTCCCGGCAGGGCATGCGCACGCTGTGGCAGTCCCTGGGCGTCCTGGGAATGACCACGGCCGTGCAGGCCTGCGTCGTCGCGCTGTCCGGGTCGGTGGCCCTGCTCGGCGACACCGTCCACAACGCCGCCGACGCGCTGACCGCCGTGCCCCTCGGCATCGCGTTCGTGCTCGGGCGGCGCGCGGCGAACCGCCGCTACACCTACGGTTACGGCCGCGCCGAGGACCTCGCCGGCATCGTGGTCGTGCTCACCATCGCGGCCTCCTGTGCTTTCGCCGGGTACCAGGCCGTGGACCGGCTCCTGCACCCCCGCGAGATCGGGCAGCTGTGGGCGGTCGCGGGGGCCGCGGTGGTCGGATTCCTCGGCAACGAATGGGTGGCCCGGCAGCGGATCCGCACCGGCCGCCGGATCGGTTCCGCGGCGCTCGTCGCCGACGGACTGCACGCCCGTACGGACGGGTTCACCTCCCTCGCCGTCCTCCTCGGCGCGGGCGGCGCCGCGGTCGGCTGGAGGAGCGCCGACCCGATCGTCGGCCTGCTCGTCACCGCGGCCATCCTCACGGTGGTGCGCGACGCAGCGCGCGAGGTCTGCCGGCGGCTCATGGACTCGGTCGATCCGGCCCTGGTCGACACCGCTCACGACGCGCTGCTCGGGGTGGCGGGCGTCCGGGGCACCGGACAGGTGCGCATGCGGTGGATCGGGCACGCGCTGCGGGCGGAAGCGGACATCGTCGTCGATCCGCACCTCACGGTGGTGCAGGCGCACGCCCTGGCCGTCGAGGCCGAACACGCCCTGATCCACGCCGTCCCCCGGCTGACCGCGGCCACGGTGCACATCGACCACACCACGGGGCACGAGGACCCGCACGCCGCCCTGGCCCACCACGCGGGCCGGGCGGGCTGACGCCGGGATCGGGAGCGTGTCAGCGGCGCATATGGAGTGGGCCGTTTCCCGTCAAGGTGGCGTCATGGACCGGCGCGAGGAGGCCGCGGGCGGGGATAGCTTCGTCATCGCGCCCCGGACTGCCTCCCCGCACTCGGGGCGTCACCAGTCGCCTCTTGCGGTTCCTCAGGGAGGGCCCCATGTGTCTGTTCCGGTACGAAGACGATCCCGAGCCCGAGGAACGGGTCCCGGCCGGACTCCTGTACGTGCCCGTCCGGCCGGGAAGGGGAGCGGAGGCGGTGATCCGCCTGTTCCGCACTCCGCTGGGCGCCCGTACGGCCGTCGGCTTCACGCGCACGGACCTGCTGGCCGCCACGCTCGGCGAGGGCCACGGGTACATCCGGCTGTCGGAGGCCGTGCTGCGGGAGCTGTGCGCTCCGCTCGGCGCGGACCTGATCACCGTCGACCCGGCGCTGTCGGCCCCGGCGGCGGCCCCGGCGGCCCCGGCCGCCCCGCCCGCCGCCGCGGCGCCGCTCCGGGCGGGCCGGCGGCCGGCCCAGGCCGCCTGAGGGGAGGAGTCCCGTGACCACCGTCACCCTGTCCGAGGCCGCCTCCGGTTCCGCGGACGAGCTGTCCGTCTGGCCGGCCTCGACCATCCGGCTGCCGCACGGCGGTCTCGCCGTCGGCGGGGTCCCGCTGACCGAGATCGCCGACCGCTTCGACACCCCGGCGTACGTACTGGACGAGGGCGAGGTGCGGGCCCGGTGCCGCACCTACCGCGACGCCTTCCCCGATGCCGAAGTGCTGTACGCCGCCAAGGCCTTCCTCTCCCGCGCCATGGTCCGCTGGATCGCCGAGGAGGGCCTCGGGCTCGACGTCTGCTCGGCCGGCGAGCTCGAACTCGCCGTCACCGCCGGTTTCCCGCCGGAGCGCATCCTTCTGCACGGGAACGCCAAATCGCCGCGCGACATCGAGACCGCCCTGCGGCTGGGCGTCGGGCGGATCGTCATCGACAGCTCGTCCGAGATCGCCCGCCTCGCCGCGGCCGTGGGGCCGGGCGGGCACCAAAGGGTCCTGGTCCGCGTCGTCCCCGGCATCTCGGCCGGCGGACACGAGAAGATCCGTACCGGCACCGACGGCCAGAAGTTCGGCCTGTCCCTCACCGACGGCTCCGCGCAGCACGCCGTCACCCGCATCCTCGGACAGCCGCAGCTGGAACTCGTCGGCCTGCACTGCCACATCGGCTCGCAGATCACCGACGTCAAGCCGTACCTGACGGCGGTGCGCCGCACGGTCGGCCTGATGGCCCGCATCCGCGACGCCCACGGCATCACCCTGCCCTGGATCGACATGGGCGGCGGCCACGGCATCGCGTACTGCCCGGGCGAACCCGCGCTCGACCTCACCGCCCTGGCCGGCCGGCTGCGCGCCGAGCTCGTCGAGAGCTGCGCGGCGGCGGGGCTGCCCGTGCCCCGCCTCGCCATCGAGCCGGGCCGGGCGATCGCCGGTCCGGCGGGCGTGGCCCTGTACCGGGTGCTCGCCGTGAAACGCACCGGGGAGCGGGTGTTCGTGGCCGTGGACGGCGGTATGAGCGACAATCCCCGGCCGGCGCTGTACGGGGTGCGGTACGCGCCCCGCCTGATCGGCCGTTCTTCCAACGCCGAGCCCCGTACGGCCACGGTGGTCGGCCGGCACTGCGAGGCGGGCGACATCCTCGCCGCGGACGCCGAACTCCCGGGTGACGTCCACCCGGGGGACCTCCTCGCCGTTCCGGTGGCCGGCGCCTACCAGCTGTCCATGGCGTCCGGCTACAACATGGTGGGCCGTCCCCCGGTCGTCGCCGTCGGCCACGGCGCGGCCCGGCTCCTCGTACGCCGCGAGACCCTGGACGACTTCCGCCGCCGCGACGTCGGCGACTGAGGTCCGCCGGGGGTACCGACCGGCCCGCCGGCCGGCCGGTGCTCCCGGCCCCGCGCGGCCGGCCGAGGGGGCCGCGTGGCGGTCCGATCGCCGGGCGCGGTCGTCCGGGCCACCATGGAGGGTGATCCGTATCCACGGGACCCCGGCCGGGAGGCGCCGATGGTGCACAGCGAGGCAGCGGCCGCGGAGGTCCTGGTGGCGGGCGCCGGCCCGGTCGGGCTGACCGCGGCCGCCGAGCTCAGGCGGCGCGGGATCTCCTGCCGGATCGTCGACCGGCTCCCGGCGCGGCTGCCGTACGCCAAGGCGGTGGGGATCCAGCCGCGGACCCTGGAGATCTGGGACCGCATGGGCTTCGTCCGGGCCGCGCTGGAGGCGGCCGTCCCGATGCGCGGGCAGCTGACGTACGTGAACGGTGTGGAGCAGCCCCGGCTGGACCTGGTGCTGCCGCCCGAGGTCCCGTACCGCTTCGCCGCACTGCCCCAGTACGAGACCGAGCGGATCATCGAGGAGTTCCTGGAGGGGTTCGGGACGCGCGTCGAGCGGGGCACCGAGCTGGTGTCGTTCGTCCAGGACGCCGAGGGGGTGACCAGCCGGCTGACCGGCCCCGGCGGGCAGGAGGAGGTCCGCACCCGGTTCCTGGTGGGCTGCGACGGCGCGCACAGCGTCGTCCGCAAGGGGCTCGGCCTCGCCTTCGAGGGCGGCGCCTTCCCCGAGGAGTACATGCTCGCCGACATCGAGGTCGACTGGGACCTGCCGTACGGGTACGGGGTGCGGGCGATGCACCACGACGCCCGGGGCGCCGTCGACGACGTGCTGGTGTGCATCCCGCTTCCGGGCGACCGGCGCTACCGGGTGTCGATGCTGGTGCCGCCCGAGCTCTCCGCCGCTCCCCCGCGGGGCGATGAGGTGGTGGTGCACGGCCTGGAGGGCGGCCGGACCCCCGGAATCCGGCACATCCAGGCCGTTCTGGACCGGCTGTCCCCGCAGCCCACGACGGCGTCGGCGATGCGGTGGTCGTCGGTGTTCCGGATCAGCCACCGGCTGGTGGACCGGTACGGGGAGGGGCGGGTCTTCGTGGCCGGGGACGCGGCGCACATCCATCCGCCGACCGGGGCGCAGGGCATGAACACCGGGATCCAGGACGCCTGGAACCTGGCCTGGAAGCTGGCGCTGGCCGTGCGGGGTGCCGGGGCTCCGGGGCTGCTCGCGAGTTACGACGCCGAGCGCCGGCCGGTGGGCGAGGAGGTCGTCGGCCGTACGGTCCGGCATTCCGCCGGGGGCGTGCAGGCCGATCCGGAGGACGCGGACACGCTGATGATGCGCGAGGCCCAGCTGCTCGTCGGCTACCGCGGCAGCCCCCTCGTACGGGCGGCGGACCCGGAGGACGGCGACGGGTCCGGGCCGCGGCCCGGCGACCGGGCGCCGGACTGCGGCGGGCTCTCCGGGCACATCGCCGCGTATCCGGTGCGGCTCTTCGACCTGCTGCGCGGGCGCGAGCACGTGCTGCTGCTGTACGGGCCGGGCACGGCGCTGGACGGCCTCGCCGAGCTCGCCGGCGCGGTACGGAACTTCGCGCCGGGCAGGGTCCAGGTGTGCGCGATCCTCGCCGAGGCGGCGCCCGAGGCCGACCGGGGGGCGCCGGTGCCCGTGTACCGGGACGGCCGGGGCGAGTTCGCCCGGATGTACGGGGTACGGGAGCCGGCGGCGTTCGTGGTGCGGCCGGACGGCTACCTCGGGGCCAGGCTGTGCCCGCCGACCGCCTCGGGGCTGGCCGCCCACTTCTCCGGGGTGTTCGGGAGCTGAACCCGCTCGCCGGGCACCTCGGTCCCGGTGAACCCCTTGGCGATGAGCCGCACCGCCAGGCCCACCTCCCAGGCGAACACCGGGAGCGCAGCCAGCGATCCGGCCGCCGAGACCTGCGGGTACGCGCCGAACAGCACGGCCGTCGCGGAGGCGGCGATCAGTGCGCCGCCGACCAGTCCCAGCACGGCGAGGGGCCGCGGGACGAGCCGTGAGCGGTACATCAGGGAAGCCAGGACGAGGGTGTTCGCGCCGAGGACGAAGTTGGGCCCGAAGAGGAACGTCCAGTCGTGGACCGCCACGAGGGCGTCGGCCGCCGCGACCAGGGACGGGGCGTCGGCGCCCGGTGCTGCCGCGGAATCCCGGCGCAGCGTCACCACCGACAACACGCTGATGACGCCGACGAGGATGACGGCCGCCTCCAGCAGCCGGCCGCAGACATAGCCGAGCGCGGCCCCCTCGTTCTGCCGTTTGACGACCGGATGGAGGGCGACCCCGGTGCCGATGACGGCCAGCGCGAGGACGAACTCGCACAGCGCCCCGAGGAGGACGCGGGTGTCGGCGCCGGGGCCGAGGACGTAGCCGGCGTCGTTCAGCACGGGGGCGTACAGCGTGAGCCCGCCGATCGCGGCGGCCTCGGTGACGAGGAACAACACCCCTGTGACGACCGCGGTTTTTCTGGTCGAGCCCATGCGGAACCACTCCCTTGTGAGAGGTGTACGGCGTACACCTGAGTGACACGCTAGGTGTACGGCGTACACTCGTCAAGCGAGAAGACGACGGACAAGGAGGCCGAGGGTGATGACGAGCCGGCCGGAGGCGGCGCCCCGGGCGCCCCTGAGCAGGGACCGGGTGCTGCGCGCCGCCGTGGAGCTGGCCGACGGAACCGGGATCGAGGCGCTGAGCATGCGCCGGCTCGCCCAGGAACTGGGCGTGGTGCCGATGGCCCTCTACAAGCACGTCGCCAACAAGGAACAGCTCCTGGACGGCATGGTGGAGGCCGTCGTGGTCGGGATCGACCCGCCGGCCAGCGGATCGGACTGGCAGGGCGCGGTCCGGCAGCGGATCCTCTCCGCGCGCGCCGCGCTGCTGGGGCACCCCTGGGCCGCCCAGGTGATCCGCTCGCGCAGCGGCCCGACCCCGGCGGTGCTCGCGTACCTGGACTCGGTGATCGGCATGTTCCGCGCCGGGGGGTTCTCGGTCGACCTCACCCACCACGTGATGCACGCGCTGGGCGGCCGTGTCCTCGGGTTCACCCAGGAGGTGTTCGACGCCGCGCCGGACCCGGATCCGGGAGGGCGGCCGGCGATGCCGCCGGAGGCCGCGGCCGCCTAT
Organism: Streptomyces sp. NPDC051582; assembly: GCF_040681715.1. Classification (NCBI taxonomy): domain Bacteria; kingdom Bacillati; phylum Actinomycetota; class Actinomycetes; order Kitasatosporales; family Streptomycetaceae; genus Streptomyces; species Streptomyces sp. NPDC051582. Next base: position 11,223 of record NZ_JBFAZJ010000031.1, read on the forward strand.
CCCCACGTAGCGGAGCTGGCCGGGGCCGCGGCGCACGACGGGGACTCCGTCGTGGGCGGCGGCTGTGACGACCAGTTCGAGTTCGAGTTCGCGCTGGACCTGCTCCTCGACGGTTTCGAACGCCTCCGCCTGCGGGGCTGGACCTCGGGCGCCCGGCGAGCCGGGGGTGACCCGATCGCGTAGGCTCGGCCAATGGCCAAGTACTTCGACGTGCACCCCGAGAACCCCCAGCAGCGCACCATCGGCAGTGTCGCTGACAGCATCCGCTCCGGCGCGCTCGTCGCGTACCCGACCGACTCCTGCTACGCGCTGGGCTGTCAGCTCGGCAACCGTGACGGCCTCGCCCGGATTCGGTCCATCCGCAATCTCGACGACCGTCACCACTTCACCCTGGTGTGCCAGGACTTCGCCCAGCTGGGCCAGTTGGTACAGGTCGACAACGACGTGTTCCGCGCGATCAAGGCGTCCACGCCGGGCAGTTACACCTTCATCCTCCCCGCCACGAAGGAAGTGCCGCGCCAGCTGCTGCACCCCAAGAAGAAGACGGTCGGCGTACGGATCCCCGACCACGGGGTGACGCAGGCCCTGCTCGCCGAGCTCGGCGAGCCGCTGCTGTCCAGCACCCTGCTGCTGCCGGACGAGCCCGAACCGCTGACGCAGGGCTGGGAGATCAAGGAGCGCCTCGACTACCTCGTGGACATCGTGGTCGACTCCGGTGACTGCGGGACCGAGCCCACCACCGTCATCGACTTCTCCGGCGGCGAGGCCGAGATCGTGCGGCGGGGGGCGGGCGACACCACGCGCTTCGAGTGACGGTGGCGGTGACGGTGACCGCCCGCCGCCCGGCCCGGATGCGGGTCGTGCGGCGGGCGGACCGGCCGGCCGGGGCGGCCGGGAGGTCGCGGAACGGGCCGATCAGCAGCCGAAGTCGACCTTCCGGAACGAGGCGTAGTGGTCGGAGGTGTAGTAGTCCTCTTCCCACTGCTGCCCGGTGATGATCCGCCGCGCCCCGCGGGTCGGTGAGCCCGGGGTCGTCACGGTGTACTCGTGGTAGTAGCCGCTGCCGTGGATCGGCAGCAGCCGCTCGCGGTTCTGGAAGACGACGCCGTCCTGGGAGTAGGGGAACGGGCCGCCCTGGTCGATGAGGTCGAGGGTGTCGTGCGCCTGGGACGGCAGCGCCGAGTAGCAGACTCCGCCGACCACGGCCGCGGCGACGGCCGCCGCGGAGACGGGAGCGGGGGCGAGAGCGGGGGCGGGGGCGGCCGAGGCGGCCGGTCCCGTGAGGAGGGCGCCGGCGATCGCGGCCGCGCCGACGAGGGTCACGAAGCGTGGGGGGATTCTCATGCGGCCCATGATGACGCGCGTAGAGCAGCGGCCGTCAACGCCAACTCCGTTGAGTTTCCTGCCTGTTCACCGGCGGTGGACGGTACGTGGCGCGGACGTCGGCGCCCCGTAAGGCGGTCGCAACCTTCGGGGCCGCGCGGCGCCGGTGGCAGGATGATCGGCAGTCGATCGAGAGGTGCCGCACCATGGCCGTCGTCCACCGGACCACGATGACCCCCGGCAAGCTGGAGCTGCTCGCCGCGTGGCTCCCCACCCGGCCCTGGTACCGCGACCCCGGTGCGGGGAGCGCCCCGCGGCCGGCCCGGGCCGGGGGCTTCCGGCTCGACGACCCGCAGGGCGAGGTCGGGATCGAGTTCATGGCCGTGTCCGACGCTGCGGGAGACCGGCCGGTCACCTACCTCGTGCCGCTCACGTACCGTGGCGCGCCGCTGGAGGCGGCGGAGGAGGCCCTCATCGGCACCTCCGAGCACGGGGTGCTGGGGCGCCGCTGGATCTATGACGGGACCCACGACCCGGTCCTCGTCGAGCGGTTGTACGCGCTCGTCCGCGGCGAGGCGGCGCCGCAGGCGCAGGGCGAGAGCGACACCCCCGACCCGACCGTCACGGGCTGGTCCGCGCAGACCGGCCGCCCCGGCCCGGCCTCGATCCTCGGCGTGTCCGGCGGGCCGGACACGACCGACGTGCTCGTACGGACCCCGGACGGGGAGCTGACCCTCTCCGTACGGCGCGTCCTGCGGCCCGCGCCGGAGCCGGACGACGGCGCCGGGCCGCCGCTGGGACACGTCACGGCGGGGTGGACGCTGCCGGACGGCACGAAGGCGCGCGGCCTGTACGCGGTCCTCCGCGCGTAGGGGCATCCCGTCGGGCGGGCCCGCGGACCCGGTCCGATCGGCGAGACGTCCCCTGGGCGGCAGCGAGGGCGCGGACCGGCAGCTGCGCGCATCATGGTTGTGGGGAACGCTCCCTTTCGCCTGGCTGAGGAGGGCGTGGATGAGTGCCGAGCGCTACGAGCTGGTGTTTTCCGAGGGCCCGGACACGAGCGAGGACGTCGTCGTGGTGACGGCCACCGGCCAGGCCGGGCCGGGCGGCCATCCCGTCTACGCGGACGCGACCGGCATCGTCCGTGCGGAGATCAGCGACCAGGAAGAGGTGCGCGTCCTGGCCTCCGGCGGCGGCCAGGACCCCGCCCGCGTGGTCCGCGTCCGCCCCCTGCCCTGACCCGCTGCGCCGAACCCGCCCGGCGTCCACCCGCACCCGCCTGCAGTCGCCCGCACCCGCCTGCAGCCGCCTGCAGCCGCCTGCAGCCGCCTGCAGCCGCCCCGAACGCACGGTTGCTCCGTACGAGTTCTCTTGCGTGCCCGTTCGGTCGCACCGTCCGAGCGCATGATCATCATTTAGCCGCGCAATCGTTTTGATGCTCCCAACGGGCCGTGGGCGAGCTGGGAAGGCTGCGTGGCGATGTCATCGACGCACCGTGCACAAAAGGAACGACGGGCACGAAAGGCCCGAGGGGCACCGGGCACCAGGACGTGGAGCGTGGTGGCCGCCGTGACCGGCGCCGCCCTGGTCGTGGCCGCGGCGCCGGGCCGGGCACCCGAGCCGGACGCCGCCGGGCGGCCCGCCGGAGGCCCGGACGCCGCCGTGACCCTGCTCGTCGGACGGGCCCTGGACCAGGGCGACGGCGGGATCGCCGCGCGATGCGCCCTGGAGGCCTTCCGGGACGGCCTGTGCACCGGCTGGCGTCAGCAGCGCGTACGGGCCACCTCCCGGGGAGCCGGGTCGGTCCTGCGCGGGCCGGCCTCCCGCGAGGCCGGCGGGGCGGGCCGCACCGTCGTCCTGCCCACCAACTCCGGCGGTCCGCTCGACATCGCGCTCGCCGAGGCGGGACAGCTCACCGACGTCACCGTCCACGACGGGCACGGGCGCTACGTCGGCGGCGAACTCGCCGCCAGGAGCCGCCACTGGACCAACACCGAGCCGCTGCGGGCCGGCGAGCTCTACACCGTGCGGGTCGGCGCCCAGGACGCGGCGGGCACCCCGGTCGGCGCCACCATGGCCTTCCGGACCGCGCCGCCCCCGGACGAGGGCCGGCTCACGGTGGAGTTCGGGCCGCGGCCGGGCACGTACGGCGCGGGGCAGATCGTGACGGCCGCCCTGAGCCGGCCCGTTCCCGCCGCCGACCGGACCGCCCGGGCCCGGGTGGAGAGGGCGCTCCAGGTCACCTCGGAGCCGGCCGTCGAGGGCGGCTGGCACTGGGTGGACGATTCGACGCTGCACTACCGGCCGCGGACCTACTGGCCGGCGCACGCCGAGGTGCACGTGACGAGCGGTCTCGACGGGGTCGAGGTGGGCGACCACGACTACGGCGGTCCCTCCGACTCCACGCAGTTCACCGTCGGGGACCGGATCGAGGCCATCACCGACGCCGAGGCGCACGAGATGACCGTGCGCCGCAACGGCAAGGTGATCCGGACGATCCCGGTCACCACCGGCAAGGCGGGGTTCCGGACCCGCAGCGGCGTCAAGGTCGTGCTGCGCAAGGAGTACCAGGTCCGGATGCGCGGCGACTCCGTCGGCATCAAGCGCGGCACGAGCGAGTTCTACGACCTGCCCGTCTTCTACGCGACGCGGGTGACGTGGAGCGGCGAGTACGTACACGCCGCTCCCTGGTCGGTCGCTTCGCAGGGCGAGGAGAACGTGAGCCACGGCTGTACGGGCATGAGCACGGCGGAGGCCGCCTGGTTCTTCCAGACCGTTCGGGAGGGGGACATCGTGCAGGTGGTGAACAGCGAGGGCGAGCCGATGGCTCCGTTCGAGAACGGCTTCGGCGACTGGAACCTGGACTGGCGGGCCTGGCGGGCGGGCAGCGCCCTCGCCGCCGACGCCCCCGTCCCGGCCGCCGTCCTCCCGGCGGTGTCCCACCGCACGGGGTCCCGGCTGCGCCCCCTGACGTGAGCCGCGCGCGAAGCGGCCCCCGTGCCGTACCCGGCGGATCCGCCGGGTACGGCACGGGGCGTCGGGCGGCAGCGGCTACTTCTTCGGGGTGGGGCAGACCTGCCAGGCGAGGTGGTAGAGCGTGCTCACGCTCGCGTCAGTGGAGTCCATGGCCATGAAGCTGGTGGTCTGCGGATTGGACGTGCCCGCATTCACGCGCAGTTCCGTATTGATGTTGAAGTTGCGTTTCTCCCCGCACGGCGCCCAGACCAGGTCGGCGTACTCGGTCTTGTCGCTCGCCTGCCAGTTGTCGTTGTGCGGGCCGTTGAACTGGTGGGTGCGCTGGGTCGTCTGGGGCATTCCCTGGAAGTAGTAGTTCGCCCGTTCCTGTCCCCACGCACCGGGCTGGAGAAATGCGAATCCGCGGTAATCCGCCTGGACGATGGCATAGGTGAATCCCGAAGGAACGTGGACGCGGAGATTGAGCTGACAGTTCTTGCGGAATGCCGTGGGCGGCGCGCCGGGCCCCACCTGCGCGAGGTATTCACTGTAGGTGACCGTGAAGGCGGTGTTGTCGGGGGCGACGGCCACTTCGGCGGTGCCCTCCCGGCAGCCGGATCCGTTCACGGTGGCGAGTTCGATCACGATCTTGTCGGGCGGTGCGGTGATCTGCGGGGTGTGGCCGGCGGCCCCCGCCGAGGTCGCCGCCGTGGCGATCAGCACGGCGGCCGCGCCGCCGGTGAGCAGGGTACGAGACAGGGAATGAGACATCGTTGTCACTCCTGATCATCGATCGGTGTTTCCTGCGCTCACGCCGCGTCAGGCCGCCGCCGGGCATTCCTTCCACTCGAAGTGGTAGACCGTGCTCACGCTGCCGTCCGTCGAGTCCATGCTCATGAAGCTCAAGGCCTGCGGGTTCGACGTCCCCGCGTAGACCCGCAGTTCGCTGTTGACGTTGAGGTTCCGCTCCTCGCCACAGGGGGCGAAGACCAGGTCCTGGTAGTCGGTCTGGTCGCTCGCCTGCCAGTTGTCGGAGTACGGGCCGCCGAACTGGTGGTTCGTGCGGGCCGTCTGCGGCATGCCCTGGAAGTAGTAGTTGGCGCGCTGCTGCCCGTAGGCCCCGCGCTGGAGGTGGGCGAAGCCGCGGTAGTCGGCGCGGGCGATGGCGTACGTGAACCCCTGCGGTACGTGGACCTGGAGGGCGAGCTGGCAGTTCTTCCGGAATTCGGTGCCGCCCGAGCCGGCGCCGGCCTGGGCCAGGTAGTTGCTGTACGTGACGCTGAACGAGGTGTTGTCGGAGGCGGTCGTGACCCCGGCGGTCCCCTGCGGGCATCCCGAGCCGTTGACGCCGACCACCTCGACGGTGATTCTGCCGGGCGGTGTGGAGGGGGTGTCGGCCTGTGCGGGAACGGCCAGGGCGCATAACGCCGCGACCGCCGCGCCGACGGTGAATCTGCGGAGCAACATCGTCGATTCTCCAATTCTCGCTCGAATTTCGGCATGCACATGCCACCACAGCCGGTGGGTGCTGGGAAGGACGCGAAACGGCCAACGCCTCGGGGCCGCCTCGCCCTGGCCGAATTCGGGCGCCACGGGACCGGAGGGGAAACGGTGGGTGTGCGAGGGGCACGGATGGGCAGGCGCCGGGTATGGCACTCCAGCACCCGGCGGAACGCGCGAGCGGCGGGCGACCCGCCCGCTTCGAGAAACTGGCCGAGCTCGCCTCCAATTTCACGAGTTCCGCCGTCTTCTCCCTCCTGTGCGTACTCCTCGTGGCCGGTTTCGTGACCGTCCACCTGGCGGGGCTGTCCACGGAGTGGCAGCACCTCGCCGGTGACGCCATGGCCGCCGTGTCCCTGCTGCTGCTGGCCCTGCTGAAGAACTCCGAGCGGCGCGCCGAGCACGCCATCCAGCGCAAACTCGACGCGATCGCCGCCGCACTGCTGGAACAGCGGGACGCCAAGGACGCCAAGGACGCCAAGGACGGCAAGAAGCGCGATGGCAGCGAGGCTGCGGGCAAGGCCCGCGAGGACCTGGAATCCGCGATCCGCATCGAGGAGCGGATGTAGGACCGCCCACGCAGTGAAGAGCCCCGCGCCGTGGCTGCGGCTCTGCGCGAGCGCCGGTACCGCGCCGCCGAGCAGCCCCGGGAGGAGGGCGGCCGGAGCCACGACCATGGGGGGATGCGCCGACTTCCGCGGCTCCCGCACCTGCGGCTCCTCCCCTGCCCGCTCCCTGGGGGCCGAGGCCAGGACGGTGACGAAGGGGAACGACTCCTCACCGAGGGTGTCGCGGGCCCGGAGGTCGAAGTCGTTCGAGGAGACCAGGTTGGCGGTGGGGTGGGCCGGCGCGGTCCCCGTACGGGTGGTGACCGGTGCCGAAGCCGGGCAGCCGCGGGCGGGCGCCGGCGAGGAGCGCCGGGCCGGGTCCGGCCCGCTTCCCGGCCGGCCACGACGCCCGCCAGTACGGCGAGCCCCCGGAAGACGGCGAGCGGCGGTCCCGCCACCGCCCCCGGCGCCCCGGAAGCTCCGCTCACCCGTACGTCCGCCGCCCGGCGCACGTGCCGTACGACGACGGCGGCACCGGCCGCCGCGACCCCTTCCCGGGCCGCAGGGACACGTTCTCGGCGGCCGCCCGGCCCCCGGGCGAGGTTCCGGCGCGGAAGGCCGCACCCGTCCGGCGCAGCACGTCGAGGGCATGCGCGTCAAGGCGCGAGGCAGCGGAAGCTCGGCCGCGATAGGCTCGTACGAGGCGCAGGAGAGGGATGATGCGGATGTGTCGCTGGCTCGCCTACTCCGGTTCGCCGATGCTGCTCGACGCGGTTCTCTACCAGCCGGAACACTCGCTGATCGACCAGAGCCTCCACTCCCGGATGGGCGTGGAGTCGACGAACGGCGACGGTTTCGGGATCGGTTGGTACAGCGCCGACGGCGGCGGCACACCGGCGATCTTCCGGGACATCGGACCGGCCTGGAACAACCGCAATCTGCGAGAACTGGCCGCCCACGTCCGCTCGACGCTGTTCTTCGCGCACGTGCGCGCCTCCACGGGTTCGGCCATTCAGCAGACGAACTGCCACCCGTTCCGGCACGGCCGCTGGCTGTGGATGCACAACGGCGCCATCACCGACTTCCACCGCCTCCAGCGCGATCTGTGCATGGCCGTGGACCCCGCGCTGTTCCCCTGCATCGAGGGCTCGACGGATTCCGAGGTCATGTTCTACCTGGCCGTCACCTACGGCCTCGACCAGGACCCGCCGGGCGCGGTCGCCCGGATGACGGGCCTGGTGGAGCGCGTCGGCAAGGAACACGGCGTCGCCGACCCGATGCAGATGACGATCGCGGTCAGCGACGGCGAGCGGGTCTGGGCCTTCCGCTACTCCAGCGCGGGCCGTTCGCGTTCGCTGTTCTACAGCAGCAAGGCCGAGACGGTGCGCCAGCTGTACCCGGAACTGCCGTTCCTGCGGGCGGTCTCGGACGCGACGCGCCTGGTGGTCTCCGAGCCGCTCGGCGACCTGCCGGGGGTGTGGAACGAACTCCCCGAGGCCAGTTACGCGGTCCTCCCCTCGTCGGCCGTGGAGGACTACTACCCGTTCATCCCCGAACTCCCCTGACGGCGCCGGCGCCGTCGGCGCCGCCGGGGGGGGGCCGGCCTCAGCAGATGCGGGGCAGCTGCTCCCCGATCGGCAGGTCGACCACACGGGTGCCGCCGAGGCCGGTACGGGCCACCACGAGGCCGGGGTGGGCCTCGACCGCCTCGCCGATCACCGTCGCACCCCGTCCGAGCGGGTGCGCGCGCATCGCGTCGAGGACGGCGTCGGCGTGCTCACGGGGTACGAAGGCGACCAGCTTGCCCTCGTTGGCGACGTAGAAGGGGTCGAGGCCGAGGATCGCGCAGGCGTTGCCGACGGCTTCCGGGACCGGCACCCGGCCCTCGTGGATGACGACCCCGGCGCCCGAGGCGGCCGCGATCTCGTTGAGGGCGGCCGCCAGCCCGCCGCGCGTGGGGTCGCGCAGGACGTGCAGGTCGGGGGTGACCGCGAGCATGGCCTGGACGAGCCCGCCCAGCGGCGCGCAGTCGCTCTGGACGTCCACCCCGAATTCCAGGCCTTCACGGACGCTCATGATGGCCACGCCGTGCAGGCCGATCTCCCCGCTGACGATGACGACGTCGCCCGGTACGACGCGCTGCGGACGCAGGTCCACCCCGTCCGGGATGAGTCCGATGCCGGCGGTGTTGAGGTAGATGCCGTCGCCGTGGCCCGCCTCCACGACCTTGGTGTCCCCGGTGGCCACCTCGACGCCGGCGGCCCGCGCGGCCGCGCCGAGGTCCGCGGAGACGCGGGCCACCACGGAGAGCTCGACGCCCTCTTCGAGGATGAACCCGCAGGAGAGGTAGGCGGCCCGGGCGCCGCTCATGGCCAGGTCGTTGACGGTGCCGTTGACCGCGAGGTCGCCGATGCTGCCGCCGGGGAAGAACAGCGGCCGCACCACGTACGAATCGGTCGAGAAGGCGAGGCGGGCCCCGCCCAGGGAGACCGCGGCCGAATCACCGAGCTGGGCGAGCACCTCGCCGCCGAACGCGGGTGCGAAGACGTGCTGGACGAGCTCGGCGGAGAGCGCTCCGCCGCCGCCGTGGCCCATGACCACCCGCGGGCGGTCCCGCAGCGGGGCCGGGCACGTCCAGCCCGTGACGTCGAGTACGGCGGCGTCGGACGGGGCTTCAGACAACGGGGCTCGCCTCCAGCGGTGCGGTCCGGGCGGCCGGCGCGAGGTCGAGGCGCCGGTAGAGGTAGTACGCGGCGCACGCGCCCTCGCTGGAGACCATCGTGGCACCGAGCGGGGTGCGCGGGGTGCAGGTGGTGCCGAACGCCTCGCACTCGTGCGGCTTGATGAGGCCCTGGAGGACCTCGCCGCTGCGGCACTCGGCGGGCTCCTGCGTGGCGATGTCCGTCACCGAGAAGCGGTGTTCGGCGTCGTAGTCGCGGTAGCGGGCGGAGAGCCGCCAGCCGCTGCGCGGGATGACGCCGATGCCGCGCCAGGCGCGGTCGGTGACCTCGAAGACGTCCTCCAGCATGGCGAGGGCGGCCGGGTTGCCCTCCGGGCGGACGGCGCGGGCGTAGGCGTTGTCGACGGTGTGCTCCCCCCGCTCCAGCTGCCGTACGGCCCGGCGTACGCCTTCGAGGATGTCCAGCGGCTCGAAGCCGGTGACCACGATGGGGACCCGGTGGCGCGCGGCCAGTTCCGGGTACTCCCCCATGCCCATCACGCTGCACACGTGCCCGGCGGCGAGGAAGCCCTGGACCCGGCAGCTCGGCGAAGTCATGATCGCCTCGATGGCCGGGGGCACCCGGACGTGGGAGACGAGCAGGCTGAAGTTGGGGATGCCCAGCTTCTTGGCCTGATGGACCGTCATGGCGTTGGGCGGCGCGGTGGTCTCGAAGCCGATACCGAAGAACACCACCTCGCTCGCGGGGTTCTGCTGCGCGATGCGCAGGGCGTCGAGCGGGGAGTACACCACCCGCACGTCGCCGCCCTCGCTGCGCACCTGGAACAGGTCGCGGCCGGATCCGGGCACGCGGAGCATGTCGCCGAAGGAGCAGAAGATCACCCCGGGGCGGGAGGCGATCTCCAGCGCCTTGTCGATGACCTCCAGCGGGGTCACGCACACCGGACAGCCCGGGCCGTGGATCAACTCGACCTGATCAGGCAGGAGTTGATCGATTCCGTGCCGGATGATGGTGTGGGTCTGGCCACCGCAGACCTCCATCAGCGCCCAGGGGCGGGTGACGGTGGCGTGGATGTCGTCGAGCAGGCGGCGGGCCAGCTCGGGGTCCTGGAATTCCTCGATGTACTTCACTGCTGCGCCTCCTGTACGGCGTCCCCGGCGCGCTGCGGCTGCTCCGCCACGTCGTCGGCGAAGGGCCAGTCCGCCACCCCCGCCTCGGCGGCGGCCCGTTCCCAGGGGTCGCCGAACTCCTCCTGAAGCATGCCGAGTTGGGCGAAGAGTTCGAGGGTCTGCCGGGCCGATTCCTCGTCGAGACGCTGGAGCGCGAAGCCGACGTGGACGATGGCGTACTCGCCGACCTGGAGGTCCGGCAGGTACTCCAGGCACACCTCCTTGACGACACCGCCGAAATCGACGGTCGCCATGCGGGTGCCGTCCTTCTCCCCGATGTCAATCACTCTGCCGGGTACCGCCAGGCACATGGCCCTCTCCTTGCTGTGGGTGTCGCGGGGCGCGGGCCGCCACCATGAGCTGGCCGAGGGCCAGCCCACCGTCGTTCGGCGGGACGCGGTGGTGGCGCAGGACGGTGAAGCCTTGCTCGCGCAGCAGGCGGGCGCAGGCGCAGGACAGCAGGGCGTTGGCGAAGACCCCGCCGGTCAGGGCGACGGTGTCGAGTCCGTGGCGCTCGCGCGCGAGGACGGCCAACGTGGCCACGAGGTCGGCGACGGCCGCGTGGAAGCGGGCGGCGACCACCGCGGGTGCGGTGCCCGCGCGTACGTCGCGCACCACCGCCGCGAGCACCGGGGCCGGGTCCGCGGTCAGCGGGGCCTCCCGGCCGGCGCGCACCGGGGGCCGGAGGGCGAACGCGTAGTCGCCGCCCACGTCCGCGCGGGCCTCGGTCGCGCTCGCGGTGACCGCCGCGCCCTCCAGCTCGATGGCCGCCTGGGCCTCGTACCCGGCGCGCTGGCAGACGCCCGCCAGGGAGGAGACGGCGTCGAAGAGGCGGCCCATGCTGGAGGTCGGCACGCAGTGCAGGTCGCGTTCCAGCTGGCGCCGGAGCAGCCGCAGTTCCTCGGGCGGGCAGGCCGCCGTGCAGGGCAGGTCCGGATCCCAGTCGAGCCCTGCGGCGCGCAGGTGGGACAGGGCCATCCGGTACGGCCGGTGCACGGCGGCGTCGCCGCCCGGCAGCGGGACGTAGGCGAGGTGCGCGAACCGGGTGTACCCGGCGTAGTCCGCCAGCAGCACCTCCCCGCCCCACACCGCCCCGTCGTCGCCGTACCCGGTGCCGTCGAAGGCGAAGCCGATCACCCTGCGGGCGCCGGCCTCGCCGTGTTCGGCCAGCGCGGAGGCGATGTGCGCGTGGTGGTGCTGGACGGCGACGACCGGGCGGCCGGCGGCCCGGCCGCGCACCAGGCGGCCCGAGCGGTAGCCGGGGTGCCGGTCCACTGCGAGCAGTCCGGGGGTGACGCCCGTGATGGACTCCAGCTGCTGCTCGGCGCGTTCGAAGGCGTACTGCGTGGCCAGGTCGTCCATGTCGCCGATGTGCGCCGACAGCCAGGCCTTTTGGCCCTCGCCGAGGCAGAAGGCGTTCTTCAGGTCGCCCCCGGCGGCCAGTGACGCCGGTACGGGCAGCGGCAGGTCCAGGGGCAGCGGCGCGTGGCCGCGGGAGCGGCGCAGGGTCAGCACCTCGCCGTCGCAGACGCGGACCACGGAGTCGTCGCACGGGACGTGGATGGGGCGGTCGTGGGTGAGCCAGGCGTCGGCGAGCCGGGCCAGCCGGTCCAGGGCCTCGGTGTCGTCGGTGACGATGGGCTCGCCCGACAGGTTTCCGCTGGTCATGACGAGCAGCCGGGGGCCGGGCGGGTCGCCGGGGAGGCCGAGGAGCAGGTGGTGCACGGGGGTGTACGCCAGCATCACGCCCAGGTCGGGGCTGCCCGGGGCGACCTCGTCGGCCACGGCTCCCCCGGCTCCGGCTGTGGCTCCGGGGCGGCGGCGCAGCAGGACGATGGGCCGGACGGGCCCGGTGAGCAGGTCCCGTTCGGCCGGGCCGAGGTGGACCAACTGCTCGATGTCGGCGGGTTCGCGGGCCATCAGGGCGAACGGTTTGTCACCGCGGTCCTTGCGACGGCGCAGCTCGGCCACGGCCGCCGGGTGCGCGGCGTCGCAGGCGAGGTGGTAGCCGCCGAGGCCCTTGACCGCGAGGATCGCCCCGTCGGCCAGCATCCGGCGGGCCTCGGCCACCGGGTCGGCGCCGGCCGTCTCGCGCGGCGGCGTACCGGCGAGGAGGCGCAGCCGGGGTCCGCAGGCGGGGCAGGCCACAGGCTGGGCGTGGAAACGCCGGTCGGCGGGGTCGGCGTACTCGCGGGCGCAGTCGGGACACAGGGGGAAGCGGGCCATGGTGGTGTGCGCCCGGTCGTACGGCAGCCCGGTGACGATGGTGAAGCGGGGTCCGCAGTGCGTGCAGGTGATGAAGGGGTGCCGGTGGCGCCGGTCGGCGGGATCGGCGAGCTCCGCGAGGCAGTCGGCGCAGGTGGCCACGTCCGGGGAGACGAGGGTGCGGCCGGGGCCGCCGGAGCGGGAGGCGACGATGGTGAAGCCGGCGCCGCCGGAGGCGGGGACCTCGTGGTGGTCGACGGCGTCGACGACGGCCAGCGGCGGGGCGTCGGCCGCGAGCCGCTCGCAGAACGCGGACACCGCGGCCGGTGCGCCCTCGACCTCGGCCACGACCCCTTCGGGAGTGTTGGTGACGTGACCGGCGAGGCCGAGACCCGTCGCGCGGGTGTACACGTACGGCCGGAAGCCGACGCCCTGCACCACTCCGCGCACCGTGACCCGGCGGCGCTCCACGGCCTCCATCAGCGGGTCGGCACCGCGGCGGAGTGCGAGTGGCCCTCGGCGGGGTGGTCGTGGTCGTCGTCGTGATGCGTGTGCGCGTGCGTGTGCTGTTGCCGGGCCATGACCGGTGCGTGTACCGCGCCGCCGGCGCCCACCGCCAGCGCCCGCTCCAGCAGGATGCCGAGGCCCTCCCCGCGGCGGGCCGAGGTCAGCACCACTTCCACCCCCGGGTTGACCTGCTGGACGTGCGCGCGGAAGGCGGCCTCGTCGAACTCGACGGCCTGCGCGATGTCCGTCTTCGTCACGACGACGAGCTGGGCCAGACCGAACGCCGTCGGGTACTTCAGCGGCTTGTCCTCGCCCTCCGTCACGGAGGCCAGGACGACGCGCAGCGACTCCCCGAGGTCGTACGAGGCGGGGCAGACGAGATTGCCCACGTTCTCCACGAACAGCAGCCGGGTGTCCTCGGGCATCCAGCCGTCGAGGTGGCGCCCCAGCATGTGGGCTTCGAGGTGGCAGAGCCCGTCGGTGAGCACCTGCTTGACGGGGACGCCCGAACGCGCCAGTCGCAGCGCGTCGTTCTCGGTGGCGAGGTCGGCGGTCAGGGCGGCGACCGGTACCCCGCGCTCTCGGGCCAGGCCGAGTTCGCGCTCCAGCAGGGCGGTCTTGCCGCTGCCCGGGCTGGACAGCAGATTGACCACCGTGGTGCCGCGGGCGGCGAGTTCGGCGCGCAGGGCGTGCGCGGCCGAGTCGTTCTTGGCGAGGACCGCCTGCTTCAGGTCGACCACACGGCACATGGTTCAGCGCTCCTCGGGGATCGGTTCGCGAGTGGGGGCGGGGGTGCGGACGCGGTCGGAGCCGGAGCCGTCCTCCCAGTGCACGCTGAGGATCTGCAGCTCGCGCCCGGTGAGGAGTTCGACGTCCGTCGCCCGTCCGCAGCCGGGGCAGACCAGCCGGGGCGGCATGCCGACCGCCCAGTCGCCCGCACAGGTGCGGCAGTGCGCGCGGGCTTCGACGGACTCCGTCACGAGCTCGGCGCCCTCCAGGACCGTTCCCGCGCAGGCCAGTTCGAAGCAGAAGGCGAGGGCGTCGGGCACCACCCCGGCCAGTTCTCCGACTTGGAGCCGGACCGAGGTGACGGCGCTCGCGCCACCGGCCCCGGCGGCTTCCTCCACCTGGCCCACCACGGCCATGGCGATCGACATCTCGTGCATGGGACTCCGTCCTGCCGGGCCTCATTAGACCGGGCGCCGCCGCGGGGGACGGTCGGGCACGCCGACGCGCCGACGCCCCGTACGCCATTCGGGCGCCGGGGCGGCCGCACGTCGGGGATCGCCGGGCCGCGGGGCCGCGGGTCACGGATCGCGGGGTACGGGGCTCGCGGGGCACGGGTCACATGCGGCGGATCCGCAGATAGCGCTGGAGGTCGGGCAGCACCACGCTCAGCGCGCAGGCGAGGACGGCGGCGGCCGCGCCGCCGATGATGGCCTTCTTCATGGGTTCTCCTCAGTTGGCGGTGGCGTTGCGCTCTTGGTCGAGCGGTTCCCCGTCCGGGCGGCGGACCAGGTCCAGGACCATCCGTACGGCCTCCGGGACCGCCGCGGCCACCGGGGCGCTCAGGCCGATGCCCTCCTCCAGGCAGTCGGGTTCGCAGCCGACGACCCGGATCTGCCGGGGCGGCGAGGTGCCGGTACCGGCGCACAGGGTGTCCAGCAGGGCGAGCACCGCGTCGGGGGACATCTGGTGCCCGTCGAGTGCGGGGCCCTGCGGGGCGAGGGAGCCGGGCTCGGCGGGCTCGATCAGGTACAGGGTGCCGGGAGGGCCGCCACGGGCGGTGGCGTCCACCAGGACGAGCGTGTCGTAGCCGTCGAGGAGCTGGTAGGCGAGGTGGACCCCGCGCACGCCGATGTCCACCACCTCGACGTGCTCGGGCATCTCGTGCCCGGGCTCGGCCAGCCTGCGGACGGTCTCGACGCCGAAGCCGTCGTCGCCCAGGAAGACGTTGCCGATGCCGGCGACCAGGACGCGGCCGCTCACTTGTCCTCCAGGGGCGCGACCTCGTCGGGCTGGAAGTAGAGGAAGCGGCCCTGTTCGCGGCGGATGTCGGCGCCCGGGTCCCCTTCGACGGTGACGGCGAGGTGCACTCCGCCGTCGACGTCGTGGAGCACGGCCTCGACCTGTGCGGCCGCTCCCTGCAGGAACAGGTCCTGGGCGTCGGTGCGCCGCAGGCCCGGGCGCAGGATCACGCGGCTGCCGGGGCCCACCGAGGTCCCGTCGATCAGGATCCGGTCGCGGGCCGGACCGGCGGGATCCGCGTGTGCGGGGTCCCACCAGGGGGTCTCCGGTCTGAAGACGGGGTCCTCGTCGAAGAGTTCGGCGAACGACTCGGGGGTGGGCGCGGGGGCACTGGGGTCGGTGATCTCGCGCAGCGCCCGGACCGCGCCGTGCAGGCGTTCCAGCACCTCGGGCGGCATGCTCTCGGCCAGGTCGATGACGGCGGCCGCGCGCGGGTCGGTGCCGCGGGCCTCGCGCTTCTCCTGATCGGTCAGGGCCGCCGTGCGCAGGGCGAGGATCTCGTCGATCTCGGTGGCGTCGTACATGGCCCCGATGCTCTCGGGGGCGATGCCGGGGTGGTCCTCCAGGATGATCGGCGAGGACAGGACGACGTCGCTGCTGCCCGGCTCTCCCGCCAGGACGGGCCAGGTGTGCCGGTTGGCACAGGTGGCGACGGAGGCCTTGGCCCACTCGGGCGGGTCGGTCATCGAGAGGAAGGATCCGGCGCTCAGGCCGAGCAGGAGGTGGGCCGCGACCAGTGAGCGGGGCAGGGCCGCATCGCGGTCCGCTCCCCCGGCGAGGTCGGCGCCCGGGGTCCAGTCGCTCGTGTTCTCGACCATCGCCGTGAGCTTGAATGCCCGGTAGGGGACGTCGAGTTGCTCCGCGCGCAGCCGCAGCACCCCGTCGGCCCGCTCGGTGCGCCGCACCAGGCGGCCCACCTCCCGGCCGTCGGCGCCGAGGACCGCTTCGGTCTCCTCGCGGGCCGGCCGGACGAAGGGCAGGGCGACCTCGCCCTCCTCCAGCTCGGCGACGGGGACGGTCATCTCGACGCGCTCTTCGGTCCCTTCGTCCCAGGGGACCAGCACCCGGTCGGGCAGGTGCAGTTCGGGAACGGCGGCGAACGAGCCGTCCGGGCGGGCCTCTTCGACGGTCCGGCGCTGCGCGTGCAGGAAGCGCAGCTCGACGGCGAGAGTGGCCGCGCCGCGGGGTTCCATGACCACCTCGGTGCGCTGGAAGGTGTGCTCGCCCTGCGCGGGGCCCCACGCGGGCGGGACCAGGACGCCGAACTGCCAGCGCAGCCGGTTCTTGGCCGCCGAGGCCCGGTACGGGTAGAGGACGTAGCCCTCGAAGAGGACGGCGTCGGCCACCTGCCGGGCGACGGCGAAGCGGGATTCGGGCAGGGCCGTCGTGGTCACGGCGCGCTCCTCTCGGCGGCCCGCGGCAGTACGGCGCCCGCCCAGGCGGGGTCGGGGGGCGACGGCTCGGCCGTCGACGCCGCGTCCAGCAGGGCCCGTACGGTCGCCTCCCAGGAGGCGAGCGCGTGGCGGGAGCGGTAGGCGAGCAGCTCCGCCATGGTGTCGCGGGGCAGCCGCAGCCAGCCGCAGCCGGGGAAGTGCTGCTCGATCATCTCCCGCCACACCTCGGCGGGCATCCGGAAGGGGGCTTCGCGGTCCCACGGGACCGGCTCGACCTGGAAGCCACCCGCCCCGGTGAAGGCGGTGCCCGAGAACAGCATCAGCAGCGGAGCCGCACCCTCCTCCAGGGCGCTGAGGTAGCGGCCGGAGGCGATGTCCATGTCGTACGAGCACGGCACGACCACGTCGGTCTCGGTCTCCCCGGTGAAACTGGGGACCATCAGTGAGACCTGGGCGAACTGGAGCGGCTGGAGGGTGTTCCCCCAGCGGGCCCGTTCGCCGAACAGGTCGTGGAGCGCGGCGGCTTCGCCCGTGCCGTACCCGCGCCGGGCCGGCTCGATGCGGATCTGGCAGCGCAGCGCGAGGGCGTGGACGCGCTTGTCCGGGGCCGTGGTGATGCGCAGCCGGAACACGAGGGTGGGGCCGGCCGCGTACGGGTCGGCGCGGACCCCGGTGCAGGCGAAGGAGAAGTCGGTCACGGCCGCCCCTCCCCCGCCCCGGCCGGGACCTTGGCCCGGCGCTCCACCTGCGCGAAGAAGGCGTCGAGCGCCGCCCGGGCCTCGGCCCCGCCGTCGAAGCCCTGCCACAGCAGCCGCATCCGCCCCACCAGCTGGTAGCAGATGTCGATGGGCACGAGGTAGCACTCGGTGCGGCCCCCGGTCCGGCGCAGCAGCAGTGCCTCCACATCGGGTTCGAGCAGGGCGGCGAGCGCTCCGCCGCCGAGCACGTCCTGCCAGGTGGCCGGATCCAGTTCGCTCTCGGTGGCTCCGGCCGGGCTCGGATAGAGCGCGACCAGCCGGTCGAGGGCGGCGTTGCGGAAGAAGAAGGCGACGCCGACCGGGATCTGCAGCTGCTCCCAGGCGCCCTCGCCGAGCCGGTGGTCCGGGTCGGTGAGGTAGCGGTCGGGGACGGCGCGGAAGCGCCCGGTGGCGGCGCCGGGCCGGTCGAAGAGCAGGGCGCACGCGGTGCAGGCGCAGACCAGCGCCCGCTTCTCGACCTCCACCAGGTGGCGGTGGCCGTCCTCGGGGACCGCCACCGCGCACAGTTCGCAGCGCTCGGGCCGGGGCGGCCGGGGCCCGGTGAACCGGCGCAGGCCGCGCGGGCCGCGCAGCCCGGCGGAGCCGGGGGCCCCGGCCGCGTCGGTGCCCGGCTCCGCCGTCGCCCAGGGGTGCGCCGCGTTCACCGGGCCCGCGCCGGGGCCTGCGGGCGGGTGCCGATCTGGAGCAGGGGCAGGGGCGGTTCGGCCGCTTCGAGTTCCACCGAGGTCACCTCGGGCGCGAAGCAGGCCAGGGCGTCCTCGACGCCCTGCGGTACGGCGTCCCCGCCGGAACCGCAGCCGCAGCCGCCGCCCGGCGCGGAGCGCAGGCGCAGCACGCCGGTGGCCGCGTCGAAGCCGACGAGTTCCACGGGGTCCCGTACGGAGTCCAGGGCTCGGGCGATCCGGGCGTGGACGTCCTCGGGGTGCAGGTCGTGCAGGGCGAGCAGGCTCGCGACGAGCTCGTCGTCGAGCAGCCCGCCCAGGCGCTCCGCGCCGAGCTTCTCCACGATCCGGGCGAGCCCGGCCCCGTAGAAGTCCATGAGTACGCGCACGAGTTCCTCGGCCGTGGCACAGGCCTCGCGGTCGCCGGAGGCGGCCAGCCGGTCGAGTACCTCGTCCACCCGCCGGCCCGCCTCCCGGGCATCGGTCACCGTCACGCTCATCCGCCCAGTCCGCTCAGGCCGGTGGGCACGTGCATCTGCTTGACCGTCTTGCCGCTGCCGACGTACATGTGGACGCCGCAGGGCAGGCAGGGGTCGAAGCTGCGCACGGCGCGCATGATGTCGATGCCCTTGAAGTTCTCCGGGGAGTTCTCCTCGAAGATCGGGGTGTTCTGGACGGCGTCCTCGTACGGTCCGGGGGTGCCGAAGGTGTCGCGGGTGCTGGCGTTCCACGGGGTCGGCGGGTAGGGGTGGTAGTTGGCGATCTTGCCGTCGCGGATCACCATGTGGTGCGAGAGCACGCCGCGGACGGCCTCGGTGAAGCCGACTCCGATGGACTCGTCCGGGACCTCGAACTTCTCCCAGGTCTGGGTGCGTCCGGCGCGGACCTCGGCCAGGCCCTTCTCGGCGCAGTGCAGCGCGATGGCGGCCGCGTACGCCTGGAAGTACGTGCGGGCGCGGTTGCGCTCCAGCGCGTTGCTCCACTTCGGGATCTTCCACTCGAAGCGGGTCTCGGGCTTGGTCATGGTGCGGGGCAGGGTGATGACCACGCTGTGGCCGGTGGCCTGGACGTAGTCGGTGTGCACGAGCCCGGACAGGGCGGTGGACCACAGGCGGGCGATGGGGCCGCCACCGGTGTCGAGGGCGAGGTGGTCCTTGCCGTCGAACCAGCGCGGGGACATCACCCAGCTGTACTTGTCGTCGAAGTTCCGCTTCTGCGGGGCCGGGATGGTGTGCTGGTTCCACGGGTGGCGGGCGTCGACCGGGTTGCCGAGCGGGTCGTGGGTGACGAACTTCTCCTGGCCCTGCCAGTCGTCGTAGTACGAGCTGCCGAGCAGGATGCGGATGCCGAGGTTGATCTCGGTGAGGTCGTTGGTGACCAGCTTGCCGTCCACCACCACGCCCGGGGTGACGAACATCTTCCGTCCCCAGTCGGTCATGTTGGCGTACGTGAAGTCGCAGTACTCGGGGTCGTTGAGCGCGCCCCAGCAGCCCAGCAGGACGCGCCGGCGGCCGACCTCCTCGTACCCGGGCAGCGCCTCGTAGAAGAAGTCGAAGAGGTCGTCGTGGAGCGGGACCACCTTCTTCATGAACTCGCAGTACCGCATGAGGCGGCTCATGTAGTCCGTGAAGAGCTGGACGGAGGCGATGGTGCCGACACCGCCCGGGTAGAGCGTGGAGGGGTGCACGTGGCGGCCCTCCATCAGGCAGAACATCTCGCGCGTGTACCGGCTGACCTGGAGGGCCTCGCGGTAGAACTCGCCCTCGATGGGGTTGAGCGAGCGCATGATGTCGGCGATGGTGCGGTAGCCGTGGTCACCGGCGTGCGGTGCCTCGGTGCGCTCGGCGAGTTCGAGGACGCCCGGGTTGGTCTCGCGGACCATCTTCTCGCAGTAGTCGACCCCGACCAGGTTCTCCTGGAAGATGTTGTGGTCGAACATGTACTCCGCGGACTCGCCCAGGTTGATGATCCACTCGGCGAGGTGGGGCGGCTTCACCCCGTACGCCATGTTCTGGGCGTAGACGGAGCAGGTGGCGTGGTTGTCGCCGCAGATCCCGCAGATGCGGCTGGTGATGAAGTGCGCGTCGCGCGGGTCCTTGCCGCGCATGAACACGCTGTAGCCGCGGAAGACGGACGAGGTGCTGTAGCACTCCGCGACCTTCTTCTGCTTGAAGTCGATCTTCGTGTGGATGCCGAGACTGCCCACGATCCGGGTGATCGGATCCCAGGCCATCTCCACCAGGCCGCTGCCGTCACCGGCCGCCTTCGTCTTCGGTGTCATCTTGTCTGCCGTGACCCTTCTTGGAGACCGGAGCTGGAGGTACGTGGAGCCGCAGGGGTGGACGAGGCGGCGGCCGGGGCCGGGGACGCGGCGGGATTCACCAGGGCTTGCGGTAGCCGGTGGTCAACTGCCGTCCGGGATGGCGCCACTTGGGCTCTTGGTCCACGGTGTGCTCCGTGATCGACCTGAGCTTGCGGATCAGCGTTCCGTAGACCCCGCTGGCGGTGGCGGAGACCTTCGCGCCGGGGGGCTCGTCCATGAACGGCATGAACTTGTCGGGGAATCCCGGCATGGTGCAGGCGATGCAGATGCCGCCGACGTTCGGGCAGCCGCCGATGCCGTTCATCCAGCCGCGCTTGGGCACGTTGCACTTGACGACCGGACCCCAGCAGCCGAGTTTGACCAGGCACTTGGGCGAGTCGTAGGTCTGCGCGAACTCGCCCTGCTCGTAGTAGCCGGCCCGGTCGCAGCCCTCGTGCACGGTGGCGCCGAACAGCCAGGTGGGGCGCAGCTTGTCGTCCAGCGGGATCATCGGCGCGGAGCCGGCCGCCTGGTAGAGCAGGTAGGTGAGGGTCTCGGAGAAGTTGTCGGGCTGGATCGGACAGCCGGGGACGCACACGATCGGGATGCCGGCCTTGGAGGTCCAGTCCCAGCCGAGGTAGTCGGGCACGCCCATGGCACCGGTGGGGTTGCCCTCCATCGCGTGGATGCCGCCGTACGTGGCGCAGGTGCCGATCGCGACCACGGCGAGGGCCTTGGGCGCGAGGCGGTCGATCCACTCGCTGGTGGTGATGGGCTGGCCGGTCTCCGGGTCGTCGCCGAAGCCGCACCAGTAGCCCTCGGGCTTGATCTTCTCGTTCGGGATCGAGCCTTCGACGACGAGCACGAAGGGGTCGATCTCCCCGCGCTCCCCCTTGAAGAACCACTCGATGAAGGTGTCGGCGCCGCCGACGGGTCCGCACTCGAAGTCGATCAGCGGCCAGTGCACGGCGATCTTGGGCAGGCCCGGGAGGACGCCCATGACGATCTCTTCGATGCTGGGCTGCATCGCTGCCGTCAGGGACACCGAGTCGCCGTCGCAGCTCAGTCCGGCGTTGATCCAGAGGATGTGGATCGGGGGGTCCTCTACCGCCGTGCTCGGCGTTGCTGCATCCATGAGGATCGCTCCTTGGGAGGGGATGCGGGGGGGGTGGTGGGTGGGGCCGGGGGACGCGGATGGGGACGGGAACGGGGACGGCGGACGGGCAGGTGCTCCGCGCCGGCCTCACCCTTCTTGCTAGCAGTCGGCGGGGCCCGGCGCCCTGTCTTGTACGGCCGGTCCAGTGACCTGGGGCCGCCGGGAGGGCAGCGGGGCGGTGCGCCGTCCGGGCACGGTCCGCTCCAGGTGGGGCGGGGTCCGGTCGGCCGTTTCCTTGCGTACGAAGGCCCGGCGCAGGGCGTGGTACGGGGCCTGCGGGTCGAAGAAGGTCTCCCGCATCCGGGCCAGCTCGGCCTCCCGGTAGGCGGCGAGCGGCCGGACGCTCTCGTCGGCGTCGCGGCGGGCCTTCTTGCCGGCGATCCGGGACAGGATGGCGGGCGAGTCCGCCACGCGGACGGCGAGCCGGGACGTCTCGTCCGCGAACTCCTGCGGGGCGCAGTCGATCGTACGGTCGACCAGCCCGAGCCGGCGGGCGGATTCGGCGCTGATGGGCAGGGCGTCGCAGGTGAGGCGCTCCGCGACGCCGGTTCCGGTCCGGCGGGGCAGCGTGTAGGTCCAGTACTCGGATCCGTGCAGGCCCATCAGCCGGTAGTGCGGGTTGAGGACCACGCCGCTGCGGCACCAGACCTCGTCGGCGGCGAGGGCGAGCATGGCCCCGCCGGCGGCCGCGTTGCCGCCGAGGGCGGCCACGACGAACCGGTCGGTGGTGGTCAGGACGGCCTCGACCAGGTCGTCCATGGCGTTGATGTTGGCCCAGGACTCCTCGGCCGGGTCGGCGGCCGCCTCGATGACGCCGAGGTGGATGCCGTTGGAGAAGAAGTCGCGGCCGCCGCCGAGGACGAGCACGGAGACGGGCCGGGTGCAGGCCTCCCGGTAGGCCGCGAGCAGGCGCCGGCACTGTGTGGTGCTCATCGCGCCGCCCGGGAAGGAGAACGTGAGGAACCCGGCCCCGCCCCGTTCCCGGTAGGTGATGTCGGACCAGGTGCGCGGGCCGTCCGCGCCGCTGCCGGCGTACGGCGGCGCGGGGACCTCGGGGAGCGGCGGCAGCCGGTCGCCGAGCGCGAGGGTGGCGGGGAGTTTGACGGGGGCCGGCTCGCCGGGTTCGCCGGGCATGCGCCGGGCGCGGAGCTCGGGGATCCACACGGCTCCGTCGACGGTGGCCCGGCAGAGCGCGCCCGCGCGGGTGGCGATCAGCTCGCCGGGCCGGCCGCGCAGCCGGTCCTCGGGGTGCCCGCCGTGCAGGAACCACTGGCCGCCGAGCAGCTCGTCGAGTACGCCGGGACGGGAGTCGGCGGCGCGCAGCGCCCGCACGACGCTCTGCGTGGAGTCCCTCGCCCAGTCGATGCGGCGCAGCTCCTGGCGCAGGTACGGCCGGGCGCGGCCGGAACCCTGGCGCTCGGGGACGTACGTGCCGGACGCGAAGCGGTCGACGGCCGTCAGGACGGCGGACAGGGCGGCGTCGGCGATCTCGCCGCGGTACGCGTCGCTCTTGCCCACGGGCGGCAGCGGGCAGTCCGCACTGGCCCAGACGTCGCCCGCGTCCATCTCCTCGCAGGCCTGGAGGACGGTCACGCCCCAGCGGGTCGCGTCCTCGGTGACGGCCCAGTCGAGCGAGGAGGGACCGCGGTCGCCGACGGGCCCCGGGTGGACGATCAGGCAGGTGTGGGCGGACCAGACCTCCCGGGGGATGGGTGTCCTCAGCATCGGCGCGATCACCAGGTCCGGCCGGTGGCGCTCGACGGCTTCGGCGAGGGAGACGGCGGGCAGGGCGAGCTCGACCGCCACGCTGTGCCCGCGGTCCCTCAGCTCCGCGTGCACGCGCTGGGTGAGACTGTTGAACGCGCTGGCGGCGAGCAGGATGTGCACGTGATCTCCCAAGCGTCCGGCCCCCGGCGACCTGCGGCCGCGGCGGATACGGCCGCTGGAGATCGTCGACCACGGGCGCCCCCCGGGCCGGTGAGGCCTACGGACGTGTCACCCGGAAGTGGACACCCGCAGCCGCCACCTGGTGGAGGGGCCGCCGCCCGTTCCCCGCCGATCTTCAGCGGATATTCTTCATCCGCGCCGGCGAAGGAGCCGCCGCGCCCCGAAGCAGACGAGATGGAGCCCCGATGGACGTGCAGCACTTCGAGCGGATCACCGCATTCATCGAGGCGCGGCTGACCCCGCTGTTCGACGAGTCCACGGGCAGCGAGCGCGGTTTCGCGATGGACGACACCTCCCGGGCGCTGCGCGCGCTGCGCAACGCCGTGCTGGAGGCCTCGGCGGTCAAGGGGCTCGTCGAGAAGCGGGAGACGGCGGAGCCGGCGCTGCGCCGGGTCATCGACCAGTCGGTGGAGCACCACTGGGACGTGCTGCGCGGCATCGCCCGCCAGTGGGAGGACCACGGCGACTTCCTGCGCGAGTTCAAGCGGCACGCGTGGGAGCTCGACCAGGCCCTGGCCGCTCCGGCCGCTCCGGCCGCCACGGAGGGCTGAGCCGCGGCCCCTGTCGCTCCGGTACGGGTCCGGCGTCACGGAGCGACAATGGGGGTGGACCCACACTGCCGAGCCGGCAGGAGACGAAGATGAACGGCTCGGTCCCCATCGGACGTGTCGTCGGAGTACCGCTGCGCATGCACTGGAGCGTGCCGCTGCTCGTGGTGCTGTTCGCGTACGGGCTCGGCCGCCAGACCCTCCCCGTGTGGACTCCGGGGCGCTCGAACGCCGTGTACGCCCTCGCCAGTGTCGTGGGGGCCCTGCTGCTGATGGGCAGCCTGCTCCTGCACGAGACGGCGCACGCCGCCACGGCCCGCCGGAGCAAGATCTCCGTGGAGGACGTCACCTTGTGGGCCCTGGGCGGGTTGACCAGGATGGGCCGGCCACAGACCGCGGGGGCGGCCTTCGCGGTGGCGGTGAGCGGGCCGCTGACGAGCCTCGTCATCGGCGGCGCCGCGGTCGGCGCGGGGATCGGGCTGCACGCCCTGCTCGGCTGGGCGGTGCCGGCCGCCGTCCTGGTCTGGCTCGGCTGGGCGAACCTGTTCCTCGGCGTGTTCAACCTGCTGCCGGCCTCGCCGCTCGACGGCGGGCGGGTGCTCCAGGCGCTGCTGTGGTGGCGTACGGGCGACCGGGACCGGGCGGACCGGGCGGCTTCGCGCAGCGGGCAGGTCATGGGCGTGCTGCTGGCGGCGCTGGGCTGGGTCTCCTTCCTGCGCGGGTCCTCGGGCGGGCTGTGGCTCGTCGTCATCGGCCTCTTCATCACGTTCGTCGCGGGCGCGGAGCGCCGGCGGGCCGTCCTGCAGACCGGGCTGCGGGGGGTGCGCGTGGCCGATGCCATGTCGAGCCCGGTGGCGGCCGCCGCCGACTGGCTGAGCGTGCGGCGGTTCATCGAGGAGGTGGCCGTGGAATCGCGGCATTCCGCCCTGCCGCTGCTCGATTTCGACGGCCGCCCGAGCGGGGTGGTGCACGTACGCGGGCTGGCCCGGATCCCGGGGGCGCAGCGGGACGCGCTGCGCGTGCGGGAGGTGGCGACCCCGCTGGAGCGGTGCGCGGTGGCGGTCCCCGGGGATCTGCTGGGCGAGGCCCTGGACGCGCTGCGGCCGGGTGTCGGGCTGCCGCTCCTGGTGGTGGACGCGGACCGGCTGGTGGGGATCGTCACCGCGAAGGACGTCACCCGGCTCATGGAGCGGCAGGCGCTGGGCGGGGGCGGGGGGCCCGGATGAGGCGGCCGCGCGTGGGCGGGCGGACCATGGTGGTGCGATGCCGTACGTAGCCGTGAGTGCCCTGAGCCATGCCGGGCTGGTACGCGACCACAACGAGGACAGCCTCGTCGTCGGGCCGTGGACCCTGTGCGCCGGCGTGACCCGCAGTCCGCAGACCTTCGTGTTCCCCCTCGGTGCGCCGCTCGTCGTGGCGGTGGCCGACGGGATCGGCGGTCAGCCGGCCGGCGAGGTGGCCAGTGCGCTGGTCGTGCGGCAGCTGGCCGTGCTCGGGCCCTCCCTGGACGGCGAGGGGGCCGTCCGCGAGGCGCTCGCCCTGTGCAACCGCGCCGTGTACGCGGCCGGTGACAGCGATCCGGAGCTGGCCACGATGGGCACGACCGTGGCCGGCGCCGTGGTCCTGGAGGATTCGCTGATCTCGTTCAACGTCGGCGACAGCCGTGTGCTCGACGCCACGGCGCAGGAGCTCCGGCAGGTCAGCGTGGACGACAATCCGCCGCTGGAGCCGGGGCAGCGGACCACCTCCGTGCTCACCCAGGCGCTGGGGGGCGCCCGCCGGCACAGCGGGATCACCCCGCACGTCTCGACGCAGCCGCTGCCCGCCGGAGCCCGCTACCTGGTGTGCTCGGACGGCCTGACCGACCCGGTGCCGCCCGAGGAGCTCGACGAGCTGCTGCGGGTGCACGACGACGGCAAGGCGGCGTTCGAGCTGTGGAAGGCCGCCATCGAGGCCGGGGGCCCCGACAACATCACGCTCGCCCTGGTCCGGATCGGTGACTGAAGGGCGTGCGTCAAGACGCTCAGCGCCCGCGGCGGGGCTTGCCGCCCTTGGTGTTCTTGCCGCCCTTGGCTCCG
Organism: Streptomyces sp. NPDC051582; assembly: GCF_040681715.1. Lineage (NCBI taxonomy): Bacteria > Bacillati > Actinomycetota > Actinomycetes > Kitasatosporales > Streptomycetaceae > Streptomyces > Streptomyces sp. NPDC051582. Next base: position 36,984 of record NZ_JBFAZJ010000031.1, read on the forward strand.
CCGGAGCCGCCGCGCGGGTTCTTGCCGCCCGACTTCCCGGCCGCGGGCTTGCGCCCTGCGCCCGCCGCATCGGGGCGCTTGCGCTGCTTCGGCTGGGGCGGGGTCGGGGCGCCGCGGCCGCGCGTGCTGTTGACGGTCCGGCCGCGCACGATCCCGATGAACTCCTCGACCAGATCGGTGGGTTCACCGTCGTGTTCGAGGAACGACAGGGCGACCCGGGACTGCGGGGCGTCGGTCAGCGTCCGGTAGGTGAGGTCCTTGCGGTGGTGCAGGCGGGCCAGGGACTGCGGTACGACGAGTACGCCGATCCCGGCCGCCACCAGCTCGATCGCGTCCGCCGTCGTGGCGGGGCGTTCGAACGCGGGCTTCCCGGGCATGCTCTCCCAGTCCAGGGTGTCGTCCAGCGGGTGCAGCACGATCTCGTCGGCGAGGTCCTCGGTGGAGACCTCCTCCGCGGCCGCCACCAGGTGGTCCTTCGGCACCACGACGACGGTGGTCTCGGTGTAGAGCGGGATCGCGGCCAGGCCCGTACGGTCGATCGGCAGCCGCACGAAGGCGGCGTCGGCCTCGTCGCCCCGCAGTGCGCCGGGGGCTTCGGCGGCCGGCATCTGGAGGAGGGTCAGCGAGACGTCGGGCAGGCGCTCCTTCCAGATCCGCACCCACTTGCCGGGGGTCACTCCGGGAACGTACGCGAGCCGGAACGAGGGAGCTGCCGTGGGAGATGCCGAGGGAGTTGCTTCCGAGCCTGTCACCCGCCCAGATTACCGGGCGTGGTCAGAAGTAGCGCACACGCTCGATACCCTTGACCCATGACGTCGCACAAGACCACCCAGACCATGAAGCCCGCCACCGCGGCGAAGAAGCTGGGTGTGTACCTCGAAGCCACCCCCGCTGAGTTCCAGGAGGGTGTCGTGACCCGCAGCGAGCTGAACGCGCTGCAGGCCGAGCCGCCCCAGTGGCTGCAGGAACTGCGACGCAACGGCCCGCACCCCCGCCCCGTGGTCGCCTCCAAGCTGGGCGTCTCCATCGCCGGCCTCGCCCGCGGCGGGGTCACCGAGGCCCTCACCACGGAGCAGATCGACGCGCTCAAGCAGGAGGACCCGGAGTGGCTCCAGAAGGAGCGCGCCACCCAGGCCGAGGTCCGCAAGGAAGCGGTCCGCATCAAGGAGAAGAACGCCGAGAAGGCCGAGAAGACCCAGCGCCTTCAGCAGTCCGACTCCTGATCCGCGTGCGCCGCCGGGCGCCGGGGCGGCGCCCCGACGCCTGAAGTGCCCTGAAGCGCCCCGCCCCGTCCGCATTTCGACAAAGATCACCGGAATGCGGACGGCGTGTCGCGGGCATGGCTGCGGCGTGATCTCGCAACTCCTCGCCCCGTTCCGGCGCCCCCGCACCCTCGTCTTCTCCGCCGACTTCGGCTCGACCTCCCGGTGGGTCGCCGGCCGGACCTCTGCCTTTCCCGACGGCGGCCCGGTCAATCCGGGCGACAACAAGCTCGACCACCTCGTCGACGACCCCGCCCACAGCCGCAGCGGGACCTTCCGCGCGACCCTGCGTCCCGACGGGAACTGGGACAGCGGCCTGCTGACCACCGAGGGCAGCGAAGAGGGCTTCCTGCTGCGCGCGGAAGACGTGCTGGAGGCCCGGGTCCGGCTGCCGGAGGCGCTCGGCGCCTGGCCCGCGATCTGGACCTGGCGGGACGGCGGCCAGGAGGTCGACGTCTTCGAGTACCACCCCGACAACCCGGACCTTCTGGAGCTCTCCAACCACGTCCGGGGCGGCGGATCGCACTACTTCCACGACCCCGCCATCCGCCCCGGCGCATGGGTGGACCTCAAGGTCAGGTTCGGCACGAACTCGGTGGTCTGGTGGGTCAACGGGACCCGCGCCTACTCCGATCACAGCGGGGTGGGCCGGCGCTGGCGGGCGTACCTCATCGTGAACCTCTCCGTGTGCGCGGGCCGCTACCACCCGGCGCCCGACCCGTCGGTCTCGGAGATGTCCTACGAGGTCCCCGAGCTGCGCGTCTACCGCAGCTAGACCGGGGTCACCCTCCGGTGACCCGCGCGGCGGTGATCACCCCGCCGGACACGGTGTACGTACCCTCGTACGCCCTGCGCGTGCCGTCCGTCTGGAGCGCCCGGATCACGACCCGGACCCGGCCGGCGTCCACCGTGTCCGCCGAGTCGAGCGAGATGGCGGCCGTGGTGTCGTAGCCCGCCACCCACTTCTCGTACGAGGTGTGGGCGATGTACTTGCCCCCGAGTTCCCAGGCGGCGGCGAAGTCGCGGTCCGCGAGGTCCCGGTAGTACGCCTCCACCACCTCCCTCGGGTCGTCGGGGAGGTCCGGACCGGGGTCGACCGGAACCTGCACGGGCGGGACGGCCGTTGCGGACGGCACGGCGGACGGAAGGGATCCGCTCGACGGCGGGTCGGGAGACGGCGGGTCGGGAGACGGCGCCGCCGCCGGCGGTGGGGCCGAGCCGGCGTCCTCGGGCGACGGCAGCCCGCTCACGCCCCGGTCCGCCGCCCGCTCCTGCGGGCCGGGGGCCACGGCGAGGAGCACGCCCGTACCGACCCCGCCCACCACCACCAGAGCCGCCAGCAGCCACGGAAGCCACCGCGGGAGCACGGTGGATCCCACCCGCACGTAGCCGTGGCCGTGGCCGTGGCCGTGGCCGCCGGGCAGCGACGATGGCATGGTCATCCCCTCCGGAATCCCGCCGCCCTCACAGACCTCGGACCGCCTCTTCGATCGGCTGCGCCAGGGACACCAGTGCCGTGAATCCCGCCACCGCGCTCAGGAGCGTGCGCGCGATCATCCTCAGCTTGCCCATGCGCCGGTTTTCGGACGCGAGTTCCTCACGCGCGTCCTCCGCGATCTCGATCAGGTCGGCGCGGTCGGGGTGGTCGGAGCGGCCGAGTTCGTCGATCAGCCGGGACACCAGCTCCCGGATCTCCTGGGGTGAGCGCTGCCGTCCGTCGCCGACCTCCGTCGACCCGCCGGTGTGCACGGCGGCCCGCGCGTCCCTGCCGCTCGCCACGGCGGAAGAGACGACCTGCGAACCCCCCGTGGCGATGATCCCGTCGTTGTTCCGCATGTCTTTCCTCGCCCCTCACCCTGGTCAGTCCATCTTCACGCGCGGAATTGCCCTGAGGATCTTCGACGAGACGCTGGAGTTCTCGCCGGAGGCGACGGAGCTGGCGTGGACACTCGCTCCGTGACTCGCGATGATCCCGTGGTTGATGATCATTTCCTGCCGTTGCACCAGCTCGTCGGTATGGATCCCGTGGGCCTCCGCGAATTCGACGAGCGCGCCCAGCACCCTCTTCTCGATCGCCTTGAGGACCATGCCGCTGTCCGCTTCCTGGAAGTAGCGCTGGTGGCTGTCGTCGGCGGCGTTGCGGCGCACCGCCTGCCGGGCCCCGTAATCGAAGCGGCGCAGCCGAGTGATCAGCTTGTCCTGCGCCCGGATCCGGAAGTACATCCAGAAATCGGGGGCGAACCCCGCGACCGCACGCCAGGGCGAGGCCACCAGCTCGAACACGGTGGGGAGCAGGGTGCCCACCGCCAGCCCCAGCACTTCGAGCGGGGGCGGGCTCGGCATCAGCACGTCGACGACCCGGTAGCTGCCGCGCAGCGGGAACAGCACCGTCGGGACCGCCTCCACGACGAGACTCGAATCCGAGCGTACGAAGCGGACGAAGAGGGACGTCACCAACTCACCGCCCCAGCCGGTGGAGTGCACCCCGAGGTACGGCCGGACCTTCTCCTCCGGCGACCGCTTCAGCGCGTCCATGGTCCCGGACGTGATCGCGGTGACGGGCCGGCCCAGTGGATCGGGGAGGAAGCGCCGGTCCTCGCGGACGGCCGCGCCGTCCACGAAGACGCGCTCTTCGATTTCGAGGCAGGGCAGGCCCAGCGTGGCCAGTCGCGCGGCGACGTGGGAGTAGAGGTCCACCACGTCGAAGTCCTGCGGTTCGACACCCGGCCGGCTCGGCGAGGTGGCGTCGAAGGCCAGTGACCACGAATCGCGTTCGGACCCGTACCCGGCGAACGGCGAATAGCCGCTGTAGGTGGTCACGTTCCCCTCGGCGTACTCGCCGATCTCGCGCAGGCGCACGGCGACGCCCAGGCTGATCGGCTCGGGGGCGGCCACCGGGTCGAAGCGGTCCGGGCGCAGGCCCTGCATGGGGGCGCCGTACTTGGTGGAGAGCTCGAACGAGAAGACCGTCACCCAGGCGAGGAGGAACATCAGCAGGGCGAGGCCCGGCATTCCCACCCACAGCTGGAAGACGAGCAGGAACAGCAGCAGGAAGGCCAGCAGGATGTCCCGGCCGTGCCTGCGCGCGTTCGCGAAGTACGCGTGCCTGAGCACCACCGGGACATCGCACGCCGGGGCCGCGGCCACTCCCAGGTGCGGTTCGGCCGCCACGTCCTTGACGAGGGAGCGCGCGTACGCGCGCTCCAGGTACGCGGCCGCGCACAAATACCTGGTCACGTCCCGGCTGCCGCCCCAGCCCGGCGCCGCGGGGCGGCGCGCAGGACCCGGACCCTTCATGGCTCCCCCCGATTTCAAGCCATTGCGCTGCCACTCGTGCACCTCGTGCCTTGCCAACGGTGGCCGAGGGCATTGCAATGCTGATGAAATTTCGATGATGTGGCCGAGGGGATTCGAGTGGACGGGGAAACTCCGCAGCGGCTCAGGATCGAGCTGCTCGGGCCGGTACGGGCCTGGCGGGGTACGACTCCGCTCGCTTTGGGACCCGTCCGGCGCCAGGCCGTGCTGGCCGCGATGGCACTGCGGCCGGGCAGCACGGTCAGCCACGATGACCTCCTCGACGCGGTGTGGGGCTCGGCTCTGCCGGGCTCCGGTCACCGGGTCCTGCCGAGTTACGTCTATGCGCTGCGCAAGGCCCTCGACCCGGAGGGCACCGGGTACGAGGAATCGGCGATCCGCAGCAGCCAGGGCCGGTACGGCATGGCCGCGGACGGGATCAGCGTCGACGCGGCCGAGTTGACCGAGAGGGTCGGGGAGGCGCGCCGGGTGAGGGAATCCGGTGACCTGGTCACCGCGATGGCACGGCTCACCGACGCCCTCGCGCTCTTCCGGGGAGAGCCCCTGGCCGGGCTGCCGGGGCCGTTCGCGCAGGCCGAGCGGCGGCGCCTGGCCCAGCGGCGAAGGACGCTCCAGTCGGAGCGGCTCGAATGCCTCCTGCTGCTGGGCCGGGCCGCCGAAGCCCTGGAGGGGCTCGCCGCGCTGTCCGCCGCCGAGCCGTACGACGAGTCGCTCCTGGCCCTGCACATGCGCGCCCTGTACGCCAACCAGCGCCAGGCCGAGGCGCTGAACGCCTATCAGGGCATGCGCGAGCGGCTGCGCGAAGAGCTCGGGGTCAGCCCGGGCGAGGCACTGGGCCGCGTGTACGAAGCGGTACTGCGCCGCGATGACGAACTCCTCCTCGGACCGGCGGCGGCCCGCCCCGCCACCCTGCCCGCCGCCCTGCCGGCCGCCGGCCCGACCGCCCTCCCCGGCCCGGCCCGCCCCCGCACACCGGTCAACCAACTGCCCGGCGTCACCGGGGTCCTCATCGGGCGTGAGCGCGAACGGGCCCTGCTGGCCGCCGCGTTCCCCTCCGACTCGGTGGGGGTCGCGGCCGTGGACGGCATCGCCGGGGTCGGCAAGAGCGCCCTCGTCGTCCGCGCGGCCCAGGAATCGCGCCACCACTATCCGGACGGCTGCCTCTTCGTCGACCTGCGCGCCCACAGCCCGGGGCGGCAGCGGCTCTCGCCCCAGCGCGTTCTGCGGCGGCTCCTGCGCACGATCGGCACGGCCGACAGCGAGGTACCGGCCGATCTGGACGAACTCACCGCCGCCTGGCGTTCGGCGACCGGCTCGCTGCGGCTGCTCCTCGTACTGGACGACGCCCTGGCGAGCGCGCAGATCCGGCCACTGATCCCGGCGGGGCCGGGCAGCATGGTGATCGTCGCCAGCCGCCGACGGCTGACCGGACTCGACGCCGACCGGCGCATCACCCTGGAGCCGCTGGAGACGGGCCACGCGCAGACCCTGCTCGGTCATCTCGTCGGGGAGGAGCGCACGGCGCGGGAGCAGGCGGCGACGCGCGAACTGGCCCGGCTGTGCGGAGGGCTGCCGCTGGCCCTGCGCATCGCCGGGACCCGGTTGCAGACCCGTCCCGTCTGGACCTTCGCCCATCTGGTGGACCGGATGGCGGACGACGACCGGCGGCTGGGTGAGCTGCGCGCCGGGGACCGCAGCGTGGAGGCGGCCTTCCGCCTGTCGTACGAGCAGCTCACCCCTGCCCAGCAGCAGGGCTTCCGTGTCCTGGGACTGACGCCGACCAGCGAGTTCGACGCCCTGACCCCGGCGGCCATGCTGGGCAGGCCGGCGCGCGAGGCCGAGCAGATCCTGGAGGGCCTGGTCGATACGAGTCTGGTGCAGCAGCCGCATCCGGGCCGCTACCGGCTGCACGACCTGGTGCGGGCCCACGCCCGGCGGCTCGCCCAGGTCTCCCCGGCCGAAGCGGGCGCGGCGCGTACGGCCGTGCTCCGCCTCTACGTGGACGCCGGCCGCAGCTCCAGCGACTGGGGCTCCGGCGGCTTCCCCACCGGGCCGGCCGCAACGGGCGCGTTCGCGCACTGGTCCGACGCGAGTGGCTGGCTGAACGCCGCCGACGCGGAACTCGCCGACGTCGTCGGCCATGCCGCGGGCCTCGGAGAAGCCGACCTCGCCTGCTGGATCGCCGAGGCGCTGACCGACCACTTCGTGCGCCGGGGCCGCTACCACGAAGGCCGTACGGCCCTGGAGATCGCGCTCCCCCAGGCGGACCGCGCAGGCGACCGGCGGATGGTGCCCGCGCTGCGGAACTGCATGGGCGCCATCGGCATCTACCAGGGCGAACCCGCCCGCGCGCGTGCGACGTTCGCCGAGGCGCTGCGCCTGAGCCGGCAGCACGCGGACCGGCGCGAGGAAGCCCGCGCGCTGGCCGGGATCGGGACCGCCGAACTGAACGTGGGACGGCCCGACCTGGCCGTCGCCCCCGTCACCGCGGCGGTAGACCTCGCCCGGCGGCTGGAGGACGAGTGGCTGGTGGCGATGGCGCTCTGCGTGCTGGGCACGGCCTACCGTGCGCTGGGGCGGACCGGGGACGCGCTGCGGTGTCTGGACGAGGCCGCAGTCCGCGCCGAGGCGAACGGACGGCCCACGATGATCAGCAGGACCCTGAGCTGCGCCGCCGAGGTCCACCTCGGCCTCGGCCGGTTCGCCGAGGCCAAGGAGTTGCTGACCCGGGCGGCGCAGCTGGTCGAGCAGGCGGGCGACATCCCGCTGACCGCGATCACGCTGAGCATGCTGGGCACGGCGGAGCTCGGCGAAGGGAATCTGGAGGCGGCCCTGGCACTTCATCAAGAGGCCCTGGCCCGGCTCCAGTCGCTGTCCCCGCTGAACGAACCCCACCAGACCCGGATGGAGATGGAGATCCGCGGCAGACTCGGCCGCGCCTACTCGGCGGCGGGCCGGGTCCGTGAGGCGGGCCAGCAGTTCCGGACGGTACTCGCCTTCCCCTGCGCCGGCGCGTATCCGGCCGAGCGCGCGTTCGCGATAGCCGGGCTCAGGGACTGCGAGACCTCATAGGCCCGTTCCGCAGCCTCCCCGTCCCGCGTCAGCCGTGGCCCACCGCCGCCTCCAGGCGCTGTTCCAGGCGGTGGAAGCTGCGTTCGCCCACCGCCCGCCAGAGCACCCGGGGCGCCAGCGGCAGGTGGCCCATGATCAGGATCTGCTCGCCCGGGTCGGCGTCCTTGAGGATCATCCCGAGGACGGTGAACAGCTTGCTCCTGGGCACGGCGGCGCTCGCCGCGTCGCCCATCTCGTCCCATTCCGCCTGCGACACCACGCCCGCGACCAGCGGCAGCGCCTCGCGCTCCTCCTGGTCGAAGTGGTCCCCGACGGCTTTGGAGACCTGGTCGAACGCCTCGGCCAGCTCCTGGCGGTGGCTGTTCCCTCCGTCCGCGGCCCATGCCCGGAGCAGGTCCTGCGCCCGTGCGAGCCCGGCCGACAGCTCGGCGTGCTGGCCCCGCATCCGCTGCCACAGCTCGCCCTGCGCGGGCAGGCGCCGGGCCAGCTTGGGCCACAGCAGCCGGTCCTCGCCCTCGTGGTGGTGGTACAGGGTGTCCAGCAGCAGCTCCAGCCGGTCCGCGACCAGCCTGACCTGGGCGCGGCTGCCGTGGCGCACTCCGCGCACCAGGCCCGCCGCCTCCCCGAACTCGCGCCGGAACATCCGGTGGACCACCACCATGTCGTGCGTGGTGGTCGGCTTTCCCTGGTTCTCCATCGAAGTCGCCATCGACCGTGACCCCCGCCCTGGTGGGTGTACCGAACTCCAGCGTGGCGGCCGGCCCGCCGTCCCCACCAGGGGCGCACGGCGGCGCTCCAGCGCCCCCGGGGAGCCCGGTCCCGGAGCCCGCCCTATTCCAGGGTGCGCACCCTCTGGTCGCGGAGCCCGTAGCGGGCCGCGACGACCTCCAGCCTGCCGTCGGCGATGCGCCGGGCGAGGTCGGGTTCGGCCGCGAGCAGGTCGCGGGTGCGCCGGGCGTGCGCGTCGATGGTGGAGTCGATCCGGGCCTCGCCCTGCCGGGAATGGTCGATGGACGGCCGGATCCCGTCGGCCAGGTACTGGATGTGGGCGGGCAGCGGCTCGCCCGTCGCCTCGGCGTGCACGGCGGCGCCGACCGCCCCGCAGGACTGGTGCCCGAGCACCACCACCAGCGGGATCTCCAGTTCCAGGACCCCGTACGCGACGCTGCCGAGGACGGCCTCGTCCAGTACCTCGCCCGCCGAGCGGACGGTGAGGAGGTCGCCGAGCCCCTGGTCGAAGACGAGCTCGGGCGGCACCCGGGAGTCGACGCAGCCGAGGACGATGGCGAAGGGGTGCTGGGCCTTGGTCAACCGCAGCCTCAAGAAGGCCGACTCGTGCGGGTGCTCCTGCCCGTACGTGCGCCAGCGCCGGTTGCCCGCGGTCAGCCGGCGCAGCGCCTCCTGCGGCGACACGGGGCCCGTGGCGGCCTCCCCGGCGGCGAGCGGTGCGGGTGCCGGTGCCGCAACAGGGGCGGCGGCGAGGGGGAGGACGGACCCCACGGCCGCCGGGCCCGCCGCGGTGGCGCGGAGCGGGCCCCGGCGGCTGTGCGGAGGGGCGCCCAATGTCTGCGTGTTCGAATCCATCGCGGGACCGTAACCCCGCTTCCGGGCCCCCCGCCCGGGTGCGGGGCGCAATCTCGGAAGTCCGGCCGGTTCAGCCGGCCCCGCCCGTGCCTTCCGGGCTCGTCCGGCCGAACTGCTCGTCCAGGACGGACAGCCGGCGCCAGTACTCGTCCTCGTCGATCTCGCCGGTGGCGAACCGGCGGCCTAGGATCGCGATCGGCGAGTTCTCCCCGTACGAGCCCCGGGTCGCCCACGGGCCTCGCGGGCCGCGGCCGCCGCGCCACACCGTGCGGCGCAAGGCCGTCACGACGCCGAAGACGACGGCCGCCCAGATCAGCGGGACGAAGAGGATCCACGGGCCGGGCCCGTCGTACGCCAGGGTGTTCATCTCGGTTCAGCTCCTCGGAAGGGTGCGGTTTCCTTGTCGCTTCCGAGACTCGCCCCGGGAGGGTGTCCCCGTCGTCGTACGGCCGGCGGCACCGTGCGTACGGCGGCGGGAGTACCCGGCGGGCAGGAGGGGCCTCAGCCGAGCCAGCCCGGTCGGACCAGCCCCGACTCGTACGCGAGCACCACCAGCTGGGCCCGGTCCCGGGCGGCGAGCTTGATCATGGCCCGGCTGACGTGCGTCTTCGCGGTCAGCGGGCTGACCACCAGCCTGCGGGCGATCTCCTCGTTGGACAGCCCGAGGCCGACCAGGGCCATCACCTCGCGCTCCCGTTCGGTCAGCCGCTCCAGCCCGGCCGCCGCCTCGGGGGCCTTGGAGCGCGCCGCGAACTCCGCGATCAGCCGGCGCGTCACCCCGGGGGACAGCAGCGCGTCCCCCGCGACCACCGCCCGTACCGCGCGCAGCAGTTCCTCCGGCTCCGTGTCCTTGACCAGGAACCCGGAGGCGCCGGAGCGCAGGGCTTCGAAGACGTACTCGTCGAGCTCGAACGTGGTCAGCATGACCACCTTCACCTCGGCCAGGCCGGGGTCCGCGGTGATCGTGCGGGTGGCGGCCAGGCCGTCGAGCTCGGGCATCCGGATGTCCATCAGGGCGACGTCCGGGCGCAGTTCGCGGGCCAGGCGCACGGCCTCGGACCCGTCGGCGGCCTCGCCGGCCACCTCGATGTCCGGCTGCGCGTCGAGCAGCGCGCGGAAGCCCGCCCGTACCAGCGCCTGGTCGTCGGCGAGCAGTACGCGGATCACGAGTCCTCCTTGGTTTCCAGCGGGATCCGGGCCAGGACCCGGAAGCCGCCGTCCGGCCGGGGGCCGGCCTCGATGGTGCCGCCTTGCGCGGCGGCCCGCTCGCGCATCCCGATCAGGCCGGTGCCGCTGCCGCCGGCGTCGCCGCCCGTGGCGGGCCCGTCGTCGTCCACCAGCAGTTCCAGCGCGCCGGGCGGCCGGCTGATGCGGATCCGGGCGGTCCGCGAACCCGAGTGGCGCACCACGTTGGTGAGGGCCTCCTGGAGGATCCGGAACGCGGCGAGGTCCGTGGCCGGTGACAGCCCCCGGGCCTGCGCCCCGCCCGTCACGGAGACGGTGAGCCCGGCCGAGGCGGCCTGGTCGACCAGTTCGGAGAGCCGGTCGAGTCCGGGGGCGGGCGCGCGCGGGGCTTCACCTGGGGCGCGCAGGGTGTTCAGGACCTGCCGGACCTCGCCGAGCGCCTCCTTGCTGGCCGCCTTGATGGTGGTGAGCGCCGTACGGGCCTGTTCGGGGTCCGTGTCGAGCAGGGCCAGCCCGACGCCCGCCTGCACGTTGATGACGGAAATGCTGTGGGCCAGTACGTCGTGCAGCTCGCGGGCGATCCGCAGCCGTTCCTCGTCCACCCGGCGCCGCTCGGCGGCCTTGCGCTCGGCCCGGTCGCGGGCCCACTGCTCCCGGCGCACGCGGACCACCTCGGAGGCGGCGAGTACGGCGATCGCCCAGGCGGTGATCCCGCCCTCCGTCCCCCAGGGGGCGGGACCGTCGCCGGGCGGCGGCAGCCACCGGTACAGCCAGTGCGCGATGAGCAGGTGGCCGGCCCACAGGGCGCCCACCGCTCCCCAGGCGGCGCGGCGGTGGCCCGCGACGACGGCCGCGAGGCAGGCCAGGGCGACGCTCAGGAAGACGGGCCCGTACGGATATCCGCCCGCGAGGTACCCGAGCGTGACCGCGCAGACCCCGTAGAGGACGGGCACCGGGTACCGGTGGCGCAGGAGCAGCAGGGCGGGGGCGATGAGCAGCAGGATCCGGCCGATCGGGTCGACGGCCTCGCGGCCGGGCTGGGCGTGCTGCGCCCAGCCGGTGGCCGCCTGTGTGAAGACGGCGACCAGGAGCGTGGACCGCCAGGGCAGCCGCCCGACGTCGCCGGTGCGCTCCGCCCAGTACTGCCACCGCCGTTCCGCCATGCGGCCACGCTAGACGGCCGGACCCGCCGTCGTCGTCCGCCGGGCGGGCCGATCGGGCGTACTCCCCGGGGAGTACGCGCCGCCGTCCGCCCGCGGCCTCGTGCGCAGGGCGTCGACGGCGATGCGGGCCGCGGCGCCGATCACGGCGTCGGCCGCGGGGAGGGTGGCCGCGGGGTTGGCGGCGCGGGTGAAGACGGCGACGGCGTAGCGGCCTCCGTCGGGGTACTCGATGACTCCGACCTCGTTGCGCACGGTCGGCAGGCTGCCGGTCTTGCCGGCCACGTGCACGTCGTCGAAGGGGAATCCGGCGGCCATCCGGTGCGGCCACACCTGGAGTCCGAGCAGCCGGCGGATCGCGGCGCCGTGTTCGGGGGTGCAGGCCTCGTCGCGCCAGACGGCGGTGAGCAGCCGGGTCATGTCGCGGGGCGTGCTCCGGTTGCTCCGGGCCGGGTCGAGGGCGCGGAGCCGGGCGAGGACCTGCGGATCGGCGAGGGCCCGGGCGCCTGCGGGGCCCGCGTCCTCCCGGACGGTGGCGAACAGGGAGCGGAAGGAGGTGTGGACGGCCCGGGTGCGGGTCAGGCCGAGCCGGGCCGTGGCCTCGTTGACGGCGTCGAGGCCTATGCGGGCGAGGAGCAGGTCGGCGGCGGCGTTGTCGCTGACGGCCGTCATCAGGTAGGCGGCGTCGCGCAGGGACATGCGGACGGGATCCAGCATGGCGGCGACCCCGGTGGGTCCGGCGGTGCGGTCGCCCGGCGGGCACTCGACCTGTTCGGTGAGGTCCAGGAGGCCGGCGGCGGCCTGCTGGTGGAGGGCGACGAGCAGGCAGAGCTTGTGCACGCTGGCGGTGACGACCGCGTGGTCCGCGCCGGCGTCGATCTCCGTACCGGAATCGATGTCCACGGCGTGCAGCCGGCCGCTGACGCCGGCTTCGGCGAAGGCCGCGGCGATGCGGCGGCGGATGTCGTTCACAGCCAGTACTCCGCCGCCGGGCGCAGGTGGAGCGGCCGTGCGGGTGCGTCGGCGGTCACCGCCGCAGTGTTCCACAGGGCGCGGAAGGCCGCTTCGGCGAAGGCGCCGACGGCGGCGTCGCCGCGGCCCCGCGGCCAGGCGACGCTGTGGCGCCAGGCCAGCGGGGCGCCGGCGAGGGGCCGCCAGACGATGTCCGCGTGCGGGCCGGCCGGATCGGCCGACGCGGTGTCGCGCGGGGCGAAGGCCACGGCGTTCGCGGAGAGGACGAGGCCGCGCACGAAGCCGGTGCCGCTGCCCTGGCGGACGGTGGCCGGGGTGTAGCCGCCGCGGGCGCAGGTGTTCAGGACGTCGTCGTGCAGGGCGGGGGCCTCGGCGCGCGGGAAGAGGACCAGGCCGTATCCGGTGAGGGCGGCGAGCGGCACCTCGTCGAGCGCGGCGGCCGGTGCCGCGCCGGGCAGCAGTACGCCGAGCTCCCGGCGCAGGACCGGCCCGAGCTCCAGCCCGGCGATGTCACAGGGGTGCCGGACGAGCCCGACGTCGAGTTCGCGGGAGCCGAACCGGGTCAGTTGCTCGGCCGTGGACAGTTCGTGGAGCTCCAGTTCCACGCCGGGGTGGTGCTGACGGAAGGCGGCCAGGATCGCGGCGATCGCCTCGGCGGCGAGATCGGGCGGCAGCGCGGCGCGCAGGAGTCCGCTCTCGCCCTCGCGGATGCGGCGGGCGGTGGCCGTGAGGGCGTCCGCGCGGGCGAGCAGCAGGCGGGCGTCCTCCAGCAGCATCGTGCCGGCCGCGGTGATGGCCACCTGACGGCTGGTGCGTTCGAAGAGCCGGACGCCGAGCTCGCGTTCCAGGCGCCGGATGCGCTGGGACAGGGGTGGCTGGGCCATGCCGAGCAGCTCGGCGGCACGGCCGAAGTGTCTTTCTTCTGCAACAGCCACGAAGCACTGCAGATGCCGGATCAGGTCCACGATCAGCAACGATATCGGAGATTGATCGATCCGAGATCCATATCCATCTTGGACGGAGGGTGGGCGGCGGTGGTCTGCTCCGGGCATGTCCTCGAAACCCTTCTCCCCGCCCTCCCGCGGGACGGCGGCCCGGCGCACGGCAACCCGTCGCGCCGCGTACGCCGCCGCCCTGGCCCTCGGCCTCGCGCTGACATCCGCCGGGCTCACCGGCTGCTCGACGGACTCGCGGCCGCCCGGCGGCGCGGTCGGGACGAGCGCGACCCTGAGCGCCTCCGCCCCCGCCGCTTCCGGCGTCGACAGCCGGGAGCGGCTGCGCGTGGACGGCGGCACCCGGGAGTACCTGATGCACCGCCCGGCCACGGAGGGCGGTGGACCCCGGCCGCTCCTGATCGCCTTCCACGGGCGCGGGGCCGACGCCGCGCAGCTGCGCGAGCAGAGCGCGCTGGACAAGGCCGCAGAGGCGCGCGGCATGCTCCTCGTGTACCCGGAGGCCCTGGGCAAGGCCTGGGGCGCCGGCAGCGCGCCCTCCCCGCAGCGGCCCGATCCGGATGCCGACGTCCGCTTCACCGAGGCGTTGGTCGGCGCGCTCGTGCGCACCGGCCGGGCCGATCCGCACCGGGTCTACGTCGCCGGGTTCTCCAACGGCGGTTCCATGGCGCTGCGGATGGCCGCGCAGCGCCCGGAGCTGGTCGCGGGCGCGGTTTCGGTCTCCGGTGAACTGCCCACCGGGGCCGCCGCCGTGAAGCCCACCGGCCCGGTGCCCGTCCTGACGATCTACGGGGCCGAGGACCCGGTACGGCCGCCGGCCGGTCTGCCCACTCCCGGGCCGGCCGCTCCGGGGGAAGAACCCATCACGCCGACGATGTCCGCCCGGGCGGGCATGGAGGCCTTCGCCGCCGCGGCCGGGGCCGGGGCTCCCGTCGAGGAGGGCAGGTCCGGCTACGACTCGGTCACCTGGCCGCCCGGACCGGCCGGGGCGACGGTACGGCTGCTCCTCATGCACGGGGCCGGTCACACCTGGCCCGGGTCGACCATGGCGCCGCCCTCGGGCTTCGGATCCGTCAGCACCGCACTGAACGCGAGCGACACCCTGCTCGACTTCCTCACGGCACGGAAGCGCTGACGGCGACCGTCGCCGCACGCCGTCACCGCACGCCGTCACCGCACGGGGGGTCACCGCCCGCCGTCGCCCATGGCGCCGCGCACCACACGTCGGCCCCCGAGTGTGGTGCGCGGCGCCATGGGCGCGGCCCTCCGCCCTCCCTAGGGTTCAGCCATGACGAGCCAACTTCCTTTCCTGCGGGAGCGCGTCGCGCTGGTGACCGGCGGCGGCAGCGGCATCGGCCGGGCCTGCGCGATCGCCCTGGCCCAGGCGGGTGCCGACGTGCACGTGGTCGACATCGCCGAGGAGTCGGCCGCCTCCGTCGCCGCACGCGTCGGCGGACAGGCGCACGTCGTCGACCTCGCGGACCCGGGCTCGATCGAGCGGCTGCCGGCGGCCGTGGACATCCTGGTCAACAGCGCGGGCCTGCAACACGTCGCCCCCATCACCGAGTTCCCGGCCGAGCGCTTCACGCTGATCCAGCAGGTGATGGTCACCGCGCCGTTCCTGCTGCTGCGCCACGTGCTCCCGCACATGTACGCCGGCGGCTGGGGGCGCGTGGTCAACATCTCCAGCGCCCACGGGCTGCGGGCCAGCGCGTACAAGTCCGCGTACGTGGCCGCCAAACACGGGCTGGAGGGGCTGAGCAAGGTCGCCGCCGTCGAAGGCGCACCGTACGGCGTGACCAGCAACTGCATCAGCCCCGGCTACGTCCGTACGCCCCTGGTCGAGGCGCAGATCGAGCAGCAGGCGGCCGCGCACGGCATCGACCCCGCCGACGTGCTCTCGCGCGTGCTGCTCACCCGGTCCGCGGTGAAGCGGCTGATCGAGCCCGAGGAGGTGGCGGCGGCGGCGGTGTGGCTCTGCGGGCCCGACACCGGCTACCTCACGGGAACCTCGCTCCCCCTCGATGGTGGCTGGACGGCCACCTGAATTTAACTACCGACCAGTAGACAGGGGGCTCGATCTTACGGATTCTGGCTCCGTACATGTCAAATTCAGCCACTGAGGAGCGCCCCCACATGCGCAGCACCCGCGCCCGCCTGCTCGGCACCGCCACCGCCACGGCAGCGGCCACCGTCGTCCTGATGCTGGCCCCCGCCGCCTCCGCCGAGGCCGCGCCCGCTCCCGTCCCGGCCCCGGCGGCCGCCCCGGCCGCGGCCACCGCCTCCGCGCCCGGCGGCAACGCGCTGCTGCGCGGTGTCGACTACGGCACGTGGAAGCGCGACGTGGCCGCCGTCATGGCCACGGCCCGCCCGTACGTCGAGCAGCGCATCGCCCAGTCACCGGCGGGCGAGAAGCCCGCGATCGTCCTCGACATCGACAACTCCTCGCTGGAGACGGACTTCCACTGGTTCTGGACGTTCCCGACCCCGGCGATCTCCGAGGTCCGCGACCTGACCCGGTACGCCAACGAGCACGGCGTCGCCATCTTCTTCGTCACCGCCCGCCCCGGGATCATCCAGTCCCTCACCGAGCACAACCTCAAGGCGGTCGGCTACCCCGTCACGGGGCTGTACGTCCGGGACCTGCCCGACCTCTTCGACGAGGTCAGCGCGTACAAGACGGGCAAGCGCGCCGAGATCGAGGGCCGCGGCTACACGATCATCGCCAACATCGGCAACAACGACAGCGACCTGGTCGGCGGCCACGCCGAGCGCACCTTCAAGCTGCCGGACTACGACGGCAAGCTCTCCTAGCCCGCTCCGTGGCCGGCCGATCGCCTGCGGGCGGACGGCCGGCACCGGCCGATCCTCGGCTCTTCGGGGAACCACTGCGCCGTTGCTCAGGAGGGGCGGACCGCGTCACACGTGATCCGCAGGTGGCGCGGTCCGCGCAGGACCGCGTTCTGCCGGTACGGCGGCGGGTCCTCCATCAGCCGCGGGTTCTCCAGACGCCGGGCCAGCTCGGTCAGCGCGAGCTGCGCCTCCAGCCGGGCCAGAGGGGCGCCGAAGCAGCTGTGGATGCCGCTGCCGAGGCCCAGGTGCTGGATGTCCTTGCGGTACGGGTCGAAGCGGTCCGGGTTCTCGAAGCGGTTCGGATCCCGGTTGCCGGAGGCGAGGATCAGCCACATCGACGAGCCCTTGGGGATGGTGACCCCGCCGACCTCGATGTCCACGAGCGGGGTGCGCTGCGGGAGCAGTTGCACCGGCGGCTCGAACCGCAGCAGTTCCTCCACCAGGGGCACGGCGAGGTCGGGCGTCTCGCGCAGCTGCCGCAGGACGTCCGGGTTGCGCAGCAGGGTCAGCATCCCGTTGGTGATCAGGTTGACCGTCGTCTCGTGGCCCGCGATGAGCAGCAGGGCCGCGGTGCTGAGCAGCTCCATCGTGCTCATCGTCTCGTCCTGGCCGTGGCCGACGGCCAGTTGCGAGAGCATGTCCTCGCCGGGTTCCTTGCGGCGCTCCTCGATCAGCCCGGCCAGGTACATGCCGAGTTCCATGCGGGCGTCGTGGGTCTTCTTCTCCCGCTCCTTCGGATCGGCGTCGGGATCGGGGTCCAGGCTCGCGGCCAGGGTGTCGGCCCAGACGTGGAAGCGGGCCTCGTCCTCGCGCGGTACGCCGAGCAGCCGGCAGATCATGGTGACGGGGAACGGGTAGGCGAACTGGTCGACCAGGTCGATCCGTTCCGGGTCGCCGAGGTTGTCGATGAGCCCGGTGACCGTGGATTGGAGGAAGCCGCGCATGTCGTCGACGCGGTGCGGGGAGTGCGGCGGCCCGAAGGGGCGGTTCGTCATCCGGCGCAGCCGGTCGTGCTCCGGGGGGTCCAGCTTGAGGAAGCTGGGCGGCAGGGCCGCCGCTCCCTCGCCCTCCGCCCCGGCCAGCGGGTCCCCGGCGCTCGCGGCGAGGTTGCGGGCGTCGGAGCTGAGCCGCGGGTCGTGCAGCAGGCTCTGGATGTCGAAGTACGTGCTGACGACGTACGGGCCGTCCCCGTCGTGGAAGACCGGGGTCTTGCGCAGCTCCGCGTAGAGGGGGTACGGGTTCGCGCGGTTCGAGTAGTCGAGGATGTCGTTCAGGATGCCTTGCTTCATGGCCGGGTCCTCCGGGAGGCGGGCGGTCGGGGGAGCGCGCCCCCTAGTGCCCGGCGGGGGTGAAGGTGAGGCGCCGGTCGGCCGGCGAGTATCCGCTGAGGGTGACGGTCGGTCCGTGCGTGGGCAGGGACGGGTCCGGGAAGTCCGCGGGGAGGGGCTTTTGCCCTTCGGAACGCCGGTCGACGGTGGGGAACGGCGGCGGGAACGGCGCGGTGGCCTCGATCTGCTGCTGGTAGAACTGCAGCCAGCGCGAGTTGTCGAACGTGACCGCCCCGATGACCCGGCCCTGGTAGCCGTAGACGCCGGTGAAGCGGCGTTCGGCGCGCGAACCCTGGGTGATCATGATCTCGGTGCCCATCGAGGGCACGCCGACCGATTTGATGCTCACCCCGAACTGCGAGGACCAGAAGGCCGGCACCCAGATGTGCGGGCGCCGCTCGGTGCTCTCGCTGAGCATGTTGTGGGCCGCGGTCTCCGCCTGGGAGACGGCGTTGCCCCAGTGTTCCAGCGACAGGAACTGGTAGCCGAACAGCGGGTGCGGTGAGCGGGCCACGTCGCCCGCCACGAAGATGTCGTCGGTCACGATGCCGCGGATGTCGAAGGCCCGGCAGCCGGCGTCGCAGGCGATGCCCCGGGGTCCGGCGCCGAGACCGGAGCCGCTGAGCCAGTCCGTGTTGCGCTGGGCCCCGAGCGAGACGACCACGACGTCGCACTCCAGCGTGGTGCCGTCGGAGAAGTGCGCGGCGCGGACCCGGCCGGTGGAGTCGCCCTCCAGCGCCGTGACCATGATGCCGGTGCGCAGGTCGACGCCGTTCTCCCGGTGGAGTTCGGCGGCGACCGCACCGATGACCCCGCCGAGGGCTCCGACCAGGGGGGCGTCGGCGCGCTCGGCGACGGTGACCTCAAGTCCCCGCTCGCGGCAGGCGGAGGCGATCTCGGAGCCGGTGAATCCGGCGCCGATGACCAGGACCCGGCGCGGCCCCGCGTCGAACCGCCGGGCCAGGGCCGCGCCGTCGTCACGGGTCCGCAGGACGAACACGCCGTCGAGCTCCGCCTCGGCCGGGTTGGGCCAGGGCCGGGCGCGGACGCCGGTGGCGATCAGCAGCCGGTCGTACGGGACTTCGTCCCCGTCGGCGAGCTTGACCCGCCGGGCCGCCATGTCGAGGCCGCTGGCCGCCACGCCCAGGCGCCATTCGGCTTCGATGTCGCGGCGGCGGGGCAGCTCGGTGCGCTCGGCCGTACCCATGCCCAGCAGCGCCTGCTTGGACAGGGGCGGTCGGTCGTACGGTTCGTGGGGCTCGTCGCCGATCATGGTGAGCGAGCCCTTGAAGCCCTTCTCGCGCAAGGTCTCGGCTCCGCGCAGCCCCGCGAGGGAGGCTCCGACGACCACGATCCGGCCGTTCGCCTTGAGGTGGTCCAGGGCGGTGTCAGCCATCGGATGCCTCCCCCGCGGAGCCGCCCGCCGTGCCGGGCGCGGTCGCGGCCATGTCCAGCTCGTCCACGAGGATCGCCTGTACGGGGCAGGCGGCGACGGCCTGGGCAACGCGCTCGCGGTGGGCGTCCTCGGCCTGCGGGTCGTAGAGCAGGCCCTCGTCTCCGTGCATCGCGAAGACGTCGGGTGCGAGGAAGGCGCACTGCGCGTATCCCTGGCACCGGTTGAGATCGACGACAAGCCTCAGCAAGGTCCAGTCCTTTCGTTGGCCCCTCCGGCTTCCCGGCCAGCGTGCGGCCGCCCGCGTTCGTCGGCGCGTCCGGCAAGGCCATTGGGGTGACGGCCGCGGCGGGAGGTCACGCGGGGCGGCGGGCGGTGCGCAGGATGTACAGGCTGATGAGCAGCGCCCAGGCCGGGAAGACGAGCTCGCAGTACGGCACGCTGGAGCCCACCACCAGCAGGAGCAGGCCGGCCACGGTCCCGATCGCGACCAGGGGTCTGGGCAGGACTTGGAGCTTGCGCCCGAGCGTCGACGTCGCGAGGACGAACACGGCGGCCATCCGCATCCCGTACGTGGTGAGCAGCGTGTACGCGAAGTGCCGGCCGAAGCCGGTGGGGTCCTCGGCGTCGAGCACGGTCCCGGCGGCGGCGACCGCGCCGAAGAGGCAGGCGACGAAGACCAGTCCGCTGCCCAGGAACACGGTCGCGATGAACCGGTCCTCGGCGTCCCCGGTGTGCTCGCGGAGCGCGCCCATGAACCACAGGAAGGCGATGCCGGCGAACGGGACGAGCTCGGTCGCGGTCTGCAGGGCCCCCCGCTTGCCCGGGGCGATCTCCTCCTCGCCGCCGCCCCCTTCGGGCAGGGCGATCCGGGCGAGCACGATCGCCGTCGCGAGCAGGACGGCGAAGACGACCCCCGCCAGTCCCGCGGCCTTGGGGGTGCTCAGGGCTTGTTGCCGGGTCCGCCCCGGTGCCTGTGTCATTCCTCCAGCAAGCCGCCCGCCGGTCCCTCGTGCCAGCGGGGCAGTGCGGTCGGGTGACGCCCGGGACGGGTCGCAAGGGACCCGCCCCGGGCGCGGAGCACCGGTCAGGTCGCCGTGATGAGGATGCTGCCGGGCTCGCCCGCCCCCTCCTGTGGCCGCGGCGCCGTACGGGAGCCGCCCGCACCGGTGCCGGCGACGATCAGGGCGAGGAGGACCGCCGCGGCCTCGCTCTGCAGGATCCGGGCGGCCTGCCCGAGGCGGTGCGGGTCCGGTGCCGGGATGGACAGGGCCAGGCATTCGGCGTTGGGGCCGGAGGTGATCGGGACGGCCGCGCAGACCGTGCCCACGGCGTACTCCTGGAGGTCCAGCAGGGGCGCGCCCGGCCGGCGGGTGTCGAGCTGGCGGAAGAGGTCCTCCTGTCGGGTGATGGTGTGGGCGGTGAACCGCGCCGCCCGGTGCCGGGACAGGTGGTCCCTGCGGCCGTCGGGCCCGAGCTGCGCCAGCAGGGCCTTGCCCACCGCCGAGGCGTGCGCGGCGGTCCGGAAGTCGACCCATTCGTCGACGAGCGGTGTCGCGGGACCGTCGGCGTACTGGGTGATGCAGACCTCGCCGTCGGTGTAGCGGGCGACGTAGACGGCGGCGCCCACCGCGTCACGGACCCAGGAGAGGGTCTCCTGAAGGTGTCCGCGCCCGTCGCCGGACGCCGCCTCGGTCAGTAAGAGCGCCCGGCCCGCGATGTACGCGCCGGGCCCGGCCGCGGCCGCCAGGTTCGCCCGTACCAGCTGCTCCATCACCCGGGCCAGCACCAGCTGGGGCAGCCGCGTCTCGCGGGCGATCTGGGCGAGGCTCACCCCGCCCGAGTACCGGCCCACGACCTCCAGGGCGCGCAGCGCCCGGTGGACGGCCTCCATCGCGACCGGAGCCGGCCGCCCCTCGGACGCGACGCGACCGGACGCGGACGGCTGCGGGTGCCTGAGGGCTTCGAGCGCCCAGGCGTTCGCCTCGTCCGTCAGGTGCAGGATGTCCAGTCGCGCGTGCTGGGCGATGGCCACCGCGACGTGCGGGCCGAGGAGGTACACCTCCCCCTGGTCCTGGTCCTCGCTCCAGCTCAGGGCCGTGACGGCCCGCCGGAGCCGGGCGGGCAGCCGGTAGGGGGGCCGCCCGCCGTGTCCTCTCACCGCCGTGAGGGCGGTCAGGTCCTGGGTGCTGATCGGCGGCGAGGTCCAGATGACCGAGGCGCCGAGGGCCTCCTCCAGGTTCTCCGGGACCTCCGGCAGGTGCGGCAGGCCCTCCTCCGGGGGGAGTGCCTCGGCCAGCGTCTTCCAGTGCCGGGCGGTGTCCACTTCGGCGCGCGCGAGGTGGTGGAGGTGCAGGAGGCGCGCGGCGGTCCCCGAACCGGCTCCGGCCGCGTACTGGAACCAGAACTGCGCGCCCTCCATCCGGTCGGCCAGGTGCAGGAGACAGCCGAACAGCAGTGCCGGCTGCGCCCCGTGGGGCCAGTTCTCGGCGGTCAGGGCGAGCTCGGCGAAGGACCGGCTCTCCGCCACCGACCAGGCCAGGTCGTCCAGCGCCCGGGCGGCCCGCACGTGGCAGGCCGCGTCGAGCACGAGGTCGTCGGCCGGGGTGGGCAGGGGCGCGGGCAGCGGCGCACGGCCGGTGAGGGAGGCCGGTGCCGGGAAGCCGCGGCCGGTGGCGCCGGTAGCCGAACGGGCCCGGTCCGCCGCGATGCGGCGGGCGATGCGCCGCCGGGCGGCGTCCTCGTCGTAGCCCGCGTACTCCTCGACCAGCACCTCGGCCCCCTCCAGAGCCGCCGCCGGCTCCTCCCCCGGCACGGCGTCGTGTTCGGCCGTCATGTCGCTCACTGGCCCTTCTCCTCTCCAGGCGCCCAGTCCGCCCCGAGTTTCTGGGACAGGATCCGGCTCGCGCCCCGAATGTGCGAACGGACCGCCGCGGGGGAGATCCCCATCATCCGGCCGACGGTGCCGTTGTCGTACCCCAGCAGGAAGGCCAGCAACACGACGTCGTAGTGGCGCTCGGGCAGGCACGCGATCGCCGCGTACAAGCCCAGCTTGGCCTCCAGCAGCTCCATGCGGTGCCGGGAGGCGCGGCGCAGGGCCGCGAACCAGGCGGTCTCGACCATGGCGGCCGGCCGGCCGAGGAGCGCCAGCCGGCGCGCGACGTGTTCGCGCAGCACCGCCCAGGCGAAGCCGTGCAGGCTCGCTTCCTTCAGCGCCTGGCGCCACACCTTCAGCAGGAAGGTGAACACGTCGTCGACGACGTCCTCGGCGTCCTGTCGGGAGCCCAGTTGCAGGTGGGCGTAGCGCAGGTAGGCGCGGTGGTGCTGGGAGTGGAACGCGCAGAACTCCACCGGCAGCACGCCGGCCAGCTCGCTGGAGACCGCCCGGTCGCCGGACGGGTCGAACTCGCCCTCGCTCATGCGCTCCTCCAGGGATGCCGGTCGTCGCCGGTACGGGCGGTCGCTGCCCGGGTCCTCGCACCCGGCAGGCGTGGGTGTCTCCTGACCGCGTCGAAGGCGTCGAGAGCGACGAGTATCGGCACGGGAGTAAAGGTCTGGACAGGTTTCACGTCGGCGGAAAGCCTTCCGGTGAACTGAGCGGAACGGGCATGCCTGCCCCCCACATCCAGCGGCCGGTCGGACCGGCCGCTCCCCCAACACCACCCCATCGGAAAACACGCCCGAATGTGCACGGCTGTCGACGGAAATCTTTCGGGAAATGGCGCATCTGATCCGCTGTGCGCCCCCTTGCCCGCCGTGTACGCCCCTCAAGATCCGGAAGGAACCGTCTACTCCACGACCAGGTCGGCCCGGTTGCGGCCGGCGGCGATCAGGCGGGCGTTCGCCTCGTCCGAGCGCGCCACCCACTCCTCGGCGCGGGCCCGCGCCTTCCCGTGCCGTACGTGGCGCTCGACCAGCCGGCGTACGCGCAGGGTGTCGTCGGGCGCGAGGAACCAGACCTCGTCGAGGAGCGCCCGCAGCGCCGCCCACTCCCCCGCCCCGTGCAGCAGGTAGTTGCCCTCGGTGATCACCAGGCGGACGGCCGGGTCTACGGGGATGCTCCCGGCGATGGGCTCCTCCAGCGTCCGGTCGAAGGCGGGGGCGTAGACCGCCGCGGGCGCGGGCGCGCGCAGCCGCGCCAGCAGCGCCGCGTACCCGGCGGCGTCGAAGGTGTCCGGGGCGCCCTTGCGGTCGGCCCGTCCCAGGCGTTCCAGTTCGGCCTGGGCGAGGTGGAACCCGTCCATCGGCACGACCACGGCCCGCTCCGGACCGAGCGCCTGCGCGAGGCGGGCGGCGAGGGTGGACTTGCCGGCTCCGGGCGGCCCGGCGATGCCGAGGATCCGGCGCCCGCCCGAGGCGGCGAGCGCCCGGGCCCGCGCCTCCAGTTCGGTGAACTCCATGCCGTCATCCTGCACGAGGGGCCGCCCCTCAGGGAGGGGGCGGTGTGTGCGGGTCGGTGCCCACGCGGGCGATGAGCAGGGCGATGTCGTCGTCCGCGGACGCCGGGACCAGGTGCGTGATCAGCGAGTCGCACAAGTGGTCCAGCGAGCGCGGGGGTTCGGTGAGCAGCCGGGTGAGTTCGGCGAGGCGTACGTCGATGTCGCTGCCGCGCGCCTCGACGAGGCCGTCGGTGTACATGACGAGGAGGCTGCCCGGGGGCAGGTCCAGGTCGGTCGTGGAGTACACGGTCCCGCCGACGCCCAGCGGGGCGCCGGGCGGCAGGTCGAGGAGGCGGACCGTGCCGTCGGGGGTGACGGTCGCGGGCGGCGGGTGCCCGGCACGGGTGATGCGGCAGCGGCCGTTCGCGGGGTCGATGACGGCGTACAGGAAGGTGGCGATCATCGGATCGGCCAGGTCGTCCAGCGTCGCCTCCAGCTGGTGCATCAGCGCCTCGGGGGCCAGGTCGAGCCGGGCGAGGGCGCGCACGCTGGCGGAGAGCCGTCCCATGACCGCGGCGGCCGCGATGCCGTGGCCCATGACGTCTCCGATCAGCAGGGCCGCCTTGCCGCCCGGCAGCTGCAGGACGTCGTACCAGTCGCCGCCGATCTCGTTGACGTCGCCGGCCGGCAAGTAGCGGTGGGCGACTTCGATGCCGGGCGGCGGGGTGATGTGCTGGGGCAGCATGCTGCGCTGGAGGATGACGGCGGTCTCGTGTTCGCGGTGGTAGAGGCGCGCGTTGTCGATGCTGATGGCGGCGCGGGCGGCGAGCTCTCCGGCGAGCGTGACGTCGTCGGGTCCGAACGGGCCGACGGGGCTGGTGCGGTAGAAGGTCGCGACGCCGAGCACGAGGTCCCGGGCGATCAGCGGCGCCATCATGAACGAGTGCACTCCGACGGGCAGGAGCTGTGCGGGTTTGCTCGTGTGGCGGGCGGCGGAGGCGATGGTCTGCTCGTCCAGGTGTGCGATCAGGAAGGGCCTGCGGGCGGCCAGTGCCTGGGTGTAGGGGGCGGCCGCCGGGAAGACGAGGGTCCTGCCGAGCGGGGCGAGGATGCCGATCACGGCGGAGCCGGTCAGCGGGGCCTTGCCCAGACGTCGCAGGCCCACGCCCCCGGCGAGTCCCGGGCCGGGCTCGTCACCGCGCGCGAGGGTGTCCAGTACGTCCACGGTGGCGGCGTCGGCGAGCTGCGGTACGGCGAGTTCCGCCAGCTCCTGCGCGGTGCGCTCCAGCTCCAGGCTGGCGCCGATGCGGGCGCTGGCCTCACTGAGCAGCGCCAGCCGGCGGCGGCCGGCCTCGGCCTCGGAGTGGTCGCGCTGCTGCTCCGTGATGTCGAGCAGGGAGGCGATCACGCCGATCGGGCGGCCGCCGGGGTCCTCGACCCGGACGTACGAGCACGACCAGACCCGGTCCCGGGAGGGTTCGGCGGGGGTACGGCCCGTGCGGCGGCGGTCCAGCACCGGTTCCCCGGTGGCGAGGACCTGCCGCATCGCGTCCTCCATGTCCTCCGCGTTGACCTCCGGCAGGAGCTGCGCGAGGCGCCGTCCGACGTGGGCGGACTCCGGAAGCCCGTTCATCTCCTCCAGGGCCGGGTTGACCTGGAGGAACCGCAGCTGCGTGTCGAGGATGGCGATGCCCACGGGCGAGCGGGCGAACAGTCCGTCCCAGACCGCCGAGGAGCCCCGGATCCGGCGGGCCGCGTGGGCGTCGGCGGCGAAGACGAGGACCGCGGAGGCACCGTGGCGCCGGCCGGGTACCGGACAGGCCCAGATCTCCAGCTCCAGCGGATGCCCGTCCTGGTGCCAGGCCGTCACGGTGCCCATCACCCCGCGTCCGGTGACGGCGGTCTCCCACAGGGCGCGGCCGAGGCTGCGGTCGGCCCCGGGGTGGAGGAGGTCGGCGATGTGGTGGCCGACGATCTGGGGCGGGGCGTAGCCGAGCAGCTCCTGCGCCGCACGGTTCCAGCGCACGATCGTGCCGTCGGCGCCGGTGGCCAGCTGCGCCACGGGCAGGGAGCCGAGCCATCCTCCGGCGTCCTGGGCGGCGCCGCTGATCAGGTCCTCTATGGGCGTCTGCTCGGTCATGGCGCACCTTCCACACCCCCATGATCGCCCTGCCCGCCCGGGGCCGCTTCCCGGCGCCGCCAGGGGCGGGCCCGAGGCCTCGGGGACCGGGCCCCGCCGTCAGGGCAGGGCGAGGACCGCCACCGCGTTGTGGCCGCCGAATCCGAAGGAATTGCTGACGGCGATCTGCGCGGGGTGCTTCCTGGCCGTACCCCCGACGACGTCGATGCCGACGCCGGGGTCGGTCTCGGCCAGCCCGGCCGTGGGCGCAACGATTCCCTCGGCCAGCGCCAGTACGGTCAGGGCGGCCTCGATGGCGCCCGAGGCCCCGAGGGTGTGCCCCAGGGCGCCCTTGGCCGAGGTGACGGGAGGCCGGTGGGGGAAGACGCGGCGCAGCACGGCGGCCTCGACCGCGTCGTTCTGCCGGGTCGCGGTGCCGTGTGCGTTGACGTGTCCCACGTCCCCGGGGGCGACCCCGGCGTCCGCGAGGGCGGCGCGGACGGCCCGCTCGGCGCCGCGGCCCTCGGGGTGCGGTGCCACCAGGTGGTGCGCGTCCGTCGTGGCGCCGTGGCCGATCAGGCGGCCGAGGGGCCGGGCGGAGCGGGCGGCGGCGTGCTCGGGGCGTTCCAGGACGAGCGCGCCCGCGCCCTCGGCGATGACGAAGCCGTCGCGAGCGGCGTCGAAGGGCCGCGATCCCGTGTCCGACAGCGCGCCCAGCTGGGAGAAGCCGGTCACCAGCAGCCGGGTGACGGCCGCCTCGGCGCCGCAGACGAGGGCGATGTCGCACCGGTCCGTCGCCAGCAGGTCCCGGGCGACGCCGAGGGCCGTGGTCCCCGAGGCGCAGGCCGTGGACGTGGCCAGGGCGGGGCCGGTCACCCCGAAGCGCAGCGCGATGTTCGCGCACGTCATGTTGATCAGATAGCCGGGGAGGAAGTACGGGGAGACGAACTGCGGCCCCAGCTCACCGAGCCGGGCCAGCGCCTCGTCCTGGGTCAGGACGCCGCCGACGCCGCCGCCGGTGACGACGGCGACGCGGTCGCCGTCCCACTCCCGCGGATCGAGCCCGGCCTGGTCGAGCGCCTGCGCGGCGGCCACGAGGCCGAACCGGTCGACCGGGTCCAGCCGGGCCGACCCGCGCCGGCGCAGGACCGGGTGGTCCAGCTCCGGGACGCGGCAGCTGAGCGACACCGGCAGGCCGTGGAGCAGCGGGTCGGGGACGGCCGTCGCCCGGCCGTCACGGACCGCCGACCAGGTGGTGTCGCGGTCGCATCCGGCCGCGGTGACCAGGCCGAGCCCGGTCACGACGGCCTCGGAGCGCCTGGTCAACGGTCCGTCAGCCGTTCGTCGAGGACCGCGGCGAACTCCGCGAGGGTCGCGGTCCGCAGTTCTTCCTCCTCGACCTTGATTCCGAACGTCTCGTGAACGGCGATGGCCATTTCGACGATCATGAGCGAATCGATCAACAGCTCGCGCATGGGCGCGCTTCCCCGTACCTCCTCGGAGGGGACTTCGAACTTCTCGACGAGCAGTCCACTGATGACATCGAGGACGGATTCCTGGGCGGAAGTTGTCACGGCATCTCTCATTCGCGGTATCGGTGCGAGCGGGACAGGTGGCGAAGGCGAGGCCTTCTCGTGCTCAAATAGGTACCACGGCAGGGTATTTACTCAAAACCCTTCCCCGCCGGGCTTGTTGATGATTCGAAATGCGAGAGTGGGGTTCATTCGTGTCGGAAAGCATGACCGATGTGATCGAGGTGGCCGGAGCCGAGCTCAGGCATGCGAAGCGGCTGCTCGGCGACGCCGGCGAAGACGCCTGGGACCGGTTCATGGACTGGCTCGTCGACGACTGGTTCCGGCTCGAAGTGGCCGGTACGGAGAACATTCCGGCCGAGGGGCCCGCCATCCTCGTCGCCAACCACTCGGGCGCCTGGGGACTCGACGCCTTCGTCCTCCAGAAGGTTTTCGCCCGCACTCTCGCACGACCCCTGCACGTTCCCGCGGCGCCGCTCGTCTTCCGCCTCCCGATCCTCGGTTCGTACGCCCGCAAGAAGGGCGCCATTCCGCTGGATCCGACACTGGGAATGGAACACCTGACCGCAGGGGAACTCGTCGGGGTGTTTCCCGAGGGATTCTCCGGGCTGGAAAAGCCCTTTCGAAAGCGGTATCAACTCCGGCCGTTCAGCCCCGGGTTCGCGGTCACGGCGGTCCGGGCGGGCGCGCCCGTGGTCCCGGTCTCCGTGATCGGCGCCGAGGAGGCGTACCCCCGGATCGGCGAGGTCCCGGCCCTGGCCCGCCTCTTCGACCTCCCCTACTTCCCCATCACGACGGCCTTCCCGCTGCCCGCCAAGTGGCTCGTCACCATCGGCGAGCCGATCCCCGCTCCGCGGCGGCCCGAGTCCTACGCCGCCCGGGCCGCCGCGGCCCGCCTGCTGTGCGCCGAGGCGCAGGCCGCCGTCCAGGCCTTGGTGGACCGGGAACGGCGCAGGCGAGACACACCGTTCTGGTAGTCCGCCCGGAGCACGCGGGGCGGGGGTCGGGGGTCTGGGGGTCTGGGGGTCTGGGGGTCTGGAGGGGGAGGGGGTCGGGGGGCGGGGGCGGGGCGCGGCTCACCCGCCCTCGGACACCGCCCGCACCTCGGGCCAGACCAGGGTGGTCGAACCCCAGGCCAGTCCCGCCCCGTACGCGGTGAGCGCCACCCGCAGGCCCGGCGAGAGGGTTCCCGCCGCGGCCGCCTGGGCCAGCAGTACGGGTACCGAGGCCGCCCCCGTGTTCCCGTACTGCTCGATGTGCGACAGCACCTGCCCCGGCGCCAGGCCCAGTTCGTCCGTGAGCCCGTCCAGGATCCGCTGGTTGGCCTGGTGCGCGGCCACCAGGTCCAGGTCCTCCAGCCGCCACCCGGCCCGCTCCACGGCCCGCGTCACGGAGTCGCACATCCCGACGACGGCCTGCTTGCGCACGGCGGGGCCGTCCATCCGGAAGTGCGGGGAGAACTCCTCGTCCGGGGCGTCCCGTTGCCGCTTCCGGGCCCGCGCGCCGCCCCCGGGGATCTCCAGCAGGTCCGCTCGCGCGCCGTCGCTCCCCAGGTCGAACGGCCCGAACGCGCCGGGGGCGCCCGCCTCGCCCGCGCGCAGCACCACCGCTCCCGCCCCGTCGCCGAAGATGGCCGCCATCAGCCAGTCCTGGGGGTCCAGGAACGCGCTGAACACGTCCGAGGCGACGAGCAGGACACGGTCGAAGGCACCGGCGGTGATCATCGAGGAAGCCACGCCCAGGCCGTACACGAACCCGCTGCAGCCCGACGTCACGTCGAACGCGGGCACCGTGCCCAGTCCGAGGCGGGCCGCCACCTCCGGGGCCCCGGACGGGATGAGCCGGTCCGGGGAGATGGTGGCCAGGACGACCGCGTCGACCGAGGACACCCCGGCCGCGGTCAGCGCGTGCCGTCCGGCCCGTACCGCCAGGTCGACGGTGGCCTCCCCCTCCGCGATGCGCCGCACCGCCACACCGATGCGGGCGCGGATCCACTCGTCGCCGACGGGCCGCCTACCGCACAGCTCGGCGTTCGTGAGGACGCGCGGGGGGACGTACGCGCCGAGCCCGGCGAGGACGGCGGCGCGGGCGGGTCCCGGCGGTGCGGGTGCCGAAGTGTGCATGGATCCGTCCGTCTCAGTCCGTCAGCCGCTTCGCTGCCCGCCGTACGCCGTCGGCGGCCGTGGCGCACCGCTCGGCGTGGTCCAGCAGGACCATGCGGAACCGCTCGCCCTCCTCGTCGGCGTTCCAGCCGCTGTTCCCGGCGCACGCGGTGAGGCCGTGCGCGTGCCGCTCCAGCCGGTCGGCGCTGGCGTGCGCGAGGGCCCCGTACGCCGCCGGGGCGTAGCCGAACGCCGAGACGGGCACCGCCGTCGGCAGGGTGACGCTCACCCGTCCGTCGTCCGGCCGGGCGGCGAGGTCCTCCAGCGCCACCACCAGCGTCCGCGGATCGAGGGTGTCCGGCAGCCGGTCCGCGGTGAACTGCGGGGCGATCAGCAGCGGGCGGACCGCGTCGGTGACGGCGCGCACGATGTGCTCGGCGACGAGCGCGGCGAACCGCGTCGCGGCGCACCCGGTCGGCGCCCCGCACAGCGGCGGCATGCCGGTGGCCCCCAGCGCGGCCGACGCGCCGCCCGGCGCCGGGTCCGGGAGGACCTCGCCGTCCAGACCGCGCAGCCAGCCGGGCACGCGCAGGATCTCGGTCCCGGCCTCGACCGCCAGGTCCTGCCAGACGAAGTCGGACCGTACGGGGTACACCGCCGCGGCCACCGGCGGCCAGCGGCGCAGCGCCTCGGCCACGGCCGCCTCCGGGGAGTCGGCGGCGCCCGCGGCGAGGAGGGCCAGCGCCTGGGGCACCGTCTCGGCAGCGGCCCGGGAGACCAGCGCGAGCGCGTGCGCGACGGCCGGTGCGGCGGCGTCCTGATCGGCCGCTTCGGACCCGGACCCCCGGGCCAGGAGCCGGCCCGTCAGGGAGGCGGGGTCCGGGTCGGCCAGATGCGGTGCCAGCCGGCGCCGCAGGGCCTCGGCCCGGCCCTCGTACGACCGGCTGCCGGTGGCCTCCGTCGCCGCCGCGAGCACCTCGCTGAGCAGCGTGTCCTCGACGGCGGCGGCACCCGCCACCACGCGCCGGCTCAGCCGCAGCATGCCGCGCTGCCAGTCGGTCCACTCCAGCGTGCCGTCACCGCGGCGGGCCGCGATCACCCGGTCCACGTCCTCGGCCAGCAGGGCTCCGAGCTCCGCGGCCGGTACGGCGGCGTCGCGCGGCAGCGGTACGTGCGGCGACAGACCGTGGCGCTGCCCGCCGGCCGTCAGGCCCGTGGCGGGTGCGAGCGCCCCCGCCTCGTCGGCCGCCGCGAGCAGGCCCGCGGCGTCGGCGGCGGCCAGGGGCAGGAGGAACGGCCCGAAGGGGGTGCGCAGTTGGACGGGGCGCCCGGAGCGGGTGCGCCGCAGGAAGGCCAGCAGCGCACGCGTCACCCCGTCCCGGGTCAGCAGGTCCAGCCCGAGGGCGCGGGCCGGGGCGTCCACCCAGGGCAGGCGCTGGGCGACCATCGCCGCGCTGAACACGGCGTTCTCCAGGGGCCAGGCGCTGGCGGGACGTCGCGGCGTGGTGGCCGTGGCCGTGCCCGGGCTGTCGGCAGTGGTCATCGGTCGGGTCTCCCTTGTGGTCACTTGTCGCGCAGCATGTAGGGCTGGTTGCCGACGACTTCGCCGTCGTAGTCGCCGATCAGCTTGTTGACCTGGTCCCGGTAGTGGGCGAACTCCCCGCGCAGCGCGTCGGAGTAGGCCTGCGGGGCGTGCGAGAGCGGGTAGTCGTACGACTCGTCCAGCCAGGCCAGTTCGACCCAGCTCGCGGGGACGTCGTGGGGCGATGCCGGTCCGCGTCCGTCCAGTCCCGGGATCACGTCGTGCTTGTTGACGAGGCTGATGACCCGGGTGGTGTGGTCGGCGGGCCGCTTGCTGTCGATCGGGGAGCCGATCGCGATCACGTGGGTGACCCGGTGGGTGGCGCAGACCTCCACGTCGGACGCGAGGTTCATCGCGGTCATGCCGCCCAGGCTGTGCCCGACGATCATGAGCTCCGCGCCGGTGGGCACCCCGGCCCGCCGGAGCAGCTTCTTCGCGGCGCGCGTGTACGTCGTGTCGGTGCGCAGCAGTCCGTCGAAGGCGCCGACGAGGTCCTGCGGGGTGCTGTTGCTGAGCCGCCCGAAGCTGGTGCCGGGCAGGAGCAGCACGTACCGTACGGTGCCGTCGGCGCACGCGACGCGGCGCAGCAGCACCAGGCCGTGGTTGCCGAGGGCCCCGATGTCGTTGACGTAGCTCACGATGTCGTTGCGGGAGCCGGCGAGCACGTTCGCGAGGATCGGGTCCGGCTCGGTGCGCTCGGCCCGGCCCGGCCCGGGGTTGAGGAACCCCAGCACGGAGCTGGGCAGTCCGAGGACCGGATCGGTGGTGGGCACGCCGCCGGCGAGCGTCACCCAGGAGAAGTCGTCGTTGACCGGGTTCTCGTCCAGCATGCCGAGCAGGGCCAGCAGTTCCATGATCACGGGGCTCACCGTGGTCAGGGCGCGGGTCACCCCGAGCAGCTCGATCAGCGCGCGCATCGCCCGCGCTGCCTCCAGCCGGTTCCCGGCCACCATGGCGTCGGTGAGGCGGCGGGCGGCGGGGGCGCCGAGGTTGGGGTGGTCGACCGCGGCCGCCTTGATCCGCAGCGCGAAGGCGTCGACGGCCATGGCCACCTTGGCGGGGCGCCGGTACGTCATGTTCCCGGCCATCCGCAGGAGTTCGCCGGCCACCCCGCCGTTCGCCCCGAACCCGAGGCCGTCGGCGGCGGTCAGCGCCCGGGCGCAGGAGACTGCGGTGCCCAGGGCCCAACCGGGGCGCTTCAGCGCCGCCAGTCCGAACCGCCAGCTGAACAGCGCGCCGGTCAGCTCCGCGCCCGACTGCTTGGCCGTCAGGGCCGCGTCGGCGAGCAGGACCGAGGCCGTGACGAGCAGTTCGGCGTCGATCCGCTCGGGCGCGGGTTCGGATGCGGTCGGTGCCGGTACGAGTGGTGCGGCCGGGGCCGCACTCGGGGTGGCGGGGCCCGGACTCCTCCGGGCCGGGAGGCGCTGAGCCGTTTCGTCGACCACCTGAGGCGCCACGTGCGTACCTCTCATCCCTGTGAACGGCTTCGCAGCCTTGCCTGCCCGCTGTGTGCGGGGGAATCGTGGCACCGAAAGTGATCCTTTCCGCGCGGCCGGACCCCGTTCGCGCACCTCACGCCCCTACCGAGCCGGGGTCGGCCTCCTTGCCGGGCCCGTGGCCACGGGCCCGGGCGGATCCGGTGGGCGCCCCGTTCACCCGCCGGGGTGGGACGGCTCCGGGAGGATGACCGCGGCCCCTCGTGGTTGACGCACCCCGATCCGGCCGCCTGCTTGGCATGGACGCGGCGTAAAGTCGGCTGCCGACGCCGGGACGCGACGAGAGCAGGGGCACATGACAGGCACCGCACCGACTTCCACCCTCGCCGGCTGGAGCCGGGCCCCGTTCTCCGCCGAGGGACTCACGTACGACTGCTTCGAGAAGGGCGAGGGGCCCGGTGTGGTGCTCCTGCCGGAGCTGCCCGGGATCACTCCCGAGGTGCTCGGGCTGGCCGAACACCTGGTGGCCGAGGGGTTCACCGTCGTGATGCCCTCGCTGTTCGGTACGCCGGGCAGGCCCGTGTCCGTAGCCCGGACGGCGGCCGTCCTGGCCCGCGTCTGCGTCTCCGCGGAGTTCCGGGCCTTCGCCACGAACGCCCGCCGGCCCGTCGCCGACTACCTCAGGGCCCTCGCCCGCGAGCTCGCGGCCCGTACGCCCGCCGCGGGGGTCGGCGTCATCGGGCTCTGCTTCACGGGCGGTTTCGCCCTGGCCGCGGCGGTGGACGACGTCGTGCTGGCTCCCGTGATGAGCCAGCCGTCTGCGCCGATCGCGCTCGGCGCCGCCCGGCGCGCCGATGCCGGTGTCTCCGAGGGCGAGTTGCGGCGCGTCGTCGAGCGCACGCGCAACAGCGGGCTGTGTGTGATGGGGCTCCGCTTCAGCGAGGACTGGATGGCGCCGCAGGAGCGGTTCGACACCCTGAGCTCCCGGCTCGGGGAAGCCTTCAAGGTGATCAGGCTCGGCTCGGCCCCGGGCAACGGCGACGGTTTCGGCCGGCAGGCCCACGCGGTGCTGACCCTGGAGGTCCGCGAAACCCCGGAGGACCACCCGGCCTTGAGGGCGCGCGCGGAGGTGACCGCGTTCCTGCACGAGCGGCTGGGCGGCTGACCGGACAGCCCGCGGTCACCGCTGTCGCGGCCGCGGCCCCGACCGACGAGGGGGACCACGCGGACAAGTGACCGACACGCTGCCCGCGCCGCTCACCTTCGTGAGCTCGACCGACGGGTGCTCGGCCGACAGGGGCACCGTCACCTGCGGCCCCGTGGCCGTACTCGACCAGGGCTCGCCGAAGAGCTGGCGCTTCACCGTCCGGCTGGACAGCGACTACACGGGCAACGGCTCCGACATCCTCAACACGGCCACCGCCGCCTCGAAGACGAAGGACCCCAGGCCGGAGAACAACACCAGCAGCCCGGCGGGCCTGCCCGGCAGCAAGGTCAACAAGCCGACCGCCGACCTGGCGGTGACCAAGGAGGCGGTGGGCAGCAAGCCGCCCAAGCCCGGTGAGACCTTCGACTACCGCATCAGGATCACCAACAACGGCCCCTCGGCCGACGCCTTCAACGTCAAGCTGACCGACAACCTCCCCGAGGGGCTGTCGTACGTGTCCTCCTCCCCGTCCGGGTGCACCGTCTCGGGGCACATGGTCTCCTGCAAGCGCACCAGCCCCCTCAAGGTCGGCGACTTCACCGAGTACGTCCTGACGGTGCGGGTGGATCCCTCGTACGGCGGCGACGGCAGCGACCTGAAGAACACCGCCAAGGTGACCGCGGACAACATCGACCCCGCGAGCGAGAACGATTCGAGCACCGCCCCGGTCCCCGGCGGCAACGTGGCGGCGCCGTCCGCCGACCTCTCGATCACCAAGAAGCCGGTCCAGACCGCGCCGGTGGCGCCGGGCGAGACCTTCGAGTACGCCCTGACCGTCAGCAACGCCGGTCCCTCGACGGCCGAACGGATCAGCGTCAGTGACGCGCTGCCGACGGCGCTGAGCTACGTGGACGGCGATCCCTCCTGCTCCTCCGGCCGTGCGGTGACCTGCGGGCCGCTGCCCACGCTCGCCCCCGGGGCGGACGTGACCCGGGTGTTCAGGGTGAAGCTGGACCCGAACTACACGGGCGACGGCTCCGACATCCGCAACACCGCGACCGTGAGCGCGCTGACGGCCGATCCGAACGCCGACAACAACACCGGCAGGGCGGCCGGCCCGCCCGGAGGCACCGTGAAGAAGCCCACCGCCGACCTGGAGGTGGGCAAGACGACACCCTGACCCCCTGACACCCGCGGACCGGGCCCGGCGGGGCCGTGCCCGGTGATGGCCCTCGCACACCGCGATGCCCCCTGCCCACCGGGCCGGGGGCATCGTCGTCACGTCAACCGCGCGCCCGCGCCGCCCGGATCGTCGGTGGCGCGGGCGATGCCTCGAAGCTCCCTGTCGATCCACGCCTGCTCGGCCGCCTCGCAGGGGGAGGAGGACGCCGGGACGGGAGCGGGCCCCTGCCGGGGGGCCGGCTCTTGGCGGGGGCAGGTGTTGTCCACGACCGCCCAGCCCTTGCCCCCGTCGGGGGCGGCCAGTTCGACGAGACGGTGGTCGAGGTGGCCGGTGATCATCACGGCCATCAGGGACAGGTACTCGCACTGCAGATCGGGGGCGAGATCGGCGTCGCCCGGGACTTCGAGAACGGCCTCGCGGCCGTCGGCGAGCAGTGCGCAGGTGGTCTGGACGGCCCGGATGAGCGCCTCGAACCGCTCGCCGGTCAGGCGCGCCCGCAGGACCTCCAGGTAGGAGCCCAGGACGTCGGCCTCCTGGCCGTCGCCCGAATCCGCCGCTCGGCGCTCGATCATGTCCCCCGCCCTTCCCGGACGGCTGCGTCCCCTCGAAGTGTAGGGAGTGCCGCACACCTCCACGGCGCTCTTCGGCCACCGGCGGACACCACTGCCGCCCCGTCCTCAACAGGTGTCACGGTCAACCGAGTTCACGGACGGCCGCCGCAACGCTCCGATGAGTGGCCGGAAGACGTCCATGATGACCGGCGGATCCGGAGGCTCCTCCTCCGAATGCCTGCGACTATGCCGCTCGCATATCCGTCCGGGATATTCGCCCCGTAATAGCAGGGAGAATGCAGTATCTCCGCACTTTCTACATTGACAGTGCGCGGCGCCCTGAGGGTTAATTACTTCACGGGTGGCCTGATGTAGTCGTGTGCGGACGGGTTCTGGTCGGTTCCCGACCGCTTCTATCCGGAGGTTGCGGAGTGTGCGGCCGCGACGACGCCGCAGCAGCGGGGCGCCCCGGAATCGCATGTGTCATGACGATCGTACATTGAGCGGGTATTGGCGAATCCGACTCTTCCGTGGGGGGATCAATGGCCCGGCTCGACCCATTCCCTGTTCCTGATTTCCACCTTCCGTTCGGGAACTCCAAGCATCCACTGGCCGCCCGCGCCAACGCGGAGGCCACGTCCTGGGCGTTGGGCCACGAGCTCGTCACCGACGCCGCCGAGCAGTTCACGGCGATCGGCTGCGGACACCTCGCCGGCCGCGTGAGCGGCGAGGTGCCGTACGAGACCATCGTGCTGCTCGCCGAGTGGATGGCCTGGTCGTTCGTCCTGGACGATCAGCACGACCACCTCATCCGGACGGGTGAACTTGCCGCCTGGCGGCCCGTCACCGATGCCATCACCGAGTATCTGGCCACGGGCAAGACCTCGTGGTCACCATCGCGCCGCAATCCGCTGGTGAACGGATTCATCGAGCTGTGCGACCGGATCCAGGGCGGTATGTCCGCCGGAACGGCGGCCCGATACCGAACACATGTCCCCCAGATGCTGCACTCGCTGGACCAGGAAGCGGGCAATCGCGGGGCGACCAGACGCCCTTCGGTCCAGGAGTACGTCCTCATGCGCCGGCACAGTTCCCAACTGCTCCCGATGATGGACATGGTGGAGGCCGGACTGGGAATCGACCTGCCGCAGCACGTCCACGACCTCCCGGCTTTCCAGGCGGTCGCGGAGAGCGCCGTGGACATCATCTCGTGGGGCAACGACGTGTTCTCGCTGCCGAAGGAGCACGCCTGCGGAGACAACAACAACCTCGTGTCGCTGATCTCCTCCTGGGAAGGATGTTCGCTTCCGGAGGCCGTCCGGTCGGTCGAGGAGCGGATCCAGGTCCGCATAGAGGACTACGTGGCGGCGGAGCGGGGGCTGTTTCAAGTCATCGATGCCCAGGGCGAGATGGACCCGTCCCTGCGTGCGGACATCACCCGCTGCGTGCGCAGTTACGAAGACTGGATGATCGGCGCGGATCTGTGGCAGCGTTACGAGTGCACACGGTACAGCGACGAACGGTTCGCGGCCGGGCTGGAGTCCGCGTACACCCGCCCGGACCTCGTTTCGGTGGCATGACGGCATGACAGGGAGTCGACCCATGGCCCATACGGAACTACTCGGCCCTGCGGTCAACGCACCGGCGGCCCCGGGGCGGATACCGCTCCTGGGGCACGCCGTACCCCTGTGGCGCAGGCCGATCGCCTTCCTCGAATCGCTGCGCGAGCACGGCGACATAGTGCGGCTCGACATCGGCACCTGGCCCGTCCACGTGCTCACGAGTCCGGAGCACGTGCACACCGTGCTGGTCCAGCAGGCGCAGAAGTTCGGTCGCGGCAGGATCTTCGACCGGCTCAAGCCGATGTTCGGCAACGGCATCGTGACCACGGACGGCGAGTTCCACCGCAAGCAGCGCCGGATGATCCAGCCGGCGTTCCACCGCAGCCACATCGCCGACTACGCCGAGGTGATGAGCCGGGCGGCGCGGGAGATGACGGCGTCGTGGACGCCGGGCCGGGAGATCTCGATGGTCACCGAGGCCCGGCGGTACGCGCTGTCCTCCGTGGCCGAGATGATCTTCTCGGGGGACTTGAGCCGCCCCGCCATCGCCGAGGTGCACCGCTCCCTGCCGATCGTCCTGGAGGGAATGCTGCTGCGGGCGGTCATGCCCAAGTCCCTGGACCGGCTGCCCATCCCGCTGAACAGACGCTTCGACGCGGCGGCCGCCCGCCTGCGCGGGATCATCGACCAGGTGATCGCGCAGTACGCCGCCGAGGAGGCCGGGGCGCAGGAGCGCCACGACCTCCTGTCCCTGCTGCTGTCGAGCGTCGACCCCGAGACGGGGACGACGATGCGCCCCGAGCAGGTGCGGGACGAGGTCATCGCCATCCTGTTCTCCGGTACGGAGACCTCGGCGACGACCCTGTCCTGGGTGTTCCACGAGGTCGGCCGCCACCCGGAGGTGGAGAAGCGCCTCCACGAAGAGGTGGACGCGGTGGTGGGAACGCGCCCCGTCCGCCCGACCGACATCGCACAACTGCCGTACGCCAACCGCGTGTTCCAGGAGGCATTGCGCCTCCATTCGCCCCTGCTCTTCACGCGGCGGGCACTGGTCCCGCTCACCCTGGGCGGCATCTCGATCCCGGCCGGCGCCGAACTGGCCTACAGCCCCTACGCGTTGCACCGCGACCCGGCGCTGTTCCGTGATCCCACGGTGTTCGATCCGGACCGGTGGGAGGAGAAGGGCGAGGGGCAGCCGCGCGCGCACCGGTACATCCCGTTCAGTGCGGGTCAGCACAAGTGCATCGGGGACACGTTCGCCGTGGCGGAGATCCTGACCGCCGTCGCGACGGTGAGTTCGCGGTGGCGGCTGGTGCCCGCGCCGGGGGTGACCGTACGGGAACTGCCGGCGGGGATGCCCCAGCCCAGTGAGCTTCCGATGATCCCTGTTTCGCGCATTTGAAGGAATCCGGCCGATCCCGTTCATTTCAAGTCGAGTTCAATCATCACGCGCCGTCACGACCTGCGTAAAGTCAGCCGAGGATACAGCGTTGTCCCCTTACGGGTGACGTGATCCCGCAATAATGTGCTTAAGCAGCAACTTCTCGCTCCCAGGGTCGTACACTCGGCCGCACGCGCTGGAGGGGGCAAGAATGTCACATGTCACGGAACCGCAAGAGTGGGCGACCCAGCCGCTGCTCGAACGGGAATCCGAGATTCGCGCGATCCACCGCGCGGTGGACGAGTTGTGCGGCACCTCGGAGAACGGTCCCACCGCACGCCGCGGAGGTGTCCTGACCTTCGCGGGATCGGGCGGCATCGGCAAGACCACCCTGCTGGGCGAAGCCCGTCGGCACGCCGGCGAGCGGTCGTGCACCGTACTGTTCGCCCGCGGTGGCGAGCAGGAGAAGCAGGTGCCGTTCCACGTGATGCGGCAGCTCATCCAGCCGGCCTTCGCCGCGATGACCGAGGACGAACGGCGTGACGTCCTCGGCACCTGGTACAGCATCGTCGCCCCGGCGCTCGGACTGACCGCGGCCCCGGAAGGCCCGACCGCACCCGACCCGCAGGGCGTGCGCGACGGACTGGACTGGGTCGTCACCCACCTCACGGTGCGCAGCGCGCCCGTCGTCCTGATCCTCGACGACGCGCACTGGGCGGACGCCGAGTCCCTGGCCTGGCTGACCGCGTTCGCGGCGCGGGCCGAGGAGCTCGCCATGCTGATCATGTTGGCCTGCCGCCCGGACGAGATCCCCGCCGGCGCGGGCGCCCTGCGCGCCCTGATGGGCCGGCAGGGAACCCGTCCGCACGAGCTCGCTCCCCTCACCACGACCGCGGTGGCCCGCATAGTCCGGGACGCCCTCGGGCAGAGCGCGGACGACGTGTTCTGCCGCGAGTGCTGGGCGATCACCGGCGGAAACCCCTTCGAGGTCGTCGAACTGGCCATGAAGGGCCGCGACCGCGAGCTGAAACCGCACCAGGACAGCATCCCCGAGCTGCGCGATCTGGCTTCCGCCGTCAAGGGCAGCGGCCTGATCGACCGCCTCGAACAGCTCGGGCCCTCCATCGTCCGGCTCGCCTGGGCCGCGGCGGTGCTCGGTACCGCCGTCCCGACCGGGATCGTCGGGAGCGTTGCGGCACTCGGTGACGCACAGGTCGCCGACGCCATCAACAAACTGCGGTCCGCCCGTATCCTGACCGTCCTCACCGGCCTGCGCCGCAAGGAGGTCGTCGAGTTCTTCCATCCGCTCGTCGCCACCGCCGTGTACCGGTCGATCCCGCCCGGTGTGCGCGTGGCGATGCACGGCATGGCCGCTCAGGCCCTGGTCGACGACGGCCAGGGAGCCGCGGCGGCCGCCCGTCACCTGCTGGAGATGCACCCCGACGGCGATCCCTGGGTCGTACAGCAGCTGCGCCAGGCCGCGCGCGAAAGCTTCTCCGCGGGTGCGCCCGACGCGGCACGCCGCTATCTGGCCCGTGCGCTGCGCGAGCCCCCGGACGCGGAGGACCGGGCCGAGGTGTTGTTCGAGCTCGGCTCCGCGAACCTCCTGCACGATCCCGCGACCACCATCAACCAGCTCAGGGCCGCGCTGGAGGAGCCCAAGGCCGAACAGGGCCTGCGGGAGGCGATCACGTACCGGCTGGCCCAGGCCCTCGCCCACACGGGTCAGCTGGCCGCGGCGGCCGGACTGCTCCAGGAGGAGGCCAAGCAGGCCTCCAGCTCCCGTACCCGGCTGCGCATGCAGGCCGAGCAGTTCAAGTGGAACTCGGTCCGGGTCGACGAGGAGAACTCGCCCGCCCGCTCCCGGCTGCTGGCCCAGTTCGCCAAGCGGCTCACCGGCCGCGGTCTGGCGGAGCGGCATATCCTGGGCCTGCGCGCCTGGGACGCCGCGATGCGCGGAGAAGCCGCCACCACGGCGCTGGAGTACGCGGAACAGGCCCTGGACGGCGGGATGAGCTGGACCGACCAGGACTTCGGGTTCGAAGTACCGTCGGTCATCGCGGTCACGCTCATGTACTGCGACCAGCCCGGGCGCGCCGAGGACCTGTTCAACACCGGCATCGTCGAGTTCGAGGCGAAGGGCTGGCGCGGCGCGCACCTGTCGTTCGTCTACACGCTGCTCGGGTACGTCCGTTACCGGCGCGGGCGGCTCGCCGAGGCGGAGGACTTCGTCCGCAACGGCCTGCAGATCGCCGACCGTGTCGGCCAGGGGATCCCGGCGCAGTGGTACGCGATCGGCACGCTCATCGAGACCCTGCTCGCCCGCGGGAACACCGCGGAGGCGCAGCGGGTCGCCGACACCTACAAGCTGGGCGACGGCTTCCCGGCCGCGGTCGTCTACCCCGACCCGCAGGCCGTGTGGGGCAAGCTGCTGCTGGCCCAGGGCCGGATCGACGAGGCGATGCGGCACCTGACCGCGGCGGGCAGGCGGCTGGACCTGCGCGGCACCCGCAATCCGTCGTGGAGTCCGTGGCAGCTGGACCTGGCGCTGGCGCAGGTGACCCGCGCGCCCGAGCAGGCACGCGCCACGGCGACCGAAGCGGTCGCCCGGGCGCGGGTGTTCGGTACGTCGAGCGCGATCGGCCACGCCCTGCGCGTATCGGCGGCGGCCACGGACCCGGCGCAGGCGGCGGTCCTCCTCCAGGAGGCGGTGGGCCACCTCGAACAGTCCCCCGCCGCCTGCGAACTCGCCCACGCCCTCGTCGATCACGGCACGGCCCTGCACACCCTGGGCGATCCGCACCGGGCGGCGCAGCAGCTCTACCGGGGCATGGAGACGGCCTCGGCCTGCGGCGCCGACGGCCTCGCGCGCCGCGCCCGCTCCCAGCTGGTGTCGGCCGGTCTGCGCCCCCGCCGGCTGCACACGTTCGAGCAGGACACGCTGACCGTGGCCGAGAGCGCGGCGGCCGGCCATGCCGCGCTCGGCCTCGACAACACGGCGATCGCGGCGAAGACGCACAGCGACCCGCAGGCCGTCTCCGAACTCCTGTCGGCGGTCTTCACCAAGCTCGGCACCGACCGCCTGGGCCTGCGCAGGGCCCTGGGGATCTGAGGAGGCCCGGCCGTCGGAGGAAAGAGGGGGGCGGGGCGGGCCGAGTGCTGTCGGCCCGC
This sequence comes from Streptomyces sp. NPDC051582, assembly GCF_040681715.1. Lineage (NCBI taxonomy): Bacteria > Bacillati > Actinomycetota > Actinomycetes > Kitasatosporales > Streptomycetaceae > Streptomyces > Streptomyces sp. NPDC051582. The sequence continues at coordinate 78,206 of NZ_JBFAZJ010000031.1, forward strand.
CCCGCCTTCCTGTCCGGGGCCGGTCAGCCCTCTGCCGCGGTGACGCTCCGCGCGTCGTCCCGGGGCCCCCGGGCCCTGACCGTCAGGGCGGCGACCAGGCCCGCGAGCAGGAGGCTGCCGGCCGCCCACCAGAAGCCGGCGGTCTCGGCGCGCAGCACCTCCATCACGATCGCGCGGGGCAGCTCGGCCCCGGTGCGCAGGCGGTCCACGTGGACGGAGATCACGGTGTCGAGCAGTGCCGCGCCGATCGCCGTGCCCAGTGCCTGGGCCGTGAAGACGGCTGCCGCGGCTCCGCCGGAGCGCGCCGCTGCGACCCCGCCGGTCACGGTGGCGAAGACCGGCACGAAGGCCGTCCCGATCCCGAGGCCGATGAGGAGCAGCGCGGGCAGCACTCCGGTCGCGTACGAGCCTTCGAGGCCGAGACGGGTCAGCAGGAACAGACCGACGGCGGTGAGCACCAGGCCCGCCAGGAGCGGGACGCGGGGCCCCACGCGGTGCAGCAGCCGGGCGGACACCTGGGTGGAGCCGACCGCGATCGCGGCCGCCATGGGGAGGAAGGCCACTCCGGCCGCGCCCGGTGCGTCGCCCAGCACGGCCTGGAGGTAATAGCCGACGACGGGGTAGAGGACGAGGACGCCGGCGCCGGCCAGGAGCATGGCGAGGAGGCTGCCTGCGCGGTTCGGGTCCCTCAGGACGCCCGCCGGCAGGAGCGGGTGCGCCGCGACGGTCTGGCGCCACACGAAGCCGGCGAGCAGGAGGACGCCCCCGACGAGCAGGACCAGCACGAGGGGGGCGGTCCAGCCGAGCGGCGCGGCCTCGCCCAGTCCGTAGAGCAGGGCGGCGAGCCCGCCCGCGCCGAGCAGTGCGCCCGGCCCGTCGAAGTGGCCGGCGGTGCGGCCCCCGTTCTCGCGCACCAGGGTGAGCGTGCCGATCAGCGCGACCGCGGCGATCGGCACGCCGACGAACAGCGCGACGCGCCAGCTCAGGGCGGTGAGCAGCCATCCGCCCGCGGCCACCCCGAGTGCCGTACCGCCGCCCGCGACGGCGGCGTAGACGCCGAAGGCCCTGCCTCGTTCCCTCGGGTCGGTGAAGCCGGTGGCCACCAGGGACAGCGCGGCCGGGGTCAGCAGCGCGCCGAACGCGCCCTGGAGCACGCGGGCCCAGACGAGCGTGCCGGAGTCCGGAGCCGATCCGCCGAGGACGGAGGCGGCCGCGCAGCCGAGCAGTCCGACGATGAGCGTCTGTCTGCGGCCCACGAGGTCCGCGACGTGCCCCCCGATCAGCAGCACGGCGCCGAAGGCGATGCCGTAGGCGCCGGCCATCGTGCGCGCGTCATCGGCCGACAGGTGCAGGTCTCCCTGGACGGCCGGGATCGCGATGTTGAACGCCGCCGCCTGGATCAGTACCAGCAGCTGTGCCAGGGAGATCGCCGCCAGGCCCCACCAGCGCCTCGGGTGCGCGGGGGCCGGAGGTGAGTCCGGGGGCGGGGGTGCCTGCCAGGCGGCCGCGGGCGCGCCCGGGGGCGGTCCGAAGCCCCGCGCGGGATCGAAGGCCGCGAGGGGCGCCGGGGCGTAGGCGGACGGCAGGGGCGGCCCCTGCGGGGCGGGCGTTTCCGCGGGGGCCGGGGCCTGGGCCGGGATCACCGGGGCGTAGTCCAGCAACTCGGCGGCATGACGGCCGAGTTGTGCCAGTACGGCCCCCGGCAGCCACTCCGGTGCCTGGTCCGGCGTCGTACGCTCGGCCACCTCGCGGGGGGTCGGCCGCCGGGCCGGGTCCTTGTGCAGGCAGGCCCGTACGAGGTCGACCAGCGCGGCCGGCACCCCGGTCAGGTCCGCCTCCTCCTCGGCGATCCGGAAGAGGTGGGCGTTCAGTCCGGTGTCGGTGGCGCCGAAGAGGAGACGTCCGGTGGCGGCGTAGACGAGGACGGCGCCCAGGCAGAAGACGTCGCTGGCGGGGGTGAGTTCGAGGCCGCGGACCTGCTCCGGGGACATGAAGCCGGGGGATCCGATCAGCATGCCGGTGCGGGTGTGCAGGCTGTGTTCCTCGGCGAGGCTGTCCATCGCGCGGGCGATGCCGAAGTCGATGACGCGGGGGCCGTCGACGGTGACGAGCACGTTGGACGGTTTGAGGTCGCGGTGGATCAGGCCCGCCCCGTGCACGGCCTGGAGGGCGAGCGCGAGGCGGTTGGCGAGGGTGTGGACGGAGTGCTCGGGCAGCGGACCGAAGTGCCGGGCGACGACGGCGTGCAGGTCGGGGCCGGGGATGTACTGGGTGGCCACCCAGGGGACTGCGGCCTCGGGATCCGCGTCGAGCACGGCCGCCGTGCAGCTGCCTCCCACTTTCCGCGCGGCGGCGATTTCGCGGGCGAAGCGTCTGCGGAACTCGGGGTGTCCGGCGTACTCGGCCTGCACGACCTTCACGGCGACGGTGCGGCCGCCCTCGGAGCGGCCCAGGTAGACCAGGCCCATCCCGCCGGCCCCCAGCCGGGCGATGAGGCGGTAGGGGCCGATACGGGCCGGGTCTTCGGCGGTCAGCTGATCCACTGGGGCAGGATAGGCCAACTGTGCGACATCGGTGGGGACATCGGGCGCATCGAGCGGCGACCCTCAGCACGGGATCCGCGGTGCGGACGGGCCGCCGCGGCGGATCATCGCAGGCCCCGGCTGCTCAGGCCTGCCCGCAGGGCGCGCATCGCGTTGTGCGTCCGTGATTTGACCGTGCCCGGCGGCACGCCCAGCACTTGGGCGGTCTGGCTCACACTGCGCCCCATGTAGTACGTGTGCAGCAGCACCTCCCGCTGGAACGGCGTGAGGTCGCGCATGGCGTCGACCACGACATGGGTGGTGAGGGTGCGGTCGACCCCGTCCGGTACCGGCATGCGGCGCAGGCTTTCGTCGTCGGCCTCGGGCGGGCGCGACTGGCGGCCCCGGTGGCCGTCGATGACCAGGTTGCGGACCACGGCGAACAGCCAGGGCCGCAGCGCCTCGGCTCCGGGTTCGAGCTGCGCGGCGTGCTGCCAGGCGCGGAGGGCCGCTTCCTGGAACACGTCCTCGGCCCGGTGCCAGTCGCCGTCGAGCCGGCGGGCCGCGAAACGCATCAGCTCGGTCCCGTGCTTCTCGTAGAGCGCTCTCAGAAAGGCGTCGCCGTGCTCCGCGGAACGGTTCGCGGGCACCTGCGGGCTCGGTGTCGGTGTCGGTATCGGTATCGGTGTCGGTACGTCGTTCAAGACGGTTCCCTCCGTTCCGGCACCGGCTGTGGCGGCGGCTTCCGCATCTGATCTCTGATGCAGTTGTAGTCGTGAACGGGCGGCCGGGCCGGGCCCGTTATGGAGTCGATCGCGCCCGAGTCCGCCCGAGTCCGCCCGGCCGGGCGGGTACGAATCCCCGGTTCAGCACGGGTGTGGCGGACGTGCCGCCCGTACCGGATGCCCGAACGGCCGCTCCCGCCGGTCCGATTGGCGCCCGCGGCCCCGCCGGGGCGGCGGACCCGCCCGCCCGCACCGGATCCGGCACCCGAACGTGCCAAACGGGCACCCCGGGCGCCCGGAATGACCGACTGAACGGCTCTGACGTGCTGTTCTGCCCCTTCCGGAACGGGCACATACAGGCCATCTCATGCCCGGAACGGGCCGGTGCGCGACTGATCCCCGGCGGTATAAATCTTGGGCGGGCCCGTTCGGGCCGCCGGTGCCCGAACGGGCTGGGGAAGGGCAGGTACGTCCGATGCGATCAGAGGAACGCCACCAACGGCTGCTCACCCTCGCCCGGCAGCAGGGGCGGCTGGAGGTCGCAGGTGTCGCCGCGGACTTCGGGGTGGCGCCGGAGACGATCCGGCGGGACCTGAGCGAACTGGAGCGCCGTGGGCTCGTCCGTCGCACCCACGGCGGCGCGTATCCCGTCGAGAGCGCCGGATTCGAAACCAACCTGGCGCAGCGGGTCACGCTGCACGTCGAGAGCAAACGCCGGATCGCCGCGCAGGGCGCCAAACTGCTCGGCGGGGCGGAGACGGTGTTCGTCGACGAGGGGTACACCCCACAGCTCCTCGCGACGCTGCTGCCCACCGACCGCCCCCTGACCCTGGTCACCGCCTCGCTGTCGACGGCCGCGGCGGTGGCCGACTCCCCGCACACCACGCTGCTCCTGGGCGGCCGGGTCCGCGCCCGGACGCTGGCCACCGTGGGCTCCTGGGCCTGCGCGATGCTCTCGGGCTTCGTCATCGACCTGGCCTACCTGGGGTCGAACGGCATCTCCCGGGACTGCGGCCTCACCACTCCCGATCCGGTCGTGGCCGACGTCAAGGCGAAGGCGCTGGAGGTTTCCCGCAGACGGATCTTCATGGGGCACCACGGCAAGTTCGGCGCGAGCAGCTTCTGCCGCTTCGCCGAGGTGTCCGACTTCGAGACGATCGTCACCGACACCGGGCTCTCCGTCGCCGAGGCCCACCGGTACTCGCTGCTGGGCCCGCAGGTCATCCGCGTCTGACCCGCTCCGGCCACGCGTCCGCAGTTCGCCCCACGCAGTTGCGCAGTACGCACCCCGCAATACGCACCCCGCACGCCACGCGTGTTGTCGGCATGCCCGAAACCATCACCCGGAAGGGGACCCGCATGACGACCCGAGGAACCAGCAGAGCCGTCCCGGCCGCGGCCGTCGGCCTGGGCATGGCCCTGATCGCCGGGTGCTCCGGCGCCGGCGGCGGCGCCGGCGGCTCCGGAGCCCACTCCATCAACGTGCTGATGGTCAACAACCCCCAGATGGTGGACCTCCAGAAGCTCACCGCCGACCACTTCACCAAGGCCACCGGCATCACGGTCCACTTCACCGCGCTCCCGGAGAACGACGTACGGGACAAGATCAGCCAGGACTTCGCCGGCCAGGCCGGCCAGTACGACGTCGCCACCATCAGCAACTACGAGACGCCGATCTACGCCAAGAACGGCTGGCTCTCCCCGCTCACTGCCCGCGCCAGGGCCGACTCCGCCTTCGACCAGGGCGACATCCTGCCCCCGATCCAGGAGTCCCTCACCGCCTCGGGGGAGATCTACGCGGAGCCCTTCTACGGCGAGTCCTCGTTCCTCATGTACCGCAAGGACGTCTTCGCCGAGAAGGGCCTGACCGTGCCCGCGAACCCCACGTGGGCCGAGGTCGCCGAGCTGGCGGCCAAGGCCGACGGGGCCGAGCCGGGCATGAAGGGGATCTGCCTGCGCGGTCTGCCCGGCTGGGGCGAGGTGATGGCCCCGCTGACCACCGTCGTGAACACCATGGGCGGCACCTGGTTCGAGAAGGACTGGACGGCCCGGCTCGACAGCCCGGAGTTCGCCAAAGCCGTGAAGTTCTACGTCGGTCTGGTCCGCGACCACGGCGAAGCCGGCGCCCCCCAGGCCGGGTTCACCGAGTGCCTCAACGCGATGGAACAGGGCAAGGTGGCCATGTGGTACGACGCCACCTCCGCCGCGGGCCCGTTGGAGGACAAGGCCTCCCCCGTGGCCGGCAAGGTCGGCTACGCCCCCGCCCCCGTGGAACGGACCAAGAGCTCCGGCTGGCTCTACACGTGGGCCTGGGGCCTGCAGAAGGCCGGCGAACACCAGGACGACGCGTGGAAGTTCGTCTCCTGGGCATCGGGCAAGGAGTACGAGAACCTCGTCGGCGAGCGGCTCGGCTGGGCCCGCCTCCCTGCGGGCAAGCGCACCTCCACCTACGCCAATCCGCAGTACGTGGCCGCGGCCTCCGCCTTCGCCGACGCCACCAAGTCCGCTCTGACCGCGGCCGACCCGGCCGATCCGGGCGTCCAGCCTCGGCCCGCGCCGGGCATCCAGTTCGTCGGCGTCCCCGAGTTCACCGACCTCGGCACCGAGGTCTCCCAGCAGATCAGCTCCGCCATCGCCGGCCGTACCAGCGTCGAGGAAGCCCTCAAGGCGGGCCAGTCCCGCGCGGAGGCCGTCGCCAAGAAGTACGCGGGCAACTGAGCGGCAGGACGGAGGCTCCCATGACCGCCCCTCTGACGGCCGAACCCCGGCGCACCGCCCCGCGCGGCGGCCCGCGCCGGGCCACCCGCCCCGCCGGACCGCGCCCGCGCGGCGCCTGGGCCCGGCGTGCACCCCTGCTGCCGGCCCTGGTCTTCCTGATCGCGGTGACGCAGCTGCCGTTCGTCGCCACCCTGGTCATCTCGTTCATGCGCTGGAACGCCCTGGCGCCGGACGACCGGGGCTTCGGCGGGCTCGCCAACTACCGGGGCGCCCTGACCGATCCCGCGCTCAGGTCCTCCCTGCTCACCACCGTGGTCCTCACCTCGGCGGTGGTGCTCACCAGCCTCCTGCTCGGCCTCGGTCTGGCCCTGCTGCTGGACCGCGGCTTCCCGGGCCGCGCCATCGTCCGCACCCTGCTCATCGCCCCCTTCCTCGTCGTCCCGGCCGCATCCGCCCTGCTGTGGAAGCACGCCCTCTACAACGCCTCGTACGGGCTGATCAACGGTTCGCTCACCTGGATCTGGGGCCTGTTCGGCAGTGACGGCGCCCCGCAGCCCGACTGGATGTCCGGCCTCCCGCTGGTCGCCGTCGAGGTGTCACTGATCTGGCAGTGGACGCCGTTCATGATGCTGATCCTGCTCGCCGGACTCCAGAGCCGGCCACCCGACATCGTCAAGGCCGCGCACGTCGACGGGGCCGGCACCTGGCAGGTCTTCCGCCACCTCACCTTCCCGCACCTGCGCCGCTACCTGGAACTGGCCGCCCTCCTCGGCAGCATCCACGTGGTCCAGAACTTCGACGCGGTCTTCACCCTCACCTCGGGCGGTCTGGGCACCGCCAACCTGCCCTACACCGTCTACGAGACCTTCTACCAGGCCCACGACTACGGCCAGGCCTCCGCCGAGGGCGTCCTCGTCGTGATCTGCTCCATGGTCATCGCCACCTTCGCCCTGCGCACCGTCTCCTCCCTGTTCCGCGAGGAGGCGCCGTGACCGCCCCCGTCCGCCGCGGTTTCCGGGGCCTCGCGGCCTGGCTCTGCGGGCTGCTGTTCTTCCTTCCGTTCGCGTGGATGGTCCTCACCTCGCTGCACAGCGAGCAGGACGCCTCGACCAACCCGCCCGCCGTGGGCGCCGCGCTCACCCTGGACGGCTACCGGGAGTTCTTCGGAGCGGGCACCGGGACGAGCCCGTGGCCACCGCTGATCAACTCGGCCACGGCGAGCGTCGTATCGACCCTGCTGGTCCTGGCGCTGGCCCTGCCGGCCGCGTACGCCCTTTCCGTCAAGCCGGTCCGCAAGTGGACCGACGTGCTGTTCTTCTTCCTCTCGACCAAGATGCTCCCCGCCGTTGCCGGACTGCTGCCGCTGTACCTCATCGCGCGGGACACCGGAATGCTCGACAACATCTGGCTCCTGGTCATCCTCTACACCTCGATGAACCTGCCGGTCGCGGTGTGGATGATGCGCTCCTTCCTGGCCGAGGTGCCCGGGGAGATCCTGGAGGCGGCCTCGATCGACGGCGCCGGGCTGACGACCACCCTCCTTCGGATCGTGGCGCCCGTGGCCATGCCCGGCATCGCCGCCACCGCGCTCATCTCGTTCATCTTCAGCTGGAACGAGCTCCTCTTCGCCCGCGTCCTGACCGGGGTCGTGGCCGGTACGGCACCCGTCTTCCTCACCGGGTTCGTCACCAGCCAGGGGCTCTTCCTGGCGAAGGTGTGCGCCGCCGCCGTCTGCATCTCCCTGCCGGTCCTCATCGCCGGGTTCGCCGCCCAGGACAAGCTCGTCCAGGGCCTCTCCCTTGGAGCAGTCAAGTGAAAGCAGCCCTCATCAGCGCTCCCGGAGTCGTGACGATCGAGACCGTCGACGACCCGAAGCCCGGCCCCGGCGAGGTGGTGGTCCAGGTCGCCGCGTGCGGGCTCTGCGGAACCGATCTGCACATCCTCCAGGGGGAGTTCGCGCCCAGCCTGCCGATCGTGCCGGGTCACGAGTTCGCCGGCACCGTCGTCGCCTACGGCCCCGAGGTGACCGGGCTGGCCATCGGCGACCGCGTGGCCGTCGACCCCTCGCTGTACTGCAATGCCTGCCACTACTGCCGGATCGGCCGCAACAACCTCTGCGAGCGCTACGCGGCGATCGGAGTCACCGTCCCGGGAGCGGCGGCCGAGTTCGCCGTCGCGCCCGCCGCCAACTGCGTACGGCTCCCCGACCACGTGCGCGTCGAGGACGCCGCCCTGATCGAGCCGCTCTCCTGCGCGGTACGGGGGTACGACGTCCTGCGCGCCCAACTCGCCAGCAGCGTACTGATCTACGGCTCGGGCACGATGGGCCTGATGATGATGGAGCTCGCCAAGCGCACCGGCGCCATCGCCGTCGACGTGGTCGACGTCAACCCCGAGCGGCTGGAGACCGCCCGCTCCCTCGGCTGCACCCATGCCGTCGGCTCCCCCGACGAGATCGACCGGCCGCGCGGCTGGGACCTCGTCATCGACGCCACCGGCAACGAGCAGGCCATCCAGGACGCGATCGGACGCGTGGCCCGGGGCGGTACCTACCTCCAGTTCGGGGTGGCCGACTACGCGGCCCGCGCCACGATCGAGCCGTACCGCATCTACAACCGGGAGATCACCATCACCGGCTCGATGGCGGTCCTGCACAGCTACGAGCGGGCCGCCGAGCTCTTCGCCGCGGGCGTGCTGGACCCGGACGCCTTCATCAGCGACCGGCTTCCGCTCACCGACTACGCGGCCGCGATCGGGCGGTTCCGGGCCGGGCGGGGCCGCAAGATCCTGGTCACCCCGTGACGGCCGGACCGGGACCCGTCCCCATCGCGACCGCCCCGGCCCTCGTCATCGGCGAGGCGATCACCGACGTCCTGACCGGCGCGGACGGCGTACGGCGGGCCCGCCCGGGCGGCAGCCCGGCCAATGTGGCCCTCGGCCTGGCACGGCTGGGCCATCCGGTGCGGCTCGCCACGCGGATCGGCCGCGACGGCCCGGGCCGCGCGCTCCACGCCCACCTGCGGGGCAGCGGCGTGGTGCTCACCCCGGGGTCGTTCGGCGAGGACGCGACCTCGACGGCCACCGCCCGGCTGGACGCGGCGGGCACCGCGCACTACACGTTCGACATCACCTGGGACCTGCCGCCCGGCACGCTCGACGGGCCGGCCCCGGCCCACGTGCACACCGGATCGATCGCGACGGCCCTCGCCCCGGGCGCGGACCGGGTGCTCGCGGCCGTCCGGGCCGCCCGGGCCGGCGCCACGGTCTCGTACGACCCGAACATCCGGCCCGCGCTTCTTGCGGGCGCCGACCGGGAACGGCCGCGCGCCGAGCGGTTCGTCGCGCTGAGCGACGTGGTGAAGGCGAGCGAGGAGGACCTCGGCCGGCTCTGTCCCGGCCGGTCCCCCGAGGAGACGGTCCGGCGCTGGGTGGCCGGGAGCGGGGCCGGCGGGGGCCCGGCGCTCGTCGTCGTGACCATGGGCGGCGCGGGTGCGCGGGCCTTCTGGCCGGGCGGGCGGTGCGAGGTGCCGGCGACCGCGGTCGAGGTCGCCGACACCGTGGGCGCGGGCGACGCCTTCATGGCGGGCCTGCTCAGCGGACTCCTGCACGCCGGACTGCTGGCTTCCGTCGGGCCGTCCGGAGCACCCGGCGCGGCGGGCGCGGCCCGCGCCCGTACGGCGCTGCGCGAGGCCACGGCCTGCGCGGCCTTGGACCCCCGGGTGGGCTCCGCCCTCGCGCTGGCCTCCCGCGCGGCGGCCCTGACCTGCACCCGCGAGGGCGCCGACCCGCCGACGCGCGTCGAGATCGCCCGCTGGGCGGCCTGAGGGTAGTGCCCCGCCTTCCTGCGCGCCGGGCGCCGCCGGGGCGGCCCGGCGATAATGGGGCGCATGGGTACAGATGCCGGGCGCGGGCGCTACGGCGAGGCGGTGTTCCGGCCCGAGCGGGCCGGCGAGGACGAGCGCATCGACCTGGGGGCGCTCACGTACGACGGCATGACCATGGACCGCCTGCGGGCCCTGGGTGCCGGGCCGGGATGGAACTGTCTGGACGTGGGCGCCGGGACGGGCACCGTCGCGCGGCGGCTGATCGAGGAGGCCGGGGTGGCGAGCGTGCTCGCCGTCGACCGCGACGTGCGCTTCCTCGCGGCCCGTCCGCTGCCCGGGCTCGATCTCCTGGAGGCGGATGCCAGCGCGCCGGATTTCGACCCCGGGCGCCGGTTCCAGCTCGTCCACGCCCGGTTCGTGCTGATGCACCTGCCCTCGTGGCGGCGCATGATCGCCCGGCTCGCCGGCCTGCTGGCCGAAGGCGGGCTGCTGGTGCTCAGCGACGCCGTCGACCTGACCACCCGTACCGCACCGCCGAACCCGTACACGCGGGTCATGCAGGCCATGTGGCAGGGGCTCCGGGACACCATCGGCACCGACGTCTCGTGGGTCGCCGAGTACCCCGGGCACCTGCGGGACGCGGGACTCGTCTCCGTGGCCGCCGAGATCCGGGTGCCTCCCCTGGTTCCGGGCAGCCCCATCAGCCGGTTCTGGATCGGTACGTGGGACCGGGCCAGGGAGTCGATCGTGGCCACCGGACTGGTGGACGACACGACGATCGAGGAGGCCGTCCGGTACCTCGGCTCCCCCGGCTGCGCCGCACTCTCACCGGGAATGATCACCGCCTGGGGCCGGCGTCCGTTGTCCTCCTGACGTGGGCCGGGAGGGAGGGGGCCCGGGAGGACGGGTTCAGGAGCGCCCGGTCTGGGCGCCGAGCCGGCCGTGCGGGCCCCGGCGGCGCCGGTCGCTGCGGCACCAGATGCGGTAGGCGCTGAAGCAGCAGGCCAGGGCGACCGAGACAGCACACCAGAGGCCGACGACGACGAGGATCGTGGCGAGCAGGGACATGTGGCTCACTCCTGTCCGGCTGGGTGCGCTGTCCGGGCCGTCCGAACTCCGTTCCCGGGTCCGGCTCTCGTCATCAACATACGGAGAAACGCGGGCCACGGGTTCGGCGAGGGAAGCGGTCGGGCGGAGATGTCGAATACCTCGTCACGTACCCGCGCCGGAGCGTCCTTCAACACGCCTCGCGGCACCTCTCGTGCGGAACGAGGGGGCACGACAAGGCGGTTCGGCTTCCGATTGACCAGTTCACGCCAAAAAAGGCCACCGCCGTACGCCGAGCGGGGCTGCGCTCGGCGTACGGCGGTGGCCGGGTGACGCGGGACGGAGGGCGGCGGGGTCCCCCCGGCCGGGGCGGTCAGCGCAACAGCCCCTCCGGGACGTACTCCGGGTAGGGGGACAGGGCGTGGGCGGCGGCCTCGTCGATGAGGTGCTGGAACGGGTCCGACGCGGGCTCCGTCAGTGAGGTGCCCAACCGGGTGGCGACCTGCTTGCGCAGGGTCGGGAGCAGGGCGTAGAGCCGGTCGCCGGGGCAGGACGTGGAGTTGAAGTCCCGGTGGCCGTAGATCTCGGAGGCGGGCAGACCGTACTGGTCGCAGATGTACGCGCACAGGTCCGCGAGCTTGGCGAACTGGGCCGCCGGCGGCTCCTCCGTCATGTACGTGCCCTCGTTCTCGATGCCGATCGAGACGGTGTTCTGCCCGACGCAGTGCGCCGCTCGCACCTGGCGCTTGCCGGTGCGCAGTTCCGCGAGGCTGTTGTGGCGGCCCTCCATGACGTACGCCCCGCGGCTGACCGTGAAGTGCTGCCCGGTGTCGATCCACCCCTGGGCGTCCATGTGGTACGTCTGGATCGCCCGGGCCAGGGCGTACGCGCGCTGCTGCGAGTAGTCGGTCACGTTCAGCGTCGCCGTGTGGTGGACGATGATCCGCTCCGGGCGGTTCGAGAGGACCACCACCGACTCGGAGGCGGCCCGCGCCCCCCAGCCGGCGCAGCTCGCGATCTCCGGTCCGGCCGCGGCGGCCGAAGCCGCCGCCCGTGCCCGGCCCGCCGGGAGGAGGGAGAGCGCGGAGCCGGCGGCCAGGGCGAACGCGCCCGTGACGACCGCTCGGCGGGTGTGCTGCGCGGGGGAGGTCATACCATGCCCTTTCGGTCGGAGGCTGCCCATTGAAGGGGCCCCGTCCGCAGGAGCACGCATGACACACCGGTGGTCGGCTTCCCGGCGGCGCCACGGGGTGAGCGGGGGCCGCCATCCGGGTGCGGCCCGGGCCGCGTCCCGCGCCCCGGCCGGGCCGTCTCTCACATCCTGGGCCGGGAACACCGCCTCGCGCCCGGCCATCCGGCCGGCGATCCAGCCAGCCAGCCAGCCAGCCGCACTAGGGCCTGTTTGAGATGTTGATCAAGGTCGTGAAACGATCTTCGGATGGCTCGTGGAGATCTGACGGACGACCAGTGGCTGCGTCTGGAGGCG